>NC_007643.1:2425000-2735000 GCF_000013085.1 Rhodospirillum rubrum ATCC 11170
AGAACATCGCCCTTATTGACCTTGCGACCGGGGGGAAAGGGCATCTCAACGATGCGGCCCGAGGCCAAAGGGACCACGGCGATCGCCTGATGGGCGCGGGTGGTGCCCACGGCTTCCACCCGATCGGCCACACGCGCCCGCCGCACCGCCGCCACCTCGACCGGCAGGGCCCGCAGGGCGGGGGCGCTCTGCTTGCCATCGGCATCGGGCATCAGCCACGATCGCCCGACCAAGGCCGCGCCCCCCCCCAGAACAAGGACGGTCGCCAGAACGGCCTGCCGCAGAATCCTCATCACCCTTCCTTTTGTTCCGCCCGGCCCGCCTTTTTCGAAAAAAAGGCGGCGCCTTGCCCTTGGTCAATGCTCGTTGGTCTCTACGCATCGGCTTTGGGTGCGGATCCGTCAAGTGACAAGACGGTAAGAATGCGGCCGCAGGAAGGCTGGCGGCTTAATCGTCGCCGCGACCGGCAAAGTATTGACGGGCCGAAACCAGGATCTCACGCTTGCCAACGTGGTTGGGCGGACTGATCACCCCCTCGTTTTCCATTCTTTCGACCAGACGGGCGGCGCGGTTATAGCCGATTTGCAGGTGGCGCTGGATGAAACTGACCGAAGCCTTGCCTTCGCGCAGGATGACAGCCAGGGCTTGACTATAGAGATCGCCGTCGTCGCCTTCTTCGCTGATCGCCTCGTCAATGGCGCCGGCGCCGGGGTAGTCGGCCTCCTCGTCGTCGTCCTCCTCGGTCACCGAATAGACGTAATCGGGCTGGGCCTGGGTGCGCAGATGGGCCACGACCTCCTCGACCTCCTGATCGGAGACGAAGGGGCCATGGACGCGGCTGATCCGGCCGCCGGCCTGCATGAACAGCATATCGCCCTGCCCGAGCAGTTGCTCGGCCCCCGATTCCCCGAGAATGGTCCGGCTGTCGATCTTGCTGGTGACCTGGAAGCTGATCCGCGTCGGGAAATTGGCCTTGATCGTGCCGGTGATGACATCGACCGAAGGCCGCTGGGTGGCCATGATCAGATGGATGCCCGCCGCCCTGGCCATCTGGGCCAAGCGTTGGATCAGGGTTTCGATTTCCTTGCCGGCGACCAGCATCAGATCGGCCATCTCGTCGACGACGACGACGATGAAGGGCAGCGGCAGCAAGGTGACGATGCGATCTTCGAACACCGGCTCGCGGCGTTCCTTGTCGAAGCCAACCTGTACCCGGCTGGTCACCTGTTCGCCCCGGGCGTTCAGATCGGTGACGCGGGCGTTATAGCCATCAAGATTGCGCACGCCGAGCAGAGACATCGCCTTGTAGCGGCTTTCCATCTCGCGCACGACCCACTTCAGCGCCGCCACCGCCTTGCGCGGATCGGTCACCACCGGGGTCAGCAGATGGGGGATGTCGTCGTAGACCGACAACTCCAGCATCTTGGGATCGACCATGATCAGCCGGCACTGCTCGGGCGGCAGATGATAAAGCAGCGACAAGATCATGGCGTTGATGCCCACCGATTTGCCCGAACCGGTGGTGCCAGCGATCAGCAGGTGGGGCATGCGGGCCAGATCGACCACCACCGGCTCGCCGCCGATATTCTTGCCCAAAGCCATCGGCAGCTTGGCCTTCGAGGTCTTCCAGGCTTCCGAGGCGAGGATTTCCTTGAGATAGACCGTTTCGCGCACCGCATTGGGCAATTCGATGCCGATGACGCTGCGGCCGGGAACCAGGGCGATACGCGCCGTCACCGCGCTCATCGAGCGGGCGATATCGTCGGCCAGATTGATGATGGTCGAGGATTTGGTGCCCGGAACCGGTTCCAATTCGAACAGCGTCACGCAGGGGCCGGGGCGGACCTCCATGATCTCGCCGCGCACCCGGAAATTGCGCAGAACGGTTTCAAGCTTGGCCGCCTGTTCGGCCAGTTCGTTCTCGTTGCTCTCTTCCTCGATGGCGTCCTTGGGATCGCCGCCGCCCAGCAGATCGACGGCGGGCAGGTGATAGGGCGGCAAGATGGCATCGGGAAGCGGTTCGGCCTCCAGGGCCAGCGGCGAGCGGATCACCGGCTGGGCGACGGCGGGCTCAAGGATCTCCTCGGGGGCGGGCTCAAGGTCGTCTACGACCAACGCCTCGGCTTCGGGCACAGAGGACTCGGTCACGCCGAAGTCGGGCCGATCGGGCTCGGGCAGACGAACCGTGATCTGTCCGGCGACGCGGCTGCCGGCGATCTTGGTGGAAAGCGGCGGCGGGCCGGCGCGCAGGGCATCGGTGCGCTCTTCGAACTCGTCCTCGTCAAGCCATTCGACCTCGGGCTCGCCGCGCCCCTCTTCGGCCTCGTCATCGGCGTCTTGCAAGGCGCGCTCGGCTTCGGCCCATTCGATCCCGGCGACGAAGGCATAGGCGATGGCGGTGGCCACCGCCTCCTCGTCGGTCCCCGTTCCCCAGATGGCGGCGGCTTCCGGCCGGCCGCGATCGGCTTCGATGCACCATTCGCGCGACCCGTCCTGCCAGCCCGACAGGCGCAGGGCGAAGGGCCGGTTGTTCATGGCGCACCACAGATTGAACTCCTCGGCCTTCGTTCCCTGGGCCGAAGTCATCGGCGCGGTATCGACGCCGGGCTGAAACACCTGTGCGCTCATCACGATAACCTGTAGGCAGCGACCATCAATTTCGTGACCTCTCCGTCCCGCGACAGGAAGGGCAGCACCAGCCGCTCCCAGATTTGTTCCTCGCCGCCGAAGCTCCCGGTATAGACCCGCGAAACCGGAAGTTGTTCAAGGCAGACCTGTTCATATTCGCGCTTGAGAAGATCGCGCTGGCTGGCCGGCAGGGTATCGATCGACTGCCCCACCCGATCGCCATTGAACAGTTCGGCATATTCCGTGCTGTAGAAACTATAGATGAAACGCCCATCGTCCTCGACATTGATCACAACGAGGTGAGAAAGCCAGGGGCGTAGCACGGCCGGGTCAAGATCGACGGCCATGGGAATTTCACCCTCGCCGCGCAGATCGGACCATTTGCCGTAAAGGCGTTTCAATTCTGGATGCCGCAGCATTGGTGCCAAATTGGTCGCGCTCATGACTCTTTCCGCCCGAAGACGATATTGGTGTTTAATCTCATGTGGTTATCCGAGAATGAGGACGCGATTGCAAGGGTTCCCTGGCGGATGGATCCAAACCCTTTCAATCCTATCAATAATCCTTCTTCCAGAACACACCGGCCTCGCTGGCCCCGGTGGCCCCAACCTTGCTTTCCAGATTGATCGACGGGGTCAGCTCCACCTGAACCTCGATGGCGCTGTCTTGCAGTCCCAGGCCCTGCTCGACGCCAATATAGACATTCTCGCGCAGATACGTCCCGGCTTCCAGTGTCGTCCCGCCCGTCGCCCCCTCGCCGAGCTTGAGCACGTCGAGCCCGGTCATCGCCCGCAGCGACTGGATCACCCCGCCGCCCCCGCCGACACCGGCCAATTGGCTGGCCGCCTCGGCCAGTTGGATGGCTTCGAAAGCCGACAATTCGCCCGAGGTCTTGCCAAACAAAATCTGCGAAATCACCTCGTCCTTGGGCAGGGCCGGTTCGGAAGAAAAGCCGATTTGCGGGTCCGAGGCGGTGCCGCTGACCGAAACCAGCGCCACCACCTCGCCCGTATCATTGGCCGCGACCACATCAAGCAGCGGATCGATCGGCATGCCGCCATCAAACCGCACCTCGCCCTTGCGCAGGGAGAAGGTGCGGCCAAGCACATCGGCCTGCCCGCGCAACGTGGTGATGGTTCCCACCACCTTGGGCGCCGCCGCCGTTCCGCCCACGTTCAGCTTGCCTTCCCATTCGGAATCGACGCCCCGGCCGCGCACATAAACCCGGCGCGGCAAGCTGACCGTGATATCAAGCAGCACCGGGATCGGCGTTTGCGCGGCCATTCGCAGGGCCTCGCGATCGGCCACCGCCTGGGTGGCGCTGGTCGCCTGACCCTTGCCGCCGATCTCCACCACATCAAGCTCGGCAATGCTGGGACCGCCGCCGCCGACCAGACGGATTTCCACCGGGCCGGTGGTGACGGTGCCGCTCACGGTCATTTGATCGGCCGCCAGCACCATGGCCAGATCGGCCGAGATCTCGGCGACGGCATCGTCGCGGCGCACCACCACCGCCTGGGTGATATCAAGATCGATGCGCCCGATCGGCCGGGTCAAATCGACCAGTAAAACCCGCCCCTTCAGGCTGACCCGGCCCTTGCCGCCATCGCGGGCGTCCAGATCGATGGTAACGGTGCGCCCGCCATCGGCCCGCAGCGCCAGGGCGATCTCGCGCAGCACGGTGCCGGTCGACAAATTCTCATAGGCGCCGTTCTTCAGGGAAACCCCGCCGCTGACGATCGGCGCATCGATCGACCCCGTCACCAGGATATCGATCACCGTGGCGCCACTCAGACGATGGTCGATCAGCGGGGTGAAATCCATCAGGGCCCGCACATCGCCACGCCAATCGGCCCGCGCCGTCAAAGGCTTGGTGCGGTCGATCGCCAGTCCGGCGCCGCGCGGCAGGCTGGCGGTGGCGCGCAGCGGCTGACCGGCGAACCCGGCCACGCTCAGCGTGCCATCCAGGCTGCGCGCGCCCAGCGTCGCATCCAGGCGGACCTCCAGGGCGCGGTCGGGGACGGCCTTGGTTTTCAGCCGCGACAGCGTGATCGCCGCCTCGCCGGTTGGGCGGCTTGCCGATCCGCTTAAAGACACCCGGCCATCGAGCCGGCCCTCAAGCCCCAAATCGGGTGCCACCAGATCGGCCAAGGCAAGGGGGATCGCCCGGGCGTCAAGCGTGGCCTTCACCGCCCCGCCGCGCCGCGACCCGCTCGCCTGCAGCTCGCCGCCGGCAAGGCTCAGCCGCAGGCGATCAAGGATCATATCCTCGCCGGCCATCGTCAGGGTGGCCGGGGCCAGCAGGCTCAGGCGGCGATCGCGCAAGCTGGCGTCCAGGGTCGTCAGCCGCAGCTTCGTCGTCCCCTCGGTGATGGCAAGGCGGGCGACGAGACGGGCGCTCAAGGGATCGCGCGGGCCGCTGACGGGGGGCGTCTTGGTCAGTTTGGCCGGCGGCGCCTGGGCGGATCTGGCGGGCGGGGCCTTGGCCGAAACGGCGCGCGCCATCGACCCATCAAGGGCCAAGGTCAGCGCCAGATCGCTCAAAGCCCCCTCGGCCTTCACGCTCAGCCGGTTCCAGGCGACGCCGCCCGCCGCTCCGCCGCTCGCCCCGGCCTCGGCTTTGAGCGTCGGCTTGCCCAGGGCATCGGCCAGTTTCATGTCCAGGGTCAGGCGGCCGACGGCCAGGGAGTCCAAGGTGGCTTGCGGGGCGCGCAGGCTGACAACCGCCCCCTGGCGCCCGCCCGCCCGATCCAAGGTGGCCTTGGCGGTGAGCGAACCGGTCATCGGTGGCGCCCCCACGGCCTTCAACACGGCCAGCGAGGGGACGGCCAGGGTCAGCGCGCCTTCGCTCAGCTTTGTTTCCAGATCAACCGCAAGATCGCCGCCAAGCCGCGCCGATCCCAGGGCCAGCTCGGCCTGCCACAGCTCCAGGGCGGCGAAATCGTTTTTCAGGGCGAAGGGCAGCGACAGCGTCACCGGTTGGCCACCAAGCTTGGCCGATCCTTCGAGCACCCCGGCCGGCTCGCTCCCCAGGCCGCCCATGGCCAGGGTCAGATCAAGCGCCCGGGCCTCGATCCCCGCCCCGGCCAGCCGATCGGCCCGCAGCGACAGCGACAGCGCCGCATCGGCCAAGGGCCCCGAGGCGGTGATCTCCAGGGAGGGCGATCCGCTGAAGCCGGGAAGAACCGCGCCAAGGTCGGAGAGCGAGGCGCCAAGACTGGCATCCAGGGTGCCGTCCGTCGCCAGACCGCCCTGCCCCGTCAGCGTCGCCCCCGGCGCGTCAAGGGCGAGCGAGTCAAGGGTGATGGCGCCGTCCTCGCCCAGGCTCAACCCGGCGATCAACCCCGGGGCGGGGCCGAAGACCCGGTCGGCGGGGCCCCCGCCGAACGCCAGATCCTTGCCGCGCGCCTCCAGGCGCAGGCGACCGCGCCGCGGCTCAAGCGAGACCTCCTCGGCCAGCAGATGGGCGTCAAGCCGCCCGGCCAGCGGTCGGCCCAGCGCGTCGCCGAGCGGCGCCAGATCGGGCAAGGTCAGGGTCAGATCGGCGGCAGGAACCAGCAAACCACCGCCTTGCGCGCCATCAAGATCCAGATCGGCGGTTCCCCCCAGCCCGACCGCCGCCCCCGACAGCACGAGATCCGACAGGGTCAGCCGGCTTTCTTCGGCATCGAACAGGCCCTTGATCGCCAGGGACGGCGAAGGCCCCAGGGCGGCGGCCAGGGCCGGACCACCGGCGGTCAGGGATAGATCTTCGCCGCCGACGGTGATCGACAGGGCGGTTTTGGCCCCCTCGGGCTGGGCGGTGGCGGTGAGGGCCAGGGTTTTCGCCGTGACGGCGCCGGGCAGGTCCAGGGCGTTGATCGTCGCCTCGGCCCGAGCGGTCGGAGCCTCCAGGCTGCCGCCGGCCCGAAGGCTCACCCGCGCCGTGCCAAGCCCAAGGTCGGGAACGAGGCCGCCCAAGGCGCCGGCACCGTGCAGAGCGCCATCAAGGACGAGATCAAGGGCGCCCTCCTTGCCCACAGCGCCCTGGGCCGTAAGGGTCCAGCCCGGCCCGCTGGCGCCAAGGTGATCAAGGGCCTTGCCGCCGTTCCCATCATCGCGGGCGCGCAGGCTTACCGTCGCCTCGGGGGCGAGGGCGGCCCTCAGCCGGGGCGGCGCCTTGGCCAAAGGCCGAAAGCGAAGATCGGCGCCGGCGGCCAGGGCGCCCGTTTCGTCGCGCGCCAGGGTCAGCGGGCCCTCGACGGCCAGCAGATCCTCGGCCCGCAGGGTGATCCGCCCCCGCCAGTCGGCCAAAGGCCCCTGCCCTTTCAGATCGAGGGCCAGCGCCGTCCGCTCCTCAAGGCCAAGCAGCCGGGCAACGATCCCGCCTTCGGGTTCATGGGCGGCCAGATCGACGCTCAAGGCCAGCGGCGCGCCGCCGGCCTCGGCGACCAGCCCGAGATGGGCCGGCTTGCCATCGGTGCGATCAAGCGTCAGCCACACCCCGGAGATCGCCGCGCCCGCAGGCTCCAGCCGCCCGGTCAGGGCCAAGCGCACCGCCTCGCCGACCAGCGCCTCGCCCAGCGACAGATCGGGAACGGCCAACTCGCCGATGCGCAGCCGGGCGAGCAGGCGGTAATCAAAGCCCTCAGCGTCCGGGTCTTCGGGAGAGGACGGCAAGGCGGGGGGGCGGGCGATCGCCAACCCCTCGGTCCGCAGGGCCTCGACCGACAGGCGGCCGCCAAGCAGGGCCAGGGGCGACCACAGCACCTCGGCCCGCCCCAGGGTCAACCACACCCCTTGCGGATCGCTCAGCGCCACGTCGCGCAAGATGATCTGGCCGGGCAAGGCGCCTTCCAGGGCGCCGATGCGCAGGCCAAGACCATCGGGCGCGCTGACCGCGCTTTCGATCGTCTCTTTCAGCCACGAACGGCCGCCATCGGTCTGACCAAGGGCGAGCAGCCCGCCAACGATCACCACCAGCAGGGCAAGCAGCCCGGAAACACCCCAGGCCAGCCCACGGGCCAGCTGCGCGCCCGGTGCCTGGGAGGGCGGAGGAAGAGGATCGGTTGTCGCCATGTCAGAACGCCTGCCCGAGACTGATATAAACCTGGAAGCTGTCGTCCGATCCGCGCGGATTGAGCGGCATGGCGACATCGGCGCGCAGCGGCCCGAACGAGGTGTGGTAGCGCACCCCCAAACCGGCGCCCCAGCGGATATCCTCGCTGAAGCTCGGCCAGGATTCGGTGGTTACCAGACCGCCATCGAGAAAGGGCACGATGCCGATGGTCTCGGTGATCTTGATGCGGGCCTCGACGCCGATTTCGGCGGCCGAGCGGCCGCCGGTCGGATCGTCGTCGCCATTGAGCGGACCGATCAGGTTATGGCCATAGCCGCGCACCGATCCGCCGCCACCGGCGAACAGGCGGTGATTGGGCGGCACATTGGTGAGATCGGCCCCGGTCAGGCTGGCCAGCCGGGCCCGCCCGGCCAGCACAAGGCGGTTCTCGATCGCCGGGTAATAGGCCGAACCGGTGGTTTCAAGCACGAGAAAGGTCGTGCCGGCGCCATCGACCTGTCCGGCGAAAGGAGTGGCGGCCAGGGCGAGGCGGGTGCCGGTGGTGGGATCGAGCAGATCGTCGGTCCCATCGCGGATGGCCGACAGCGGCACGCCGGCCAGCATATGGCGGCGGCGCGCGTCGGAGGGATCGGCCTCCCAGACCAACTGGCCGTATTCAAAGGCCAACCCGCCGCTGAGGCGCCAGTGCTCCCAAACCTCGCGTTCCAGGCCCATGCCGAGTTCGCCGACCTCGCCGCTATAGGCCTCGCCATCCTCGCGCGAAACGCTGGCGTTCATGGTCAAGGTCTGGCGGGGATCGAGGAAATAGGGTTTGCGAAAGGTGAGGTCGAGGGATTGCTCTTTTTGGGCGGCGACGACATCGGCGCGGAACTTCTCGCCCGCCCCCAGCAGATTGCGGTGTTCCCAGCGCAGCGTCGCCCCCGCCCCCGTATCGGTGGCATAGCTGACGCCGGCGGAAATGGTGCGGTGCGCCCCCTCGCTGACCGTTAAATCGATGGGAATGCGGCCATCGGCGCCAACCTCGGCCGCCGGCGTCAGGTGCACGGTGGCAAACAGCCGGCTGTCGGACAGGCGCTTGCGCAGAGCGCGCAGTTGGTCCTCGTCATAGGCCTCACCCTCGCGCCAGGGCACCATCTTGCGCACGAAGGACTCTTTCACCCGATCAAGGCCGCTGACCCGCAAGGCGCCGAAATCGGCGACGGGCCCGGGCTCGACCACATAGGTCACCTCCATGGTCCGGCCGGCGTGATCGACCACCACCACCTTGTCGACCACCTTGGCCAGCGGCCGGGCGGATTTGCGCAAGTCCTCGCTCAGCCGCTTCTCGCCGGCCAGCACGTCATCGGCGCGCGCCGTCTGCCCCAGCTTCAGCCCGACGGCGTCGGCCCCCTGGGGCAGGCCGTCGACATCGCTTGCCCCCCGGTAGTCCATGGCGACCTTGGCGACCTGATAAACCGGGCCGGGATCGGCGCGAACCTCGACCATGGCCGGCCCGGGCGCGGAGTCGCGGACATCGGCGCTCAAGTCCGCATCGTAATAGCCGCGCGAGCGCAGGGCCTTATGGAAGCGATCGAGATCGGATTGGATGCGGCGCTCCAAACCCATGCGGGTAAAGGGCGGATCGCCTTCCAGGGCGGCCAGTTGGGAAACCTCGCGTAGCCAGGGGGTCAGGTCCTCGGGATCATTGGCGACGGTGATGGTGACCCGATAGGGAAACCCCGCCCCCGACCCGGGGCGATTGACGGCGGCCTTTTCGGCCTCGCTCGTGCCGGGTTCAGGATCACCGGCGGCAAGGCCCGAGCGGGCGAGCAGGGCGACAAAGGCGGCCGCCACCAGGGCGCGTGTCGCCGGGCGCGCCTTTATCATACTGCGATAAATCCCCTTGCCCGCAGGCCCCATCGGCTATCCCCCTCGACAAAAGATGGAACCCGTTTGACCGAAACGCAACGTTCCACAGGCGGGAGGGATGCCGGCAGCGGGGCGATTGGTCGCAAAAAAATCCAGAGGATACGGGGGTTAAGCGCTCAATCGAGCAGGGCGCCAAACGAGAACATCTCGCCCGGGGTCGCCATAAGGTCGTAAGCCAGCTTGCCGCAGACCAGCAGAACCATCACCGCCAGCAGGGCGCGCAGTTGCTCGCCGCGCAGTCGGGCCCCGGCCTTGGCCCCGGCCTGGGCGCCAAAAACCGCCCCGGCCAGCAGCAGCAGGGCCAGCACGACATCCACCGTTTGATTGACCGCCGCCTGGAGGATGGCGGTGGAGGCGGCGACGAAAATGATCTGGAACAGGCTGGTTCCCACCACGACCTGGGTCGGCATGCCCAGCAGATAAATCATCGCCGGCACCATGACGAAGCCGCCGCCCACGCCCATGATCGCCGCCAGGATGCCAACCAGAAAGCCGATGGTCAGCGGCAGAATGGCGCTGATGTAAAGCTTGGAGCGCCGAAAGCGCATCTTGAGCGGCAGGCCATGCATCCAAGTGTGGCGCCCGGGCCCACGGGCGACGGGCACGCCGGGCGAGCGCCGCCGGCGGATCAGCACGGTGGCGCTTTCCACGAACATCAAGCCGCCGACCGCGCCCAGGAAAATCACATAGCTTAGCGAAATCGCCAGATCGATCTGGCCCAGGCGGTGCAACAGGGCGAACAGCCAGACGCCGACCACCGATCCGGCCAGACCGCCGATCAGCAGCACGAAGCCCATCTTGAAGTCGACATTGCCGCGCCGCATGTGGGCGAGGACGCCGGCGACCGAGGTGGCGACGATCTGATTGGCCTGGGTGCCGACGGCGACGGCGGGGGGAACACCATAGAGGATCAAAAGCGGCGTCAGCAGGAAGCCGCCGCCAACCCCGAACAGCCCCGATAGGAACCCAACGACCCCCCCCATGCCAAGGATGAGCAGAACGTTGACGGACATCTCGGCGATCGGCAGGTAAATCTGCATAAGCGGGCTTTCCGGGACGGGTTCGCGCGTGGCGACCTTGCGGGGGGCTGATCTCGATAAGACCCCGACGCCGCCCCGGTTGCAAGCCCCGGACCGGCCCCAAGCCTCAGCGCCCGGCGCTTCCGCCCGTTCCGCCCGATTTATAGGCGGAATGCTTGCGATAGATGGTCGAGGGCGAGACATCAAGAAGCCGCGCCGCCCGCGTCACATTGTTGTCCGACAACCGCAAGGCGGCGTCGATGGCCATGGCTTCCAGTTCGGCCAAGGGGCGGGCGAGGATCTCATCAAGCGACAGCGTTCCCCCGCCAACAACGGCCCCGGTGGCGCTTTGCGGGTCGACGGGCAGGCTGACCACGGCTTCGACGCAGTCAAGCGGCGGTGGCAACATGGTCGGCTCGACCGTCACCCCGTCATTGAGCACGACGATATTGCGCACGACGTTTTCAAGCTGGCGGACATTGCCCGGCCAGCGATAGGCCATGATCCGCCCCAGGGCATCGGCCGAGAACTCCTGGAAGCGCTTGCCTTCGAGCTTGGAGAAATCGGCGAGAAACCGCCGGGCCAGCAAGATGATGTCATCGCCGCGCGCCGAAAGCGGCGGCAGGTGGATGGGCACCACATAAAGCCGGTAATACAGATCCTCGCGGAAGCGCCCGGCCTTGACCTCGACCAGCGGATCGCGATTGGTGGCGCAGACGAAGCGGATATTGACCTGACGATCGGCGCCGTCGCCCACCTTGCGATAGGTGCCGGTCTGGATGAAGCGCAGCAGCTTCACCTGAAGATCGAGGTCCATCTCGCACAGTTCATCAAGGAACAGGGTTCCGCCATCGGCCCGGCTGGCCGCGCCCTCGCGGTCGTTGATCGCCCCGGTGAAGGCGCCCTTGCGATGGCCGAAGATCTCGCTTTCCATCAATTCGCGGGGAATGGCGCCGCAGTTGATGGCGACGAAGGGGCCGTTGCGACGGTCCGACAGATTATGGATGGCGTTGGCGCAGAGTTCCTTGCCCGTCCCGGTCTCGCCGGTGATGAACACGCTGGCGGTGCTGCTGGCCGCCGCCGCCTCGATCAAGCTAAAGACGTTGGACATGGCCGGTGAGGAGCCCAGAAAACCCGAGGGGCCGCGTTTGGCCCGGGTCGGATCGGCGGCCGGCGCCCGGCCTTCGGCGGTGGGCGTGCGCCGCTCCAAAGCCTCTTCAACGGCGGTGCGCAGTTTGTCGGCGCCGCAGGGCTTGACCAGGAAATCGATCGCCCCCTCGCGCATCGCCTCGACGGCGCGGCGCACCGATCCCGACCCGGTCAGCACGACAGTCGGCGGCATCGCCGCCGGACCGCCCAGCTTGCGCAGGATTTCCAGGCCGTCCATATCAGGCAAACCGAGATCGAGCACCACCAGATCGAAGGCGCTGGCATCGGCGACCAGATAGTCGAGGGCCTGCCCTCCCGTCCCGGCCAAGGTGACGGTCATCCCCGACGCCCTCAGATAGGTGGCGTAAAGTTCGGCGTTGGAGGGCGAATCCTCCACCATCAAGATACGGTGCATGGACGCCAAAGACCCTTCGATCCCTTACCGTGACCCCCTAATCATGGGTTGCGTCCACCATAGCCGTCGCCCGAAGCCACGTCTATCGTCGCCTCGCGCCAAGGGAGATCTTAGGAGTCGTTTCAGGGATGGACGGGTGATAGGCCGCCTGCGGGCAAGGGAGTTCCGCGGCCGGGCCCTTTTCGGTCGAGGGCTGTAGGCCTTTGGTATATAGATACCACCTTGCCCGAACCGACGAACCCTGCCTTTTTCTTCAACCTTACCGGGAAATTCCCGAGATCGAAAAATAGCGGGCGCGGCGGAAGGCCTTGTCCAGACGCTTCTGCCGACGCTCAAAGCGGGATTCGAGAAAGCGGATGATCAAAGCGACCAGAAAGACAACCGAAAAAAGTTCAATCATCACACGTCCCCAAAAGCCTTGGGCTTTCGCTTCTTGGTTTACCGGGCATCCATAAAGGAAAACGCAGGGTTGGTCGATAACCCGGCGCCGGTGGACAGTATGAAGAGGAAAAGGCGAATTCAAGGCGAAGGCCGTGAAAAAGCGCCTTTTTCGACGGGATTGGGAAACACGGTTGGGTGGAAATTGATAAAACCACAGTCAACCGGGGACTTAGCGCCGGCTCCGCCTAATGCCCGACCCGATCCCACAGGGCGATCGCCTCGTCGATCGTCGCCTCGCGCAGGGGTTGGCGTGGCGCGGCCCCCGACTCGGCCAGGAGAATAGGCAACAAAAGGTCTATAAGTCCATCCGTTCCGCTATGGACCATGCCCCTTGGCGCCTCCAGAACCCCGGCCAGAACCTCGTCGGGACGGCATACGGGTTCAACACAGCAATCCGCCGGCCCCAGCACGGCCATCCAGGCTTGGCGATCGCGGGTGGCAAACAGCGCCTCAAGCTCGGCGATCAGCGCCGTCTGCGGCAAAGGCTCGCTCTGGCGGGCGACCAGATCGGGCCGGTCAAGGGCGGCGCAGAAGGCGGCCCAGAACTTGGGTTCGATCGGAGCGACGGCGAGATGGCCGCCATCGGCCGTGCCATAGATCTTGTAATAGGCCGCGCCGCCATTGAGCAGATCGTGGCCGCGGGCGGTCGGCGCCCCCCGGGCCGCCAGGGCCAACCCCATGGCGTTGAGGGCGCGGGCGCTTTCATAAAGCGACAGGTCGTAATGACCGCCGCGCCCGCTGCGCAACCGCCGCAGCAAGCCAGCGAGCATGGCGACCACCGCCATCATCGCCCCGGCGTGATCGGCCAGCGGCGGAAAGGGCGCCACCGGCTGATCGGCCGTGCCGCTCATCGCCAAGGCGCCGCTCAGCGCCAGATAGGTCATGTCGTGACCGGCGCGATCGCGCCAGGGACCGGTCTGGCCGAAGCCCGAAACCATGACATGGACCAACGCCCGGTTCAGTCCGTCCAGGGCCGCCTCGCCAAAGCCCAGCCGCTCCATCACCCCGGGCCGAAAGCTTTCGACCAGGCCATGGGAGCGCCCGATCAGGGTGGCGAGGCCGGCCTTGCCCTCGGCGCTTTTCAGATCGAGGGTCACCACCGTCTTGTTGCGATTGAGCACCTTGTAGAGCGGGCTGACGCCATCGGGATCGAGCGGACCGAAAAGCCGCATGGGGTCGCCGCCGGGCGGTTCGATCTTGATGACCTCGGCGCCAAGGTCGGAGAGCAGCAGGCAGGCGAAGGGACCGGGTATATATTGCCCCATGTCGATCACCCGCATGTCCTTGAGGACGTCCCCCAGCATGATCGTCTCCCCCGTCAGATAAGGGTCCTATCCCAGCAGCAGCTTGTCGTCGTCGATCTCTTCGCCGCGCTGGCGCGAGAATTCGGCCAGCAGCTTTTCCACCGTCATCCCTGCCCGTTCCGGCCCCTGGATATCAAGCACTACCCGCCCCTCGTGCAGCATCACCGTGCGATCACCATGGGTGAGCGCCTGCTTCATCGAATGGGTGACCATCAGCGTCGTTAGCTTCTGTTCGCGCACAAGATCCTCGGTCAACCGCAAGATCAGATCGGCGGTGCGCGGATCAAGGGCGGCGGTGTGCTCGTCCAGCAGCAGGATGCGCAAAGGCGCCATGGTCGCCATCAGCAGGCTGACCGCCTGACGCTGCCCCCCCGACAACAACCCCATGCGATCGCCAAGCCGGTCTTCAAGGCCCAATCCCAGGCGCGACAGCCGTTCGCGCAACAGGGCGCGTTCGCCCCGGGCCAGGGCCGGGCGCAGGCCACGCAAACCGCCCCGCCGCAAGGCCAGAGCCATGTTCTCCTCGACGGTCAGCCGCTCGCAGGTGCCGCCCAAGGGATCTTGGAAGACGCGGGCGACCAGACCGGCGCGACGCCAGACCGGCAGGCGGGTCACGTTCTCGCTGCCGATCATGATCCGCCCACTCGACAGGCTGATCTCGCCCGACAGCGCGTTCAAGAAGGTGCTTTTGCCCGCGCCATTGGAGCCGATCACCGTCACCCACTGGCCTTCGGGGATATCCAGGGTAAGGCCGCGCAGGGCGGGATTTTCCAGGGGCGTTCCGGCGTTGAACACCACATGCAGATTATCGGCGATGATCATGGCCGCGCTCCTCCGCCACCATTGCCGTCGCCAAGACCAAGCACCCGGCGGAAGTTGCGGCGCAACGAGGCGCGCGACCCGGGCAGCACCATGGCCACCGCCACCAGCACGGCGGTGATTAAATTGAGATCCTGGGCCTGCAGCCCGATGGAATCGGCGTTCAAGGCCAGGGCCACGGCCAGACGATACATGATGGCGCCGATGACGCAGGCGATCGAGGCCAGCAGCACCGTGCGCGTCGGCATCACCGCCTCGCCGCCGATCACCGAGGCCAGACCGACGACGATCACCCCGACGCCCATGGTCACGTCCGCCCCGCCCTGGGATTGGGCGAACAGCGCCCCGGCCAGGGCGACCAGACCATTGCTCATCGCCATGCCAAGCACGATGGCGCCAGCCGTCGACACCCCTTGCGCTCCGGCCATGCGGGCATTGGCCCCGGTGGCGCGCATGGCCAGACCGGCGCGCGAGGCCATGAACAGGTTGAAGGCGATCAGGGCGAGGACGATGACCACCAGCAGAACGGCCGGAATCATCCAGGACCGGGACGGCATGCCCGGCGCCTCGACAAGCGAGAAGACCGTCGGCTCCATCAGCAAGGCGACATTGGGCCGCCCCATGATCCGCAGATTGACCGAATAAAGGGCGATCATCGTCAGGATCGAGGCCAGCAAATGCAAGATCCGCAGCTTGACATTAAGAAGAGCGGTGACCGCCCCGGCCATCGCCCCGGCGACGATGGCGATCGCCGTGGCCAGGAAGGGGTCCCAGCCCGAAACGATCAAAGTGGCCGAAACGGCGCCGCCCAAGGGGAAACTGCCGTCCACCGTCAGGTCCGGGAAGTCGAGGATGCGGAAAGAAAGGAAAACGCCCAGCGCGACAAGACCGAAAATCAGTCCGGACTCGACGGCGCCGAGAAAGGCGATAAGACTCACCGGGGGACTCTCCCAAGGACCAGAGGGGCCGCTTTTGCCAAAAGGAACGGCGACCCGCCCGGATCAAACGGCGGTACGGGGGATCATGGCCGGTAAAGACCGCGATCCACCGTCACGGATGGTGAAGCGGCGTGATTACTCGATAATTTTGGCCGCGTCGGCGATCATGTCGGGCGGCAGGGTCAGGCCCATGCGCTCGGCCATCGCCGGATTGACGTAAAGGTCGGTTTTTTGGATCGTCTCGACGGGCATGGTGCGCGGATCAGCGCCGGCCAGCACCCGGGCGACCATGCGGCCGGTCTGCAGGCCAAGATCGTGGTAGTCAAAGCCGGTCGCCGCCACGGCGCCCCGGGCGACCGAGGCCGTATCGCCGGCGAAAACCGGCAGCTTGTTGTCGATGCCGACCTTGACCACGGCCTCGAGGGCGGAAATCACCGTATTGTCGGTCGGAACATAGATGGCGTCGACCTTGCCCACCAGATTGCGGGCGGCGCCCAGCACGTCGCTCGACCGCGGCGCCGTCGACTCGACGATGGTGAAGCCCTGGGCGGGGGCGACCGTCTTCAGGGTCTCGACCAGGGCCACCGAATTGGCCTCGCCGGCATTATAAAGCACGCCGACGGTTTTGGACTGCGGCAGGGCCCGGCGGATCATCGCCAGATGGAGCGGCAAGGGCAGCATGTCGCTGCTGCCGGTGACCGGCACGCCGGGATTTTCCAGCGAGCGCACCAGCCGCGCCCCGACCGGATCGGTCACCGCCGAGAAGATGACCGGAATGCCATTGGCCGAGGCGACGGCGGTCTGCGCCGAGGGCGTGGCGATGGCGACGATCACATCGGGTTGTAAACCAACGAACTTCTTGGCGATCTGCGCCGCCGTCCCCACCGATCCTTGCGCGGACTCGAAGGTCCAGGTCAGGTTTTCGCCAACCTTCCAGCCGGCTTCGGCCAGGGCTTCGCGAACCCCCTCGCGGGCGGCGTCAAGGGCGGGATGCTCAACGATCTGGGTCACGGCGACATGCTTGACATCCGCCGCACCGGCCTGGGAAACGGGAGCCAAGCCCAGAGCAAGAGCACAGGCGGCGGCGATAACGGAAAGCGGACGCATGGAGTTCTCCATAGTGCGCGACGGAGCGGAGCGGTACGGTGCCCGAGGTGGCCCTCGCCGGTCAAGCGTGCTAGATCAAACGGCGCTCATTGAGCACCCTTTAGCGCCAAGACTTTGAACGAGAGTCAATAAATTAGAGCGGTACCCCCCGCGGAAAAGCCGCCATCGGCCGTTCCGCTTGCCGCTTTAGCCATATCACCTCCTTTTGTCGATGGATTTCCCCAAGAATGACCGCCGCCCCGCGTAAGTCCCGTAAGCGCCCCTCCTCCTCGCCCCTCGAGGCCATCGTCCATGCCCTGGGGGATCGCGGCGATGGTCTGGCCCGTCCGGCAAGCGGCGGCGAGCGCTTGTTCTATGTCGCCGGGGCCCTGCCCGGCGAGCGGGTTCGCCTGCGCCCCCAGGGCCGCAAGGGCGACGGCGAGATCGCCGAGCTGGAGGCCGTGATCGAGGCCAGCGCCGAGCGCGTCGATCCCCCCTGCCCCCATGCCGCGCTCTGTGGCGGCTGCGATCTTCAGCACCTCGACCCGCCCGCCCTGGCGGACTGGAAGCGCGACAAGGTGGTGCGCGCCCTGGCCCATCGCGGGCTGGGCACGGTCACCGTCGACCAGACGCTCAGCCTGCCCGCTGGCACCCGGCGCCGGCTGTCGGTGGGCCTGCGCGGCCGCGCCCGTCACGGAGTCTGCGGCTTCTTCGCCCGCGAAAGCCACCGGCTGATCGACACCCCCCACTGTTTGCTGCCCACCCCGCCGCTGGCGGCGCTGATGGAGCACCTGCGCCGCGCCCTGCCCGGTTTTCTGGCCCCGGCGGCCGAGGGCACGGCCCTGATGACCGAAACCGAGACCGGCATCGACCTGCGCCTTGATCTGCCGACCGCGCCCGAACTGACCGGGCGCGAGGCCCTGGCCGCCCTGGCCGAGGACGCCGATCTCGCCCGGCTGACCCTGACCATCGCCGGTGGATCGGAAGAACCCGTCGCCCTGCGCCGCGCCCCCAAGCTGACTTTGGGCGGAACGCCGGTTCTGCCGCCGCCCGGTCCCTTCCTTCAGCCCAGCGTTGACGGAGAGCGGGCCCTGACCGATCTGGTGCTTGCCGCCTTCGAGGACTTGCCCGCCGGCGCGGTGATCGCTGATCTGTTCTGTGGCCTGGGAACCTTCGCCCTGCCGCTGGCCGCCCGGGGCTTCAAGCTGCGCGGCTGGGATATCGAAAGCTCGGCCATCGGCGCGCTTGGCGCCACCGCCCCGGCCCGGGCCGGCAAGGTCCAGGCCACCACCCGCGACCTCTTCCGCCGACCGCTGGTCGCCGAGGAATTGGCGGGATGGTCGGGGGTCGTTCTCGATCCGCCGCGCGCCGGAGCCAAGGCCCAGGTCGAAGCCCTGGCGGCGGCCGGTCCGGGCCCGCTTGGCGCCCCGGTGCGGCCGAGCATTCTGGGGATCGTCGGCGGAGCGCCGGCGGCGGCGGCGACCGGCCCCTCGGTCATCGTCCTGGTGTCGTGCGCCCCGGCCAGCTTCGCCCGCGACGCCCGCGCCCTGGTCGATGGTGGCTATCGCATCGACTGGGTGCGCCCGGTCGACCAGTTCACCTGGTCCCACCACGTCGAGGTCGTCGCCCGCTTCAGCCGGGGCTGACCGCGCGACGCCGGCCTCCCGCCCTTTCGGGGGAGGGAGGCCGCTCTCGGATCTTGATAATCAAGCACCCCGTCGGCGCGCTCTGCTCCAGAGCGCTGGGGATTTGCTTTACCGGGCCTCGCGGCCGCGTTTTTCGCCCGGGGCGGTGGTTGGATCGACCAGGGCTTCCAGGCCGCCGCGCGCCCCTTCGATGGCGATGCGCAGGAAGGGCAGCAGGGCGCGCGCCGCCTGCGGCCGGTCGGCCTCCTCTTCGATCGCCAGCGACAGGGCCTGGGCGCGACGGGCGCCGAACTGGCCGGCCATGCCTTTGAGCGCATGAGCGCTGCGCCTGACATCCTGAGCCGATCCATTAGCCATGGTCTTTTCCAAAAGATCGAAATGGCGCGACAGATTGGCCATCGCCGAGGTGATCAGCGGCCGCAGGCGGTTGGTGCCCAATTGCTCGGCCAGGGAGGCGAGGACGCTGCCATCAAAGGCCGGCTCCTCCTCCCAGGCCGCGCGCTTAAGGACCTCGTCGCCGCCGGGTCGGACCTGGGGTCTGGTCTGGCCCGGCCCGGTCAGGCGCTCGATAACCTCGCGCAGGCGCGTCCAGTCCACCGGCTTGGTCAGCAGATCATCAAGGCCGCTTGCCAGATAGCGGTCGCGATCCTCGGCCCGCACATCGGCGGTCAAGGCAACGATCGGCGTATGCGCCGCCGGGCCGGACAGGGCGCGAATGGCCCGGGTGGCATCGGGGCCATCCATTTCGGGCATCTGCATGTCCATCAAGATCAGGTCATAGGGCTCGGTCGCGGCGCTCACCGCGTCCACGCCCTGGCGACCGTCGGCGGCGGTATCGACGTTATGGCCCGACCGCTCGAGAACGGTGGCGATCAGCAGGCGGTTGGTGTCGTTGTCCTCGACCAGCAAGATCCGGCGCCCGGCCGGTCGCGGGCCGGGCAGATCCAAAGGATGGCCCAGGCCATGGCCTTCCAGGGAGACGACCTTGCTGGCATCGCCCCGGGTCAGCGTCACCCGCACCCGGAAGGTCGAGCCCTCGCCCAGCGTGCTATCGATCTCGATGGTTCCGCCCATCATCTCGACCAGACGCTTGCAGATGGTCAGCCCCAGGCCGGTGCCGCCGAACCGCCGGGTGGTGGAGACATCGGCCTGGGTGAAGGGGTTGAACAGACGGGCGCGCTGGCGGGCATCCATCCCCACGCCGGAATCGATGATGGACAGGGTCAGGGGGATCTGGTCGCCCACCGCCTCTCCCACATCCATGCGGACCTCGACCCCGCCCCGGGCGGTGAACTTGACGGCGTTGCCCACCAGATTGAACAGAACCTGACGCAAACGGGTGGGATCACCGCGCAGAATGGGCGGGGGGCCTTCGGGCAGCCTGGACGACAGCACCAGGCCGCGTTCCGAGGCCTTGGGCAAGAACAGGCCGATCACGTCCTGAAGCACCTCGACCGGGCTGAAGTCGACCACCTCGAGTTCCAATTGCCCAGCCTCTATCTTGGAGAAATCAAGAACATCATCAAGCAGGCCAAGCAGGGTACGCGCCGAACGCATCAGGGTTCGCCCATATTTTTCCTGTTCCTCGTTCAGACCCGAGGTCAGCAGAAGGTCGCCCATCCCCAGAATGCCGGTCATCGGCGTGCGGATCTCATGGCTCATCACCGCCAGGAACTGCGATGCGGCCTGGGTCATCTGATCGACGACATCGGCGCGGAAGACCGGCGCGTCTTCCAGCAGCGGCTCGATCTGGGTCAGCAGGGTCCGCCCATCAGCCTGGCGCATCAGATCGTCCGATACCCGCCAGATATCAAGGAAGCGCTGATTCCACGAGATGAGCCGCCACGATAGATCGGCGACCAGAATGCCATCGGGCGAGGTTTCGCGCTGCGAGGTGAGCACGGCGTTTTGCAGCGACAACCGCGCTTCGGCCGTGCGCCGTCGACCAAGCTGACGCATCAGCTGAATGGTCACCCAGCCATCGGCGATCAGCACGGTCGCCACCAGCAATCCCCCCAGGACCATCCAGCCGGACCAGTCGCTGAGCGCGGCGGATTTGGCGATCGTACCGATAACAAGCAGCGGATAACCCGACAGCCGCCGCTCATTGAAAATGCGCATCACCCCATCCAGGCTGGATCGGGTGATGCCGCTGCGCCGCTCGACGACCACGCCCTGGCGTTCGGCCACGCTGAGAAGCGCCGCGCCGGGATGGAACCCCGCCTCGGGCGCCCGGGCCAGGATCTTGCCGTCGGCAAGGGCAAGGACAACGGTCGCCATGTCGTTTTCAAGCAAGACGGCGAAGGAGTCATTGAACCGCTTCTGGTCGATCACCGCGGCCACCGCGCCGGCCACGGTGCCGTCGGCGCCGACCAGGGTGCGGCCGACGGCGAAAACCCAGGGTCCGCCGTCGGTATCGCTCCGGAAAAGCGGCGTGACCACCATGCCCGGTTCATCGCGCCCGCCAAGCAGGCGATCGGCCATCGGGAAAACCCGGTCGGTCAGCCGCGGGGGGGCCTTGCCGGCCAGACGAACCCGCCCCCGGGCATCAAGGATGACCACATCGCTGAGCACCGGAAAAAGGATCGCCTGCTCGCGGACGTAATGGCCAAGCTTCGCCTGATCGTCGGCGGAGGATTCGAACCGATGGTCGACCTCGTCGACGACTCCCGCGATCCGCCCGAACACCTGCTCGGAAAAGGCTTTATAGGTCAGGGTATAGCCTTCGGTCACCGAAGCGGCGCGGGCCAGAGAATCCCGATAGGAGATCCAACCCCAGAAGCCGACCAACAGCGTAATGATCAGACCAAAGGCCACCCCCGAGGCCAGAACCCCGCGGCTCGCGCCATCGGACAGGAAAGTCGGCAATCGGTCCCGGTTCACACTATCCCCGTCGGATACGAGCAAAGAAGCTGTTTAAACAAAGTGCTCATGATCGGAGATCTTTACAAGCGCGTAGTTTCCGATCCCTTCGCGCACAAAAGGCCCGTTCTCCTTAGGAGAAACGGGCCTCTCGCAAGTTCAAGAAAAGACCTTAGCAGCCCTGAGACAATAAGGTCGATCAGTCAGCGACCTCTTCGGTGGGTGACTCGTCGTTATCGCCCCGTTCCCCCTCTTTCTCGAGAAGGTCCTTGGGCGGCAGATCGAAGAAGGCGAAATCGGGCTTTCCATCCTTGACGCCAACCTTGACCCTGCCGCCCTTGGTCAGTTTTCCAAACAACAGCTCTTCGGCCAAAGGTTTCTTGATCGTTTCCTGAATGATCCGCGCCAAGGGCCGCGCCCCCATGCGGCGGTCGTAGCCCTTTTCGGCCAACCAGCTGCGCGCCTTGTCGGTCAGCTCGATCGTGACATTGCGGTCGGCGAGTTGGGCTTCCAGTTCCATGACGAATTTGTCGACCACCATGCCCACGGTTTCCGCCGCCAGATTGGCAAAGGGAATGATGGCATCAAGCCGGTTGCGGAATTCGGGCGAGAACGAGCGCTCGATTTCCTCGGTGTCATCGCCCGAGCGGGTTTCGCGGCCAAAGCCCATGGCGTTCTTGGCCAGCATCTGGGCCCCCGCGTTGGTCGTCATGATCAAGATGACATTGCGGAAGTCGACGTGCTTGCCATTGTGATCGGTCAGCTTGCCGTGATCCATGACCTGAAGAAGAATATTGAAAAGGTCGGGATGGGCCTTTTCGATTTCATCAAGCAACAGCACGCAATGGGGCTGCTGGTCCACCGCGTCGGTCAGCAGGCCGCCCTGGTCGAAGCCGACATAGCCCGGCGGGGCGCCGATCAGCCGCGAAACGGAATGGCGCTCCATGTATTCGGACATGTCGAAGCGGACCAGTTCGATGCCCAGGATGCGGGCGAGCTGGCGGGCCACCTCGGTCTTGCCAACGCCGGTCGGGCCGCTAAACAGATAATTGCCGATCGGTTTGGTCGGTTCGCGCAAGCCGGCCCGGGCCAGCTTGATGGCGCTGGCCAAAGCCTCGATGGCCTGATCCTGACCGAAGACCATGGTCTTGAGGTCGCGCTCCAGGGATTTGAGAACCGCCTGATCGTCGCGCGACACCGATTTCGGCGGGATGCGGGCGATCTTGGCGACGATCTCTTCGATATCGCGCACGGTCACCGTCTTGCGCCGACGGCTTTCGGGCAACAGCATGCGGGCGGCGCCGACCTCGTCGATGACGTCGATCGCCTTGTCGGGCAGCTTGCGATCATTGATGTATTTGTTCGATAGCTCGACGGCGGCGCGCACGGCGTCGTTGGTGTAACGCACCTTGTGGTGATCTTCGTAATAGGACTTGATGCCGCGCAGGATCTTGACCGTATCCTCGACGCTGGGCTCGTTGACGTCGATCTTCTGAAAACGGCGGACCAGCGCCCGGTCCTTTTCGAAGTGGTTGCGGAATTCCTTATAGGTGGTCGAGCCGACACAGCGCAGCAGACCCTGGGCCAGGGCCGGCTTGAGCAGATTGGAGGCGTCCATCGAGCCGCCCGAGGTGGCGCCGGCGCCGATCACCGTGTGGATCTCGTCGATGAACAGCACCGCGCCCTCATAGGCCTCCAATTCGCCGACCACGGCCTTCAGCCGCTCTTCGAAATCGCCGCGATAGCGGGTTCCGGCAAGCAGGGCGCCCATATCAAGCGAAAAGATCGTGGCGTTGTGCAGAACCTCGGGCACCTCCTTGTGGACGATGCGCCGGGCCAGCCCTTCGACGATGGCCGTCTTGCCAACCCCGGGGTCGCCAACCAGCAGCGGGTTGTTCTTGTTGCGACGGCAGAGGATCTGGATCGTCCGCTCGACTTCCTGATCGCGACCGATCAGCGGGTCGATCTTTCCCTCGGCGGCCTTCTCGTTGAGATTGACGCAATAGGCATCGAGTGCCTCCCGGCCTTTTTTCACCGTCGCCGTCTCCTCGGATTTGGTTTCCTCGTCGGCGCCGCGCGGAGCGCGGGCTTGGCCGTGGCCGGGGGCCTTGGCGATGCCATGGCTGATGTAATTGACGGCATCGAGCCGGGTCATATCCTGCATTTGCAGGAAATAGACCGCGTGGCTTTCCCGTTCGCTAAACAGGGCGACAAGAATATTGGCGCCGGTCACCTGCTCGCGCCCCGACGACTGAACGTGAATGGCGGCGCGCTGGACCACCCGCTGGAAGCCGGCGGTCGGCTTGGGATCCCCTTCCGGGGCGGCGACGACCAGACCGGTCAATTCGTGTTCGACGAACTCGGCAAGCTGTTTGCGCAGTTTCTCGACATCCACCGAGCAGGCCTTGAGCACGGAAACCGCGTCCTGATCATCGACCAGGGCAAGAAGAAGATGTTCGAGAGTCGCATACTCATGTCGACGTTGGGACGCGAGAGCGAGGGCCCGGTGGAGAGTCTGTTCCAGATTACGCGACAGCATGCCCGCTCCTTTCTTAAACCGGTTTCGACCACGACCAGGACGGGCCGCGATCTGAGGTTGGTGCCGGACCGCCACCCGGATGCCGGATCTCTCCGGCGACAACGCCCCCCGCGAGCGGATTTCATCTTGGAAACGCAAGGCTCAAACTTAGGTCCCGATCCATCCCCGACCGGGCCGCGGCGCCCCGGACCCTAACCGGCCCAAAGGCACCGCCTTTTGACCGACCACAAGGCGCGGCCTATTCCTTTTCCAGCGTGCATTGAAGGGGATGCTGGGACCGCCGGGCCAGATCCATGACCTGACTGACCTTGGTCTCAGCGACTTCATAGGTATAAACCCCACAAAGTCCCACCCCGCGCTGATGAACGTGGAGCATGATATTGGTCGCTTCCTCGTGGGTCTTGCCAAAGAACCGTTCGAGGACATGCACGACGAATTCCATCGGCGTGTAATCGTCGTTGAGCATCAAAACCCTATACATCGAGGGCTTCTTCGTCTTCGGCTTGGCCTTGACGACCACGCCCGTTCCCGGTTGACCAGGACCCTGGCCACCGCGGTCGTCGTCGTTTTGATCGTCCCCGCCCTGCCCGAGGCGGGGAGCCATGTCATGATCGCGTGTGGTCATCTTTGCGCTTTGGCTTTCGGTGTTCATATCCCTGGGATCGTCTCTGCATCATATTGGTAATTTTTGCCGGCGATAAAGGGCCAAATCGGCGGGTCGTCCCGCAAGGCCCGGCAAGACGGCCAGCAAGCGGGAGCGAGAAAAGGGAAAGGCTTCCCACAGGAGGCCCTGGGGAAGCCTTTTTCGACCGAAGGTCGTGCCCGGCCAAGTGCCCGCCCCTTACGGGGAAAGGCCCCTAACCGGCGGCGCCGGCGCCCGCTCCATCACCCCGGCGGGTGAACAGACGCGCCGCCGCTTCCGCCTGACGGGCGAGCGGGGTCAGGGCCCCTTCCGCCGCCTTCCACGATCGCTCGATGCCGACGCTCGAGGTTTCGGCCACCCGGCTGGCGATGGTGCCCAGCAGTTCGGCCTGTTGTTCGGCGGCCTCCTGTTCCAGGTTCTGAAGGTCTTCGACGTCAAGCAGGTGGTGAGCGCCCGTCTTGCCATCGACCTCGGTGGCGATGCGCCGCGTTTTGGCCGCCAGGGCCCGGGTCAGATTGGCGCTGTCACGGGCGTTCTGTTCGATCAGATCGAAGCCAAGGAAGGCCACGTCCTGGAAGCCGCGCAGGGCTTCCGAGGCGCTTTCTCCCAAGGCCCCCCAAGTTCGGCCGACCACGCTGCGCACCTCGGCGACGCGTTCGCGGCCCTCCTCGCCCGCCCGATCAATGGCGGCGGCGTCGCGGTTCTTCTCGTCGGGCCCGCGACCATCGACACCCCTGCGGTTGGCCGAGGCCGAAGCCAGGGTGCCGTAGGTTTGATCGAAGGTGGCGCTGGCGGCGTCGAACACGGATTCAGCCAGGGAGAAAAAGATCCCCAGCGAGCGGATACTGGCCGTCACCGCCCCTTCCACGCCGATCCGGCTCGCCGCCAGGACTTCTTCGAAGGCGGCGAGGGAAAAGGGGATGGGATCTTCAAGCACTTTTCGCGCCCGCTGAATCGCGGGGTCGTCATCGGAGGACTTCTCCGACGCGCGGCGTTCCGCCGTCTCGTCGGTGGCAGATCGGCTCTCACGGCTCGAACCTTCAGACCGCGTCGCCAAGGATGGGTCGACCGACGACGGGTCGTCGGGAAGATCCGGATCGTCTCCGGCTTTTTTCTTAGGGGGGGTCGTCATTGCTCTCGCTCCTTTTCCGCTTCTGGTTGTGCCCCCAAAAGACATGGACAGGAGGAGGGATACGGACCACGGCCCGGATCCCCGCCTTATAATACCGCACCGCAACAAAACCAGGATGAGAGCCGAGCCCGTTCAAGTCAAGTTAAAGGAAAGGAACAACCTGTAATATAGACACCCCTTCCTTCAACGCCCCCTTCAGCGCCGTCGCAGGGCGATCAAAAGCCCTGCCCCAGGCCGCCCAGGGCCGGACCATCGATCAACCCGGTGGGACCGACGCGCAGGGCGAAGCGAAACTGCTCGCGGCGCATCGCCTCGAAGCTGCCGCGCTGAACCGCCTGCCAGCGGGCCACCGGCACGCCCGTGGCATCCCACGCAAACAGCAGGTCATCGACCTTCAGAGCCTCGTAGCGCGGCGAGCGCCGTTGCCAGGCGTTGAACACCGTCTTGCCCCCCAGGCAGCCGGTGGCGACCCAATAGAAATCGGTGGAGTCCAGTTCCATGCCCTGGGGCGGCGGCTGATCCAAGCCGTCCTGACGCAGGGTGGCAAGCAGCGTGGCCCATTGGTCGGCCGTCAGTTCGGTCACCGCCTTGCGGCCGCGCCAAGGATCAAGCAGGGAGTCAACCCCGGTGACGTGGCGCAGTTCCAGTAGATCCCCCTCGCCGAAGACCTGGGCCGACAGCGTCGCGCCTTTTGCCGAGTCGGGACGGGCGACGTCATAAACCCGCACCTGTTCCGAGTAGACGGCGTTGAACACCAACCTCATACGATCAGGGGCGCCGGCCATGCACGAGGCCCGAAGATCGTCGCCATTGAGGAAAGAGTACCAACTGGTCTTGCGCACAAGCGGATTGGTGACGTCCCCGGAAGAGGCGCAACCCGTAACGAGTCCAAGCGCCAACACACAGAGGAAACGTTTCGCCCTTGACATTTTAATGGTTCCTTTACTCGCCAATCAGGTGAGGATTTACGTCAAAACCCATCGAAACAACGCGAATTCCATGGCATAATTCGGGCTTCAAGCGTGGACACCGACTCGTCCTTGCCATATTCTATCCATCCATTCTTACCCGAACGACGCCGCGTTCAACACTGATCATGGGGTAGCGATGAACCATTTGCCGGAACTTCCGTCATCCGGCCGTGCCGGCTCTGGCGCGACGGAGCCGGCGGCGGGGCGCCTTCGGATCCTGGCGATGCTTGCCGTTGTTTTCCTGCTGCTCGGCCTGCCCACCCAGGCCTTCGCCGGCTACGCCTCGATCGTCGTTGACGCGTCGACGGGCCGGGTTTTGCAGGCGCGCAACGCCGATATGCGCAACTACCCCGCCTCGCTGACCAAGATGATGACCCTTTATCTGCTGTTCGAGGCGATCGACAACGGCAAATACACCCTGGAAAGCCGGCTGCCCGTGTCGAAATGGGCGGCCAATCAGGCGCCGTCCAAGCTGGGGGTGGCCGCGGGGACCGGCATCAAGGTTGAACACGCGATCAAGGCCCTGGTCACCAAATCGGCCAATGACGTGGCCGTGGTTATCGCCGAGGCCCTGGGCGGCACCGAAGCCAATTTCTCGGCCCTGATGACCCGCAAGGCGGCGGCGCTCGGCATGAGCCAGACCACCTTTCGCAACGCCTCGGGCCTGCCCAACAACGGCCAGATGACCACCGCCCGTGACATGGCGGTGCTGTCGATGGCGCTGATCCGCCATTTTCCCAACCATTACCGCTTCTTCGCCACCCAGTCCTTCCGCTTTGGCAACCGGACGATCACCACCCATAACCATGTCGTGCGCGAATACCCCGGGGCCGATGGCCTGAAGACCGGCTATATCCAGGCCTCGGGCTTCAATGTCGCCTCCTCGGCGGTGCGCAATGGCCGTCGTCTGGTCGCCGTGGTCTTCGGCGGACAGACGGCGCGGGCCCGCGACACCCAGATGATGGCCCTGCTGGACGAGGGCTTCGCCACCCTGGCCCGCGAAGGCGGCAGCGTCGTTCAGGCCAAGCGCAAACCCGATGCCATCGCCTCGATCATCAAAGCCAAGGAACCGCCGGCCGCCGATATGGGCTCGGCCGACGACGCGCCGATGCCCCCGGCCTACAAGCCCGGCTCGCTGACCGCCTCGGTCAGCGGCGGACGGACCCAGCAGATGGCCCTGGCCACCCCAATGCGCTCCTCGCCCGCTCCCTCGGCCAAGAGCGCCCCCGGCCCCCGGCCAACCCCCATCGCCCGCACGACGCCCGTCCCAAGCAAGGGCGCGGCCAAGGGGGACTGGGGCATTCAGGTTGGCGCCTATGCCAAATCGGCGGCGGCGACGGCGGCGGCCAATAAGGCCATCGGCCTTCTCGCCGCCGAGGCCCGCAGGCAGGTTTCGCCCGTCGTCGTTCAGCGCAAAAGCGGATCTGGGACCATTTATCGGGCACGGCTGACCGGATTGTCCAACGAGGCGGCGGCCCGCACCGCCTGCGCCACCCTCGTCCGCAACGACCATTCCTGTCTGGTCGTCGCCCCGCAGAAATAGCGCCCCCGAACTCTGGCGCCGGCCCCTAACACCGGCCCTGGCGCCCGGTCGCCAGGGCGCCGGCCATCAGGCAGCCGGCGACGGCGGCGGCGCAGAGCACCCAGCCCTGCCACAGGTTATAGGTGCCCATGGCCATGGTCAGACCGCTGGCCAGCAGCCCGGCGACCGTCGCCGTTGCCAAGCGGCCGTCGGCCAGCTTGCCCAGGCGCCAGCCCAGCAGCCCCAGGCCGATCAGCACCGGCACCACCCCAACCACGCCCAGTTCGAACCACAGCTGCAGCGGCATGTTATGGGGATGGATCGGCACGATCTGCAGATCGCGCACCACCCAGCCCAGCGCGCCGTCGTGAAACGCCGTCGGCACCCGCAAATCCTGGAAACTGCGGCTGGCGGCGATCCCCCAGCCCATCCACGGTTTTTCCGCCAGACGGTCGGCGATGAAGCGCCAGATCAGCAAGCGATGCTGCACCGAGAAGCCCAGATGGGGGGCGATCAGGGTGAACAGGCCACTGGCGAAAACGGCCTTGATCACCAAAGGCGAGGCCACCATCACCACCGCCATGCCCCAGCTCACCAGCCGAACCACCAGCACCGGCGCCAGCAGGGCCAGGGCGAAGGCCAGACCGCCGACACACAGCCCGAGCAGCGAGGCTTCCGAGGTGCCGCGCGCCACCGCCAGGGCGACGACCACAGCCAGCCCGATCGCCCACCGCCGCCGTCCCTGGATCCACAGCGCCAAAGCCGTCGGCCAAACCAGCAAGCTCAGCACCGACATCACGCCGTTCATCGCCAGAACGCGTTTGGCGACCGGCGCATCGGCGCCTTGGATCAGCACCTGCGGACCCCACAGGCTGTAGGTTTCGATGAAGACCAGTAGGGCGCAGAGGCCAAGAACGGTGGCCATCACCCGTGGCATCAGCCCCCAGGGCCCCTCCCCAACCGGGCGGGCGAGCAGGCGGGCGCACAGCGGCGTGCCGAGAACGATCGCCACCACCGTCCAGGCGTCGCGCGGCGCCGCCTTGCCCGTCGGCGTCCATCCCAGGCTGAGCAGACCCCATAGGGCGATCAGGGCGCCAAGGGCGAGAAAGGGCGAGCGCAGCGGCAGACGGGCCGATAGCGGCCGATCTTCCAGAGCGACCGTCACCAGACCAAGCAGGGCGATCAGCCCAACGGGGATGACCAATTGGCTATGGGTCAGCGCCGCCGTCAGCGGCACGGCGGCCAGGGCGGCCAGCGCCGCCCAATCGCGCCCCCCCCCAAAAACAACGGTCGATGGGCGGGGGGGAGCGTTTGGCGTCACGGGCGTACTGCTTCCGAAAGGGCGACCTTGCCAAAGATCCCAAAGGGATCAAATCAAGATCCGAAAGGGATCAGGTGATGACCGTCGGATCTTCCGATCCGAAGCGGTCCTTGAGGCGGGTCAGGTCGCGGATGGTGGCGATCAGATCGGCCAGGGCGACTTGGGCATCCTGATCATGGGCGGCGGGATCGGGCTCGAAGCGCTCGAGGTATAGCCGCAAGGTGGCGCCTTCCGTTCCCGTTCCCGAAAGCCGGACGACAATGCGCGCCCCATCTTCAAACTCGATGCGGATACCCTGCCCCTGACTGGTCGACCCGTCGATGGGATCGGTATAGGCGAAATCATCGTGAAGGGCGACCTTGCGCCCGCCAAGGGTCTGGCCAAGCAGCGGGGCTGCGCGCAGATCGGCCATCAGCGCCTCGGCCTTGGCCGCGTCCAGCCCCTCGTGGTCGTGGCGGGAATAGAAGGTGCGGCCGTAATTGCCCCAATGGTCGGCCAGGATCTGACGAACGGTCTGAGCGCGCGCGGCGATGATGTTGAGCCAAGCGAGCACCGCCCACAGCCCATCCTTTTCGCGCACATGGTCCGAACCGGTGCCGAAGCTTTCCTCGCCGCACAGCGTCGCCCGCCCGGCATCGAGCAGGGTGCCGAAGAATTTCCAGCCGGTCGGCGTCTCGTGGCATTCCCAGCCGCGCTTGGCCGCCACCCGGTCAACGGCCCGGCTGGTCGGCATCGAGCGGGCGACCCCGGTCATCCGGCCGCGATAGCCCGGAATCAGTTCGGCATTGGCGGCGAGAACGGCCAGACTGTCGGAGGGATTGACGAAGACGCCCCGGCCCAAAATCATGTTGCGATCGCCGTCGCCATCGCTGGCGGCGCCGAAATCGGGCGCCCGGTCGCCCATCATCAGATCGGCCAGATCCTTGGCATAGGTCAGATTGGGATCGGGATGGCCACCGCCGAAATCCTCAAGCGGCGTGCCGTTGATGACGGTTCCCGCCGGCGCGCCCAGCCGGCCTTCCAAGATGGCGTGGGCGTAAGGGCCGGTGACGGCGTGCATGGCGTCAAAACACATGGTGAAGCCGTCGCGGAACAGGCGGCGAATGGCCTCCATGTCGAACAAGGTTTCCATCAGCGCCGCGTAATCGGCCACCGGATCGATGACGACCACCCGCATCCCGCCCAGATCCGTCTCGCCGATCCGGCCAAGATCGACCTCGGGAGCATTCTCCAGCGTCCGATAACGCGAGAGCGAGGCGGTGGCGGCGAAGATGGCGTCGGTGATCTTTTCGGGGGCCGGTCCGCCGGCGCCGATGTTGTATTTGATGCCGAAATCGCCCTCGGGCCCGCCGGGATTATGGCTGGCCGACAAGATGATGCCGCCAAAGGCCTTATGGGCGCGGATCACGCAAGAGGCCGCCGGCGTCGACAGCAGACCGTCGCGGCCGACCAGCACCCGGCCAAAGCCGTTGGCCGCCGCCATCTTCAAGATGGTCTGCACCGCCTCGCGGTTATGGAAGCGCCCGTCGCCGCCCACCACCAGGGTCTGGCCCTGGAAGCCGTCCAGGCTATCAAAGACCGCCTGGACGAAGTTCTCGAGATAATGGGGCTGGCGAAAAACGCCGACCTTCTTGCGCAGACCCGAGGTTCCGGGTTTCTGCCCGGCGAACGGCGTGGTTGGAACCTCCAGAACCGTGACGGTCATGGAACAGCACTCCCCCTGGAAAAGACAGGCTTCCCGACGGATCAGCCCACCGAGCGGCGGCCGATCGGGCTATAGCGGAAGCCCTGGGCCTCCATGTCGTCGGGGTTATAGATGTTGCGCAGATCGATCAGCACCGGCGCCTTGAGCAGGGTCTTGACCCGGTCGAGATCAAGGGCGCGGAACTCGTTCCATTCGGTCAAAATCACCAGGGCATCGGCGCCGGCCATGCAGTCATAGGCGCTTTCGGCATACAGAACATCGGTGAAATGCTTGGCCGCCTCGTGCATGCCCTCGGGATCGAAGGCGCGGATGGTGGCGCCGGCCCGCTGCAGGGCGGGAACGATGTCCAGGCTGGGGCTGTCGCGCATGTCGTCCGTATTGGGCTTGAAGGTCAGCCCGAGGACGGCGATGGTCTTGCCCGTGACGTCGCCGCCCAGGAACTGGACCACCTTGTCCGCCATCGCCTTCTTGCGCTGGTCGTTGATCGAGACCACGGTTTCAATGATGCGCAGCGGCGCGCCGAAATCCTGGGCGGTCTTGACCAGCGCCAGGGTATCCTTGGGGAAGCACGACCCGCCATAGCCCGGGCCGGCATGCAGGAACTTGCGGCCGATCCGCCCATCCAGACCGATGCCGCGGGCGACGTCATGAACGTCGGCCCCGACCTTCTCGCACAGATCGGCGATCTCGTTGATGAAGGTGATCTTGGTGGCGAGGAAGGTATTGGCGGCGTATTTGATCAGTTCCGAGGTTTCAAGCGCCGTGAACAGGATCGGCGTTTCGATCAGATAGAGCACCCGGTAAAGCTGGCGCATCACCGCCTGGGCGCGTTCGGTCTCGGCGCCGATGACCACGCGGTCGGGGCGCATGAAATCGTTGATCGCCGAGCCCTCGCGCAGGAATTCGGGATTGGAGACCACGTCGAAATCGGCCGCGGGATTGGCTTCGCGGATGATCCGCGCCACTTCGCGCCCGGTACCCACCGGCACCGTCGATTTGGTCACCACCACCGTGTAGCGGTCCATATGCTCGGCGACTTCGCGGGCGGCGTTATAGACATAGGACAGATCGGCGTGACCATCGCCGCGCCGGCTTGGCGTTCCCACGGCGATGAACACCGCGTCCGCTCCGGCCATCGCCTCCTTGAGGTCGGTGGTGAACGACAGCCGTCCAGCGGCGGTGTTGGATGCCACCAGGGCATCAAGACCCGGCTCGTAGATGGGGATCTCGCCGCGCTCGCGCAGACCGTCGATCTTGCGGACGTCCTTGTCGACGCAGACCACATCAACGCCGAATTCGGAAAAACAGGCGCCCGACACCAAACCCACATAGCCGGTGCCGATCATCGCGATACGCATGGGAGGCTCCCCTTGAACAGCGAAACGGGCGGCGGAACCCGCCGCCCGGAAGAGAGATCAGATGGTCTTGGCGAAATCGGCGAGAACGGCCTTCACGGCGTCGCGCATATCGGGCCGCTCCAGGGCGAAGGCGATATTGGCCTGCAGGAAGCCCACCTTGTCGCCGCAGTCATAGCGCGCGCCCTCATAGCGCAGGCCATGGAAGGGAACGTCCTTGATCTGGGCGTTCATGGCGTCGGTCAACTGGATCTCGCCACCGGCACCGCGGTTCTGGTTTTCGAGCAGGTCGAAAATGCCCGGATCGAGCACATAGCGGCCGATAATCGCCAGGGTCGAGGGCGCCTTGTCGGAATCGGGCTTTTCGACCAAACCCTTGGCCCGGGCCAGGGTGCCGTTGTCCTCGACGACGTCGAGGATGCCGTATTTGTTGGTGCGCTCGCGCGGCACGTCCTCGACGGCGACGACATTGCCGCCGGTCTGCGCGTGGGCGTCGATCAGCTGCTTGATGCAGGGCGTATCGGCCAGCACCAGATCATCGGGCAGCAGAACGGCGAAGGGCTCATCGCCGATGAAGGCGCGGGCGCACCACACGGCGTGACCCAGGCCAAGGGGCTGCTGCTGGCGGGTGGAGAACACCTTGCCCGGCGAGGGCATCGAGCCCAGCAGGTTTTCCAGAACATCGGTCTTGCCGCGTTCCTTGAGCAGGGCCTCAAGCTCGGGCATATGGTCGAAATGGTCCATCAGCACCGATTTGCCGCGACCGGTGATGAAGATGAAGTGATCGATACCGGCGGCGGCGGCTTCTTCGACCGCGTATTGGATCAGCGGCTTATCGACGACGGGCAGCATTTCCTTCGCCATGGTCTTGGTCGCCGGCAGGAAACGCGTTCCCATTCCGGCAACCGGAAATACGGCCTTGCGCACACGTCGTGACATAGTGATCCCTCGCGATTGCTTTTGATACGGATCGAAAAACACCCCCGGAACCGGGGGAAAAGACCTGAAAGCCGCCCCCGGAACCGGAGGACTGGGGGGCATGATTTCGCACGCCCGTAATGCCACGACGGGTGGCGCACTTCAAGCGAGGCTTGCGTTCGCGGCCTTTCGCCAGCGAAGCTTCCCCGGGTTTGGCGCGACCCCCCGTCCCGACCGCCCCTATAGGCCGATGGATTTAGGCATTCCGATGGCGGCCAGCAGGGCGCGCAGCTCCTGACGGGCGGCGACGTGGGACATGCTGATGTCGACACCGGTGCCCTTGTCCTTGAGGTCAAGCAGGGTCAGGCCGTTGAGGAACAGCTCGCGGTAGATAACCCGCTCGCCCAATCCAGGCACCACCGAAAAGCCGATGCGCCGCGACAGGTCGTTCAAGGCGTCTTCCATGTCGCGCTTGTTGCGGGCGTCGAGATGGGAGAGGCGATTGCGCATGACGATCCAACGCATCGAGGTGCCATCGCGGCGCGCCCGCGCCTGCTTGGCCTCCCACACCGCCGCCGCATAGGGGCTGGGGCCGGTGATCGTCATACTATCGCCATCAATCCGCGCCATGACGTCAAGATCGATGAAGCTATCGTTGAGCGGGGTTATCAGCACGTCGGCCAGGGCATGGGCGGCACGGTTAAGCGCCGTATCCGACCCGGGGGTGTCGATCACCACCACGTCGACCTCCTCATGGAAGGCCAGCATGCTGTGTTCAAGCCGGCGGATATCGGCCTCCAGGCTGGTGCCGGGCACCATCGGCACATGTTCGGGCGACGGCAGATCAAGCCCGCGCTTCTCGGCGAAGGCCCGGCGGTTCTCAAGATAGCGGGTCAGCGTCGCCTGGCCGGCGTCAAGATCGATCGAGCCAGTGCGCAAACCGGCGCGGGCCAGACTGACGACCAGATGCATGGCCACGGTCGATTTGCCCGACCCTCCTTTTTGATTGCCGATGACGATGACGCAGGCGCGTCGCGCCCCTCCCTCGTCGTCCTGCTCCAACCCCATCAAGCCCCCGCGTCCTGTTCACTCCAAGCCGGCCGGCCGGGGGGCCGATCTCCGCCCCCCACGCCGTCGCCGCCTTCCTATGGCGCCCCTATATGGCGCCCATAGATATTGAATCTAGATTAATATCCCGGGGCTAAATGGCGCTCATTTAGCACAATTTACCGTGATCGTAGGGGCGGATGGCGACGGCGTTGTCGTGGAAGGCGCCGCCGCCCAAAGGCGGGCCCGGATCGGCGCCGGTCAGGGTATTGATGCCCTTGCCCCCCGGAAAGGCCGCGTTGGGCCACAAGCTTTCCACCACGACCACCCCTTTGGGCAACCCTTCGAACAAGCGGGCGTGGATAGTAATCTCGCCGCGCCGGCTGGTTAGATGGACCAGCGCCCCGTCGAGGATGCCAAGGGCGGCCGCCTCGTCGGGACGGATCAGCACCTGGGGCCGGCCTTCGGCGCCGATCGAGCCCGGGGTTTCGCTGAAGGTGGAATTGAGAAAATTGCGCGCCGGGGCGGCGACGAGTCGGAAGGGATAGCGGGCGTCGGCCTCTTCGATCAGCGCCAGATGATCGGGCAGAGCGGGCATCTGGCTGGCCATCGGACCTTCCCATTCGGCGCGGAAGCGGAAGCGACCGCTGGCGTTGGGGAAGCCGTTGAGGAAATGGGCGTCGTTGAAATCGGCCGGCACGCCATCAAGGCCGCCGCTTTCCAGGATCTCGCCGGCCGGGGGCAGCTTCGAGGCCGCCAGCGTCGCCTCGATCAACGCCCAGGCGCTTAAGGAGAAGCCGGGGTGGCGGGCCCCCAGGCGCTCGGCCAGGGCGCAGATCACCGCGTGATTGGACCGGCATTGGCCGGGCGCGGGCATCACCGCCTTGGCGACCTGAAGATAGGTATGACCGCCGGCCTTATAGATATCGTCGTGTTCCAGAAACATGGTGGCTGGCAGGACGATATCGGCCATCGCGGCGGTTTCGGTCATGAACTGCTCGTGGACGACGGTGAACAGGTCCTCGCGGGCCATGCCGGCGCGCACGCGGTCGGTTTCCGGGCAGACGACCATCGGATTGGTGTTTTGGATCAAAAGCGCCTTGACCGGCGGCCCGCCGGCCAGGGCCTCGGCATCGCCGGTCAGGGCCCGGCCGAAGGAGATCTGATTGATCTTGCGCACCGTCGGATCGGCGACGTCCTTGCCTTCGATCAGGGTGGTATCAAGGGGGAACAGGCCACTGCCCGAATACAGCGCCCCGCCGCCCGGATGGGCCCAGGCGCCGCTGACGGCGGGCAGGCAGCTGACCGCGTGCATCGCCGCCGAGCCGTTGCGCTGGCGGGTGAACCCATAGCCCAGCCGCAGATAGGACCGCTTGGTCCGCCCATACAAACGGGCGAAGTCGATGATCTCGGCCGCTTCAAGACCGGTGATCGCCGCCGCCCAGGCCGGGGTGCGGCTTTCCAGATGGGCCTCCAGGGCGCGCGGATCATCGGTGTGGGCGGCCATATAGGCGCGATCGGCCAAGCCTTCGGCGAACATCACATGCATCACGGCGCAGGCGAGCGCGCCATCGGTGCCCGGGCGCGGCATCAGATGGATATCGGCCTTTTCGGCCGTGGCGTTGCGATAGGGATCGACAACGACCAGCGGCGCCCCGCGCATCCGCCGCGCCTTGGTCGCCCAGTTCATCAACTGCACCTGGGTATGAACGGCGTTGCAGCCCCAGAAGATCACCAGATCGGATTGCACCATCTCGCGGGCGTCAACGCCGCGCTTGCCGCCGATCCCGGCCTTCCAGCCCGGATCGGAAAAACCGATGCAGATGGTTTCCTCGGTCTGGGAATAGCCCAGGACATGGCGCAGACGATTGATGCCGTCGCGCTGAACCAGCCCCATGGTTCCGGCGTAGTAATAGGGCCAGACCGCCTCGGCCCCCCATTGGGCGGCGGCGGCGCGCAATCCTTCGGCCGCCCGGTCGAGGGCCTCGTCCCAGGAGATCGGCCGGAACTGGCCCGATCCCTTGGGGCCGACGCGCAGCAGCGGCTCCATCAGCCGCTCGGGATGGTGCAGGCGCTGGTCATAGCGGGCGACCTTGGCGCAGATGACCCCCTCGGTATAGCTGTTCACCCGGCTGCCGCGCAGGCGGGCCAGCTTGCCGCCCTCGGTCAGCTCAAGTTCGACCGGGCAGACACTGGCGCAATCGTGGGGGCAGACGGAACGGGATGGCAGGGCGCCCATGGCGGCAGGGTCCTTAAAAAAAATAGGCGTGGGGGATCAGGCGGTGCGAGCATAGCCGCCCGGCCGGGGGTGGAGCAAGCGGCGGCCCCGGGAGCATCGGGGCTTTACAAGCCCTGTTGCCGCGCTGATATCAGAAAGCAAAGGCCTAAAAAAAGGCCGGGATCAAGCATGACAAGGCGGGATAGGCGGACATGAACCACTCCATGGCAAACAGACTGCCCGATATCGGGCAGTCTGTCGACAGGGCGACCGTCGGACTGGTCTTCGCCGGCAATGGCAGCCAGTGGCCGGGGATGGGCGCGGCCCTGTTGCGCGACGATGCGGTTTTTCGCGAAAGCGTCAGCGCCCTTGACGCCAAGATCCGTGAGCGGGCCGGCTGGTCGGTGATCGACGCCCTGGACGCGGACACCTCGGCCCTGACCATCGCCCGCATCGGCACCGCCCAGCCGCTGCTCTATGCCCTGCAGATCGGCCTTGTCGATAGCCTGCGGGCCCGGGGGCTGGCCTTTGGCGCGGTTTGCGGCCATTCGGTGGGCGAGGTCGCCGCCGCCACCGTCGTCGGCGCGCTGGACCCCGATCAGGCCCTTGATCTTATCCTCACCCGCAGCGCCGCCCAGGAACGCACCTGGGGCCAGGGAAAGATGGCCGCCCTCGCCCTCTCGGCGATCGAAGCCGAAGCGCTCTGCGCCCCATACGATGGCGCCGTCGTCGTCGCCGCCCTCAACAGTCCGACCTCGGTGACGCTTTCGGGCGATGAGGCCTGCCTGATCGCTCTTGGCGAACAGGCCAAGGCCGCCGGCGCGCTGTTTCGCCTACTTGATCTTGATTACGCCTTCCACAACCGCGTGCTTGATCCGGTGCGCGACGATCTGCTCAAGGCCCTGGCCCCCTTGCGCCCCCGCCCCTGCGCCCCCGGCTATCGGTTTTTCTCCTCGGTCGATGGCAAGGCCCGCGGCGGAGAGACCCTTGATGCCCGCTATTGGTGGGATAACGTGCGCGAACCGGTGCGCTTCGATGCCGCCGTCACGGCGATGGCGGCCGGCGGCGTCACCACCTTCATCGAAATCGGTCCCCATCCGATCTTGCGCTCCTATCTGCGCGAGATCCTTCAAGGCCGCTCCCGCCTCGGCCGGGGTCCCCATCCCATCGCCACCCTCAGCCGCACGCGCTCGGGGCCCGAAGCCCTGCAGGCCACCCTTGATCACCTGCGCACCCCCCCTTCCCTTCAGCGCAAATCGGCCTGAGGCGAGGGATTTGTCATAGCGTGGGATCAGGGCGGGGGGAGCGGGTTGAACATGCGCGTTGTCTATCTGGGCACCTATGACCACGACAAGCCGCGCAACCGCCTGATGATCGCGGCCCTGCGCGCCGCCGGCGTCGAGGTGCGCGAGTGTTGCGTCGATGTCTGGGCCGGCGTGGCCGACAAAAGCCTGATCGGCGGCTGGGCCCGCGTAACCCGGCTTTTGCGCTGGTTGGCGGCCTATCCGCTGCTGATCGTCCGCTATCTGCGCTGTCCGCCCCATGACGCCGTGGTTTTTGGCTATCTCGGCCATCTCGATGTGCTGATTCTCGGCCCCTTCGCCCGCCTGCGCCGGGTCGCCGTTGTTTGGGACGTCTTTCTTTCCCTTCCCGATACGGTGGTTGGCGACCGCAAGATGATCTCGCCGCGCCATCCGCTGGCCCATCTCTTACGCTGGGGCGAAGGCTTGGCCTGCCGCCGCGTCGATCTGGCGCTGATGGATACCCGCGCCCAATCGCGGCTGCTGGAAGACGCCTATGGCCTGCCGCTGGCGCGCTCGGGCCATGTTTTCGTCGGCGCGGAACTCGATCGCTTCCCCTATCTGCCGCCCCGCCCGCCCCCCGGCCCCGGCCAGCCGCTTACCGTGTTGTTCTACGGCCAGTTCATCGCCTTGCATGGCATTGAAACCATCCTGCGCGCCGCCGCCCTTGATCGCGAGCGGCGGGTGGCGTGGCGGCTGATCGGCAGCGGCCAGGAAGCCGGCAAAATCCAGGCGATGATGGAGGTCACCCCCGGTCTGGCCATTCACTGGCAGCGGTGGGTCGATTACGAGCGGTTGATCGAGGCGGTGGCGGCGGCCGATGTCTGCCTGGGGATCTTCGGCGGCTCGGATAAGGCGGGGCGGGTCATCGCCAATAAGGTGTTCCAGATCGCCGCGACCGGCCGGCCTTTGGTGACCCGCCAATCGCCGGCGATCGGCGAATTATTCGAGCCGGGACTGGCCGGTATCCGCCTAATCCCCCCCGAAGACCCCGCCGCCCTGCTCCAAGCCGTTCTCGAGCTTGGCCACAGCGGGGAAAGCCTTCCCCAGGATCTGCGCGAGCGCTTCTCGCCCGCCGCCCTGGGCGCCCGCCTAAGCGCCCTGATCGCCCGCACACTCGCGGCGAAGGCGGATCCGCCGCGCCAGCAGCGACCCGATGACGAAGCCCATCCCATCGCCGAGGACGGTGACAAGGCGCAGCAGAAGCGATAGGGCGACCGCCGGACCGGGCCCAAGCAGCGGGGCGAAACCGGCGACCAGCAGGGCCTCGCGCACCCCCAACCCGCCCGGCGCCCCGGGAAGGAGGAAGCCCAAAACCCAGGCGACGGCGAAGAGCGTCGTGGTCTGGGCCAGCGGTGGAAAGGGCTCGCCCAGGGCCACGGCGAGACCGCCGACAATCCCCCCCTGCACAACGAATTGCCCCCCTTGAAGCGCGATGAAGGTGAAGGCGGTCCGTGGCGAAATCGCGACGGCCCCCTCCAGCCGCCGACGCAGCACGGCCGGCAGGCTGGGCACAAGGCGCGGCAGGGCCATCAGCCCGACCAGAACCAGCCCGGACGCCCCCAGGATGGCAAAGCCGATCCATCCCGGCTGGCCGACGCCCCCGGTCAGACCGACAAGATCGGGGGCGAACAGCAAACCAATGGCGCAGACGAGGACCGCGGTGAGCAGGGTCAGGGCGATTTCCCCGCTGACCGCCAAAACCGCAAGCGCGACCGGCACGCCATAGGCCTTGGCCAGCCCCACCCGCCCGACCAGATGGCCGACATTGCCCGGCAGATATTTGCCGATCTGGCTGACCAGCAGGATCGAAACGGCGGTCAGGCGCGGCAAGGCGTGGCCAAGCCCCCCCAGCAGCAGGCCCCAGTTAAGCCCGCCAAGGGCCAGCACCAGACCATAAGCCGCCGCCAGAGCCGCCGTGAGCGACCAATCGACCTGATCGGGCAGATCGCCCGCCCGAATGGCGCCATAGAGATGATGGGCGAGAAAGGCGACGGCGGCGACGACCAGGACGATCGCCGCCAAGCGGCGCGCCGTTTTCAAATCCGCCGTCCGATCACCAGAAGACCATTGCCCCGGCCATTGTCGCGAAAGCGCTTTTGCAGGCTGTCGGCCAAGCGCAGGGCCCGCACGCCCAAGGCGCTTGAATAAAGCGGCCAGACCTTGGAATCGAGCGAGCGGTTGACCCCGCTCTGCGCGGTGGCGTCATCGCGGCTGCGGTGGGCCCATTGCTTGCGCATCAGTTGGTGGGCCGAGGCGCGGAAATATTCAAGAAAATTGGCCAAGGGATAGCCATAGGTCTCCGACGACACGACGGAAAAACCGGCCTGTTTCAGAACCTTGTGGAGATCTTCCTTGTCATAGCGGCGAAAATGCCCGGCCCATTCGTCGGCGGCGTTGAACTTCCGGGGGTCGGCGGGCACCGAGATCAGGATATGGCCGCCGTCGACCAGCCAGTCGCGCCAGTCGCGCAAGGCGCCGACGTCATCGTCGATATGCTCAAGCACCTCGAAGGCGGCGACGACATCGAAGCTTCCCCGCCAGTCAGCGGGCGCCGTCTCGACGATTTTGTCGCCTTCGGTGTCGGCGTTCATGGCCCGGGCGACGACGCGGGCGGCCGGGGAGGTTTCCAGGGCCCGGCAATCAAAGCCCAGGCGCGAAAGATCGGCCAGCAGGGCGCCGCCGCCGCAGCCGATCTCCAGCAGCCGCCCCCGCTCCAGGGTCCGCATGTGGTCAAGAACCCGCTGGCGCCGCAGCCAATAGCGCGGGGCGGGCACCCAGCCCAGCGACGGGGCGGCCGGGCCAAGAACGGGATGGTTGATAACCGGCGACATCAAGCTCTCCTTCAGCGGAGGGGCGAAGAAACGGCGGGTTTATGGGGGCTATTCAGCCGATCGCCTGCGCCGCAGCGGCAAGGTGGCGGGCGGCGGCGCGGGCGGATCCTTCGGCCGGTAAAGGCCCGAGCCGTTTGACAATTCCAGCCTGCGCACGCGTTCAAGCGACATCTCGATCAGGTGGCGATTGAAATTGATCAGATCGGCGACCAAAGCGATGGTGAAGGTCAAAAAGCCGATGATCAGAAAGGTGGCGCCCAGGATCAGCGAGTGAAGATTGCCCGCGCCCGCGCCGTCCAGATAGAACAGGAACCAGCGCAGGATGGGGATGATGCCGATCGTCGACAAGATCAATCCCAGGACCAGGAAAACCCGCAGCGGCTGATACATCAGATACATGCGGATCATCGTCGTCACCGAGCGCTCGATGAACTTGGGGATGCTGCGAAACAGCCGGGAGTCCCGGGTTTTGGGGTTGGTGCGCACCGGCACCGACACCACCGCCATATGCTTCTTGCCGGCCTGGATCAGCATTTCCACCGTGTAGCTGAAGGGCGAGATGATATTGATCGCCAAAGCCGCATCGCGGGAAATCGCCCGAAAACCGCTGACCGCGTCGGGAATATCAAGTTCCGAAAGCCCACGCACCACCGCGCTTCCCAGGCGTTGAAGCTGCTTCTTGCCCCAGGAGAAATGCGCCTGCTGATCGGTCCGCCGATCGCCGACGACGATATCGGCCCGGCCGTCGACGATCGGCTGGATCAGCTTGGGGATATCCAGGCCGCAATACTGGTTGTCGCCATCGGTATTGACGACGATATCGGCGCCCAGCGCCAGACTGGCATCGAGACCGGAGCGGAACGAGCGGGCCAGCCCGCGATTGTTGCGGTTGCAGATGATATGGTCGACCCCAAGACCGCGGGCGACCTCGACGGTGCGGTCGGTCGAACCATCATCGATGATCAAGATCTCGACCTGATCGATCCCGGGGATATGGCGCGGGATATCGGCGACGGTCTGCGGCAGGGTCTGCTCTTCGTTGTAACAGGGGATCTGAACGATGAGTTTCATGGGAGAGCTCCTGTCGCCGATCTGAAGGGATAGGAAGACTGGTCTCGGATAGGTCCTTTGCCACCCCCCTGGGGGGCTTTAGGGATGAGCGCGCCGGCGCTCCATCATCGTTTCCATATCGACGCTCAGGGTCTGGCCAACCACGGGCAAGCGCAGGGAAACCACCCCGCTGGTCAAGGTCTTGGCGTCCTTATAGCGATAGACCAGCAGATCCTGCCCACCCAGGGGGGGGAAATCGGCAAGGACGGATACGGTTCTATTGCTATGGATGGGGATGGCCTGAACCAATTCAAAGGAGTCCGTCTTGAGGAACCGCCTTAATTCATCGTGAACATCAAGACCGGTGTAATTTCTTTCTTCGACAACGATCAAAGAAACCCCTAAGGACCTGAATATTTCTTCGATTTCCTGGCGTCCCTCGGCGTGAACCTCCACCTTGGTTGCCATATTGATCGCCGAACTGCTCAGAAGCTTGTCGCCGCGCAGAACGACCATGGAACGCCCCTGATCCAGGGCGCGCATGAAATAGGTAAAATAGCCGTTGTTATAGGCATCGACGAAAACGATCGGGGTTTCACTGCTGTCGAGGACATAGGCCGCGGCTTCCTTGTAGCCGGTGGCGTAGCTCGGCGTTTTGGTGAAGGCCAAGCTTCCCTGATAGGCGGCAAGAACGCCGACACCCAGGGCAAGCGCCGGCACCGTCGCCTTTGCCGGCAGGCGCTGGCTTAGGAAATGAAAGGGCAGCACGGCGAAAAGGGCGAAAGCCGGCACCCAGAAGATCGGATAACGGTCGTTCTTGCCCGAAATATACGAAAAGACCCCATAAACGACGACGATCAGCAGGGCGAAGGGCAAGCCGTGACGATCGCGCTTAAGCCCCGCCCAGATCGCCCCGACCACACTGAGGGCCAGCAGCGGCGGGGTCAGATGGTGAAGGATGGTTTTCAGGCGGACCGTCCAATTGGCCAGCGTCCAGCGGTTCGTCCCCCCCACCGATTGCTCGAGGTTGAGATCGCCCAGCATCAGGGTCATCGCCACCAGGGGGGCGAGCAGAACGCCAAGCCCGAAAGCGGCGATCCACGCCTCGCGCCGGCGCAAGATCGCCAGAAACCGCCCCTCGGCCAGGGCCATGGCGGCGAACCAGGGCAGCAAAAACAGCGCGGTCTGCTTGGTCCAGGCGGCCAGGGCGACCGCCAGAACGCTCCAATACAAAAGAGCCGGCTTTCCTTCGGCCAGATATTTATCGAAAAGATTGGCCGCGAGCAGCGCCATCGACAGCACGGTCAGCTCGGCCATCGTGTACCAGCCCCATTGGGCCAGATAGGGCGTGGTCAACCATAACGCCGTCGCCCCCCAGGCCGGCCAGGGGCCGTAATGGCGGCGGATCCAGAAATAGGACGAAGCCACCCCGACAAGGACGAAGCCGAACAAGGCCAGCCGCGTCGCCCACATTTCCGGCCCGACCAGCAATTGAAGGAGCGCGGCGACAAAGGGAAAAAACGGCGGTCGATAGCCGATGCTCAAAGCCGGGTATTGAACGAAATAATCCTTGGTGTAGCCGATGGGATCGGCAAGCGGCAGATCGACCAGCAGGTCGCGCAGGAAGACCGAGTCCATGAGAATGCGGTCGGCATCGGGAAACCCCAGGCTGTCGTTGCCCAATCCGCGAAGAAGAATCAGCGCCGCGAGGGCGATCAGCGATGCCAGAAGCAGCTCGTCTCTGAATCGTGCCATCGCTTTCCCTTTTGGGCCATGGGCCGTCGCAAGGGACCGTATGGGTGTTGTTAAAATCCGTCAATAAAAACCAAAGGTAGAAAAAATGTCTTTGGTTCGAAACGAATTTAATGGGCTTTTTCGGCAAAGCCGGCCCGGTGATCGGCGCGGCCCCGTCCCGCTCTGGCGCCGAATCGGCAGCGGAGCGGGCGGCCAACGCGGCGCTTAAAAGCGGCAATGGACGGCGGTGGGGTTATCCCTGGATAACCGTCTGGCACTGAACGCCCAAGCCCTCGACCCCAAGGCGGACCACGTCGCCGGGCTGAAGGAAGGTTGGCGGCGTCATCCCCAGGCCGACCCCGGGGGGCGTTCCGGTGGACAGGATATCGCCGGGGTGCAGGGTCATGATCTGCGAAAGATAGGAGACCAAGCGGGCGACGCCGAAGATCATCGTCCGCGTCGAGCCGGTCTGCCGGCGCTCGCCGTTGACCTCGAGCCACAGGTCAAGGTCTTGGGGATCGGCGATCTCGTCGGCGGTGACCAGCCAGGGGCCGATGGGGCCGAAGGTGTCGCAGGACTTGCCCTTGGTCCATTGGCCCTGGCGCTCCAGTTGGAAGGCGCGTTCGGAGACGTCGTGAACCACGCAATAGCCCGCGACATGGTCCAGGGCGTCCTCCTCGCTCACATATTTGGCGGGGGTGCCGATGACGACGCCCAGTTCCACCTCCCAATCGGTCTTGGTCGATCCGCGCGGAAGTTCCAGGTCGTCGTTGGGGCCGACGATGGCGCTGGTCGCCTTGAGGAAAACGATCGGCTCGCTGGGCACGCTGGCGCCGGTTTCGGCGGCGTGATCGGAGTAATTCAGGCCGATGCAGATCAGCTTGCCGACATGGCCGACACAGGGGCCAAGGCGCGGCTGTCCTTCGACCAGCGGCAGATCGGCCGGATCAAGGTTGGAAAGGCGGGCCAGCGACGCGGGCCCCAGCGAGGCCCCGGCGAAATCGGCAAGATAATCGCTAAGATCGCGGATGCGGCCATCGGCGTCGATCAGACCGGGCCGTTCCCGACCCACGGGACCATAACGCAAGAGTTTCATGGTGTTCCATCACCCCAGGAAAAACAACGCCCCAAGCAGTGCCACGTCCCCCCCGCCCTCGGCAAGCCCTACACGGCTCTCGCCGCCTTTGCCCTTGACGACCGGGCCTTGGCCGCCAACCATCGGCCCGATCATGGGTTTGCCCGGTCCCGGCGCGATTTCGCCGGGGCTGCTGCGAGGAGAAGACGGATGACCAACACGGTTTTCATCACCGGCGCCACCGCCGGTTTTGGCGAGGCTTGCGCGCGGCGGTTCGCCGAGGCCGGCTGGGCCCTGGTGCTGACCGGCCGGCGGGCGGAGCGGCTGGAGGCGCTGAAGGCCGAATTGGGCGCCAGCGTGCCCGTTCACGCCGCGGTGATGGACGTGCGCGACCGCGCCTCGGTCCAGGCGGTAATCGCGGCTCTGCCCGCGCCGTTTGACAAGGTCCATACGCTGATCAACAACGCCGGTCTGGCGGCGGGGCTGGAAAAGGCCGCCGAGGCCTCGCTCGACGACTGGCAGACGATGATCGACACCAATGTCACCGGTCTGGTCACCTGCACCCATGCCCTGCTGCCCCGGCTGATCGCGGCGGGCAACGGGTCGATCATCAATCTTGGCTCGGTCGCCGGGCGCTGGCCCTATCCGGGCGGCAGCGTCTATGGCGGGACCAAGGCCTTCGTCCGCCAGTTCAGCCTGAATTTGCGCAATGACCTGCTGGGCACCGGGGTGCGGGTGACCGATATCGAACCAGGCATGGCCGAAAGCGAGTTTTCGATCGTGCGCTTCAAGGGCGACCGCGAGGCGGCCAGCAAGGTTTATGCCGGCGTCGATCCGCTGACCCCCAAGGACATCGCCGAAACCATCTTCTGGGTCGCCACCCAGCCCCCCCATATTAACATCAACACCCTGGAAATCATGCCCGTCGCCCAGGCCTGGGCCGGCTTCGCCGTCCACCGCCGCCCCGCCGCCGAGTAGGCGGCCCACCCTTCGTCCGCCCCCGCGATGCCGGACACGCCCCTCCTCGCCTCTTCACAACCGGCCGCCGGGCGACGGGCGCTTGGCCTGTCGGCCCGGCTGGCCTTTGCCGCTCTCGCCGGCGGAGGGGGGCTGGCCTGGATCGATCGCGGGGACACGGCGCTATGGCTGATCGCCCCGGCCCTGCTATGGCTTCAAGTTCTGCTGACCCTGGCCGGGGTACTGGCCTTGGCCGGGGGAAGCCGCCTGCCCGGGGCGTTGATCGTCGCCTTAAGCGCCGGTTTGCTGGTGCCGCCGCTGACGGTGGAAATGCGGCTGCTCGGCTTTTTCCTGGCCGCGCCGCCGCCCGACCAATCGATCCTGACGACGGCCCAATACACCCTGGCCGGCGCCCTAGCGGCCGGCGCCCTGGCCTGGATCCTGGCTAGGCGGCGTTTTGGCCGGCCGCCATGTAGTTGGACCATGCTCGATTGCGGCGGCCCCGGGGCCGAGATCGATATGGATGCCGCCCTGGCCAGCCTGAGCGCGGAAACCCTGCGCCGGCGCGATCGCGCCTATATCGACGCGCCGCCGCCCCTGCCCTTCGCCCCGCGAGGGCCGCCCCGTCCCCCTCCCCCCACACTCGGCGGTCCGCGCCTGAAGCGCATGCCCGCCGGGTTGGGCGGCGCCATCTTGTGCCTGGAAAGCGACGATCACACCTTGCGGGTTCACACCACCCAGGGCAGCGGCACCCTGGCCGGCCGCCTGGGCGACGCGGCGCTCGATCTGGGCGAAAGCGCCGGCTTGCGGGTTCACCGGTCGTGGTGGGTGGCGCGCGAGGCGGTGAGCGCCATCGAACGCGACGGCCGACGGATGCGGCTGATCTTGCTCAATGGCATGGACGTGCCGGTCAGCCGCGCCCATCAGCCCAAGGTCTTGGCCGGCCCTTGGCCCAATCTGCGGGTTTCCTGATCTTTCCCCGGCCGCCGCTCCGCCTCATATTCACAGGCACCCGCGCCGACGATCGAAGGATCCCCGCCCATGCCCGCGTCGCCTCCCCCGCCCGCCCCCGCCACCCGCCGCGAAACCGACAGCATGGGCGCCATCGACGTCCCGGCCGATCGCTATTGGGGGGCGCAGACCCAGCGCTCGCTTGAGCATTTCTCGATCGGCATCGAGCGCATGCCCGAAGCCCTGATCCGCTCCTTCGGCACCTTGAAAGAGGCGGCCGCCTTCGCCAACCGCTCGCTTGGCCAGCTTGACGAGACGCGCGCCGATTTGATCGTGACCGCCGCCCGCGAGGTCGCCGAGGGACGGCTGTCGGAGCATTTCCCCCTGCGGGTCTGGCAGACCGGCAGCGGCACCCAGACCAACATGAACGTCAACGAGGTGATCGCCAATCGGGCGATTGAACTAAGCGGCGGCGTGCTGGGCTCGAAAACGCCGATCCACCCCAATGATCACGTCAATATGGCGCAATCGTCCAATGACACCTTCCCCACCGCCATGCATATGGCGGCGGTCACGGCGCTGTCGTGCACGCTGCTGCCGCAGGTGCGCGGCCTGCGCGCCAGCCTTGCGCAAAAGGCGAAGCTTTTCGCGCCCATCGTCAAGATCGGCCGCACCCACCTGCAAGACGCCGTGCCTTTAACCCTGGGGCAGGAGTTTTCGGGCTATGTCGCCCAGCTCGATCAGGCGATCGACCGCCTGGAAGCCACCCTGCCCGGCTTGCGCGAACTGGCCTTGGGCGGCACGGCGGTGGGCACCGGTCTCAACACCCATCCGGCCTTCGCCGTCCGCGCCATCGCCCGCATCAGCGAAATCACCGGCCATCCCTTCCGTCAGGCCGATAATCTGTTCGCCGCCCTGGCCGCCCATGATGCCATGGTCGCCGCCAGCGCCGGTCTGCGCGGTCTGGCCGTGGCCTTGACCAAGATCGCCAATGATATCCGCTGGCTGGGCAGCGGTCCGCGCTGCGGGCTGGGCGAATTGATCCTGCCCGAGAATGAGCCGGGGTCGTCGATCATGCCGGGCAAGGTCAATCCCACCCAATGTGAAAGCCTGCTGATGATCTGCCTTCAGGTGATGGCCGCCGATGGCGCCGTGGCCATGGCCGGGTCCCAGGGCAATTTCGAACTCAATGTCCACAAGCCGCTGATCGCCTATAACGTCTTGCAGGCGATCACCCTGCTCGCCGATGGCTGCAAGGCTTTCACCCACTTCCTGGTCGAGGGCCTGAGCGCCGACGAGACGCGGATCGCCGAAATGGTCGATCGTTCGCTGATGCTGGTGACGGCGCTTACCCCGTCGATCGGCTATGACCGCGCCGCCGCCATCGCCAAGGCCGCCCATGCCAACGGCACCACCCTGCGCGAGGAAACCCTGGCCAGCGGCCTGATGGACGACGCGGCCTTCACCGCCGCCGTTCAGCCCGCCCGCATGGCCCATCCCCATGGGACAGCCGACGACATCGACAAGGACGGCGGAGGGCCGCGCCAAGGCTAGCAAAGCCGAAAAAATCTAAGCCTGAGCCCGAGAAAAACGCACTCTCCCGCCCGGGCATGGCGGCGCTAGGATACCTTTTCCCTAAGGAGTCCAAGCTCGCCATGCCCATCGAGAACCTGATCGCCTTCACCGGCGCCCTGGCCCTGGCCGCCGCCATTCCCGGCCCGGGAATGCTGGGATTGATCGGCTGGACGCTGGGACGGGGCACCAGCGCTGCCTTCGGCTATGCCCTCGGTCTGCTGTGCGGCGATCTGATCTATCTCAGTCTGGCCGCCGCCGGAATGGCCGCCCTCGCCGAAACCATGGGCGAGGCCTTTTTGGTCATCAAGCTGGCCGGCGGCGCCTATCTGATCTGGATGGGCGTTAAGTTGTGGCGCAGCCATCCCACCGGCGACATGGTCGCCGATGAAAAGGGCATCTCGCGCAGCGCCCTGGTCGCCGGCCTGACCACCACCCTGGCCAATCCCAAGACCATCATCTTCTATATGGGCATCATGCCGATGGTGGTTGATATGCACGCCATGACCCCGGGCGTGCTGGCCGAACTGGCCGGGCTGGTGGTGATCGTCTTGAGCTTGGTGTGCCTTCCCTATGTCGTTGCCGCCCAAAGGGCGCGCCGCCTGATGCGCAGCCCGCGCGCGCTGGCCCGCCTCAACAAGGGGGCCGGCGTCGCCCTGATCGGCGTCGGCGCCTCCGTCGCCGCCTCCTGACCCCCGGGGGACTTCCCCCGAAGGCCGGAGAGCCGGCAGGATCCGTGTAAACTAGACCTGTAGAAGGTGGCTATGAATTTACCTGAAACCAGCCATTGAGGCAGGTTACTCGCCTCCGCATATCCAGCCAAACAACCAACGAGAACTCAGTCAGCACGTTATAATTTATGAGCCGTATATCGAATAGCCTCACGATCAGTAGTCCTCGGCTTCCCTAGGATGCACACCCTTGGGCAGGGCTAGTAGCTTGTGATCGGAAATGCCACGCTCTTTTAACTCGAACCGGGCAGCAGCATGCCTGTTGACCCATTCCGTCCAATCAGGTAGCCGGCCGATGTCGATGAGGACATGATCCCAGTCCGGTGGTGGTGAATGTAAGTATAAAGGCCGGTCGGATAACTTTTCCATCACTGCAACTTTAACGTTTTGCGATAGTGTTCGGGTTAAAGGCATCCAGAACAGGCCATCCTTCTCAATTCTGTCGACCGCCAATTCTATGATCTTCTCAATAGGCAGGGCCCAGTACTTCTCAGGCAAAACCATAGAGACCTCCGTTCACCCCATCCAGATTACAATGATATCATTCGCCGTTTTCCGGCCGTAGGTGTTGCGCGTGTTGCCGACCCCATTCTCGCCGGCGAGCCGCTCGATGCCGAAGTACTGCAAAAGGCACTGGAGGACACACGGCGGCAGATCGAATCGTACGGAACGCTTCGCCCCAAGAAGCGCAAGAAATAACCGTGAGTCCCGGCGTGCCGCCGTCGGGTTCACGGACTGCGCTCGCGCTTCGTACCGGATCGCGACCATTCGGCTTTGCCCCTTGACGCCTTCGGCCCCACCAAGTCTGCGGCTTTGGTAGTTTTATATCCAGCGCCCCCATCCTTGGGGAATTTGGATTTGCAGGATGGCCTCTTGCAGTAATGCCCAATGCTTATAAAAATCGGGAGCCGGCTCGTTTTGACTTGTCACCTTATCAACCACTGAGCGCCAATTCAGCATCTCCTCGATATATCGGATTTGCCCGATTTCGGCCCAATATGGAGAAGTGCAGTAGTCAGCCAGACATATTTTGCACCCATAAATAAAATGGATTGAATTTTTGTTATCAATGTAGAAGCCGACCAGGGAATATGGGATCTGCTCTTTGCTAATAATGTCTTTGTCGCATCCCTCCCCCATGCACTTAAGTGGCTTGTAATCACCGCCACAAACCACTTGGTGGTGTATTTCTTGTGGACGCTGAAAGTATTTTTGCAGAACAAATCCCACCATGGTTGGAATGATGTCGAGAACATTGTCCAGGTAGATTTCAATTACATCTATCCCGGCGTTTTCGAGTGATGCGATTTTCTTCTTGAGTGCCGTCGTTGCTCCAACAGAGTAGAAGGCAATAAATCCCTTGCATTTATGTTGTTCCACTCTATCTCTTATGTCTTGCTCATCTCTGACGCCTACACTTTTCTTCGATTTATGATTGTGTTTGCAGCTCACAAGATACTTCACATTGTTGCGTTCAACGATCATGTCGAGACCGTCATCCGCTCCTTCCGACGGCCCCACATGAACTATAAAGCCCAAGTGAAATAAGATATCTTGCGCAAACCATTCCCACTCATTCGGTGATAGTCGATAAATATCTTCTTGATACATTTCCCCTCCTTTAATATAATTTTGCATTTTTTAGTTGAAATTCTCTACCTTTTCACTATTGGCTTGAAGCTCATTGTGGTGAGCTACGCGGTCAGGCGAGCGTTCACCCAGCGCCGCGCCGGTGTGAGCCTGGACCTCCAGTTCCATCAAACGGTGCACGGCAAAGCCGATCATGTCCCGCAGAACATCGGCGTCAGCCCCCTTTTCCAACATCGTGCGCAGCGCCATCATCTCGTAGGTCATCGTGGTCACCCTCGGTTGGAGTTGTGTTTTGGTGACCAAACTTTACCGAAGATCCACGATGACCGCCCCTGCCAGGATAGCCCTCCTACACCACATCCGGGGACGCGATTCGAATCCCTCGGCGGTGGCCGTGATCGATGGCATTGATTGCATCGTCAAAAACGATCAACGGGCTATCCATGCTCTCTCGCCAGCTTGTCAGCATCTAAATCGTTCTAGTTGAATTCCCTGTTGGGCATTGTGGTTTTTTCGTTGAAGTCAGCAAGAAGTTACCCTGGGAGTTGTTCCCGGGACGCTTTCAGCTCTTCCAGGAATCGGTCGTAGACTGCTTTGAGAGGGGTGCCGCGAGCGATTTCCTGCTGTTCCTGCGCGACTTGGGCGATCAGCTCCGCGTTGTCTGTGTCAAAGGCAGCAATGCGCGCGTTCGCTTCCTTGATCGCAACCGTCAGTGCAGAGTCTTTTTAGCCTTGCGTCTAAACTTTCAATTTAAAGTCGAGCAAACACTGTCTTTCAGCAACGAACGAGGCACGCTCCTGTTGCACCTGTCTCGATGCCGCGTCCTGCTCTTCAATGCGATCAGCAACCGTCAGCACCTGTTCTAGTTCGTGCGGCCCTGCGCGGTTTCCGCGACACCGGAATAGAGCGCGGCCGTGGTTGGTCCTGCCCAGGGCGGCAGGCCCATGTTCACGAAGCGCATGACTTTCGTCGCGGAAGGTGGCGAGCGTGACTGGCGGCGGCGCTAAGGTCTTGATAGTGAAGCAAATCGTCGTCGCGCTGTGGACCAGAGCGCGACGACGACAGTCTAATCAAAAATATCGTGGAGAATGTCGAGGACGAAGCCACTGTCGACGGCGACCAGCACGGCGCTGCGTCCAACGATCCGCAACTCGGCGCCGGGGTATTCGTGCAGGCGCGGATACAGATCATAGGGCGCCGGGGCATAGGCCACGCCATAGGGGAAGGGCTGACCAACGACGATGCTCACCCCGACGGGCGGCGGCGGTGAACGCCAGCGGAAATAGTCGCGAACCGCCCGCCTGTCCTCGTTATAGAAATAAACCGGCGGCGGCGGTCGCACGATCACCACCGGATAGCCCGGCCGCGGACCGTAATAGCGCGGTGGCGGCGGCGTATAGGAATAAGCCGGCCCGGGCGCATAGGGCCGCGCCGAATAGGGCCCCAGGGAATAGCCGTCGGGCCTCGGCCGCCCCGGACCATTGCCATAGCCCGGACCGGGACGACCGTCGCCGTAGCCGGGACGCGGACCATTGTCCCAGCCGGGACGCGGACCATTGTCCCAGCCGGGACGATCATTGTCCCAGCCGGGACCACCAGGACGGTCGTTCCAGCCGGGACCATCAGGACTATTGTCCCAGCCGGGAGGGGGGCCATTATCCCGACCGGAGCGGCCATTCCAGTGACCATCGGGTCCCTGGGCGAGGGCGTCGCCGCCAAGCGGCGCACCGAATATGCCGCCAAGCGGCGCGCCGACCATGCCGACAATCACCGCCAAAGCAGGAAGACCTACAAGCCTTTTCATGGCCTTTGCCGTTCACAAAAGAAAAAGGAGACGATGGCAGATATCCTCGCCGGTCGCTCCCATCCCGGCGGTGGCGGGGGGATGACATCACTGTCATCTGACGATCCCCTGCCCCGAAAGTGCCGGATTTCGGCGTCCCCACGCTTAAGATCTAGAGCCGCCTTCCGCTCTCGGCAAGGGCCGGCAAACGGCCTATGCCGTTCAGCCGGGCGCCACCCCGCCGCGATCTTCCAGACGCCTCGCCCAGCACGCCACATGCAGTTGCTCCAGGCGTTCGGGACATTCCAGCAGAGCCTTGCGCTCGTCCTTGCCCAGGGCCTCGGGGCCAAGATGGATGGCCAAGCCGACGGCACGCTCCATCACCTCGACCGGGGCGGTCGGCGCTTCGCCGGTGGCCTGGATCAGGGCGCGGTGGCGGGCGTTGGTGCCCGGATCAAGGATGACGCGCGAAAAGCGCGATTCCGGCGCCTCGGCCGTCGGCGGCCGGGCGGCCAGACGCTCTTCCATGCGGGTCAGAACGCTGGGCGGCGTGATCTCCTCGGGGATGACCAGCAACCCGCGACGGCGCAGCGCGGCGCCCAGGTCGGGATCGCCCAACGCCATCGCCAGGAACGGCGCGCCAAGCAGGCCGGCGAGCACCGGCGACAGCCAGACGCCCAGCGACGGCGCCGCCCACAGAACAAAGGCGACGGCGGCTATGCCGATCACCATCACGTCCTTATAGGACGCCAAGGCCACCCGCAGATTGCCCTTGTCGGCGGTGCGCCGCTGCGGCTTCCAGTCGACCTTGGCCCCGGTCAGGATGGAGACGACGAACTGGCTGTGGCGGATCATCATGATCGGCGCGACCAGGGCGGAAATCAGGTTTTCCAGGAAGAAGCCGCCGACCAGAGCCAGACCGCCGCCATGGGCGCGCCGGGTCGGTCCGTGGAAAATCGCCAGCAGCAGACCCCAGATCTTGGGCAGGAACAGCATGCCCAGGGTACCGGCCAGCAGATAGGCCGCCTCTTCCTCGCGCGAAATCGGCCAAGTCGCCCAGGGCACGCCCTGCTGGAAGTAAACCGCCTTGGCCCGGGCCAGCGTCCAGGCCTGCATGCCCGACAGGATCAGGAAGATCAGCCACAGCGGCGAGGTCACATAGGACATGATGCCGATCAACAGATGGCTGCGGCTGACGCCGTGCAGGCCGCGGGCGAACAAGATCCGCCCATGCTGCATATTGCCCTGGCACCAGCGCCGGTCGCGGACCATGAAGTCTTCCATGGTCGGAGGCGGCTCCTCATAGCTGCCGCCCAGATCCCAGGCGATGCGCACCTTCCAGCCGGCGCGGCGCAACAGGGCGGCCTCGACGAAGTCGTGGGAGAGGATATCCCCCCCCAGCGGGGCGCGGCCGGGCAAGGCCGGCAGGCCGCAGCAGGCGGCGAAGGCGTCAACGCGGATGATGGCGTTATGGCCCCAATAGTTGCCCTCGCCCCCGGCCCAGAAGGCCAGACCGGCCGAACTCAGCGGCCCATAGACATCGCCGGCGAACTGCAGCATCCGCGAAAACGGCGTATCGCCCATGATCAGCTTGGGCGGCGCCTGGATCAGCGCCGTCCGCCGCTCGGCGTCCATGCGCCGGGTCAGAACCCAGATGGCCTCGCCCGACATCAGGCTGTCGGCATCGAGCACGACCATATAGCCATAGGCGGCGCCGTGACGTTCGACGAACTGGCCGATATTGCCGGTCTTGCGCTTGATGTTGCGAAAACGCCGCCGGTAGAAAAGCCGGGGGCTATCGCCAACGCGGTGGCGCTCGCTGTCCCAGGCCTCTTCCTCGGCCAGCCAGTTGTCGCCATCGGTGCTGTCGCTGAGGATGAACACGTCGAAGCGCTTGGCCACGCCCAGGGCGCGCAATTCGTCGCGCATGGCGGCGACCCCGGCGAACACCCGGCCCGAATCCTCGTTATAGACCGGCATGACGATGGCGACGCGCGGCAGGCTGTCAACCAGCCCGCTGGCGATATCGGCCAGTTCGTCCCGCCGGCGGCGCCAACTGAAGCGCTGGGTAGCGATCATCAGGGCGCCGGCGGTCAGCGTGCAGAACGACTGGGCGAGCCAAGCCGCCAAAGGCACGAAAACGGCGGTCAAAGCCAGATCGAGGGCGGACAGACCATCGCCCGATAGAACATGGACGAACGACTGCACGGCCGTGATCGTCAGGATCAGGATGCAGAGAACGAACAACCTGCGTCGCAGTAACATGGCGGTCGCCCGCTCCTTTTGGCGCCGGAAAGCCCGGCCGTTAATAGTCGGGGAGCGGTGTCGCGCCGAACCCCGGGCGACACCGCTCCCAATGTATCATCCACTATCCCGCGCGGGGCCCGCGCGGGGCCCGCCCCCTGGTCAGACCGAAGCGGCGGGCCAAGGCGAAACCGTCAGAAGGAAAGCCCGGGGCGGGCAAGGAAGGTCACGGCCATCACCACCAGGGCGGCGAGTTCCGGTCCGGCATTGCGCAGGCGGACCAGCAAGCGGCGCTGAACCCGTCGCGTTCCCGCGCCCAGATCGCCAAAGCCCAAGCGATCAAGGTTCTGCTCGGGCATGGCGCGCGGCGCGTCGGGCGGCAGGAAGGCCCCGCGCAGGGTGGCGAAATCCGAATCGGCCCGGCCGACCAGCGTTTGAGCCTCGCGGATGGCGGCGCGACCGGCGCTTTCCAGGCGCCAGTGGGGCGTGACGGCGATGGCGCGCCGCGCCGCCAGACTGCCGGCCTCGCGGGCGGCGGTGCTGTCAAGGTTGTGGGCAACCCGCAAATAAAGGGCGGCGCGCGACGCCAGCACGCCTTCCAATCCGCCCGATACCAAACCCTCGGGGCGGACCTTGCCAGACGGCACCGTCAGGGAGGCATCAATGTGGGTCATCGACTTTCTTCCTTGGATCTTCGCGCGCCCCTTTGGGCGCCCGTCGCGTTGGTATTATAACACTCTAAGCGGTATTCATGTCCAAATTGCGTCCGCCCCGCCCAAAGGCAAGCCCCATCGCGAAATCTCCCCGACAGGCGGGCCGAGGGGCGTGATCTTTTGGGCGTGATCCCTTGGGCGGGAGCGGTCTTATTCGCCGGTGGTCGGGCGCCACTGCATGGTCCAAGTCTCCGAAATCGCCGCCCCGTTAACGCGCAAGCAAACGCGAAGGTTCACCGGGGTGTTGTTTTCGGCAAGCACGTCAAGATAGATACGAACCCCGCCGGTCGTCGGATTGCGCACCATGACGGCGGGCGACAGACGGCCGTTATCGGCCGAAGCCTCGACCGCCACCCGCGACAGGTCATCGACCCCGGCCAGCGGGCCGCCGGCGAATTCGACAACGAACTTGCGCGAGCGCTCGCCCTTGGGCCGTTCGACGCTGGGGATGCCGTAATGACCGGCGCTGGTGGCGACCACCCGGGCCAGCGGCGAGGCCGGAACCTCCATCCCCCACAGCAGATCATAGGAGAAGGTCAGTTCGCCCCCGGCCTTGAGCTGCTTTTCCGGGGTCCAGAAGGCGACGATATTGTCGTTGGTCTCATTGGGCGTCGGGATCTCGACCAGCCGCACGCTGCCCGGCCCCCAATCGCCGCGCGGCACCACCCAGACGCTGGGGCGCAGGTCGTAGCGGGCTTCAAGATCCTGATAGGCGCTCAAGCCCCGGGTGCGCTGAAGCAGGCCGAACCCCTTGGGCGTGGCGTCCATATAGATGTTGGTTTCCAGGCGATCGGGATTGGTCAAAGGCCGCCACAGCCATTCGTCGCGGCCGGTATGCATCGCCAGCCCTTCCGAATCGTGAACGCGCGGGCGGAAGTCATCCACCCCCAGGCGGTCGACCGGCGAGAAATCGAACATGCTGGTCAGCGGCGCGATGCCCAGTTGCTTGATGTCGCGGCGGGCGAACAGCCGGCATTCCACCGCCACCCGCGTCGGGTTGCCCGGAATGATCGAAAAGGCATAGGCGCCGGTGATCGACGGGCCGTCCAGCAGGGCCATCAGATCCATGCGGTCGGCGCCCGGCGACGGCGGCACCAGATAGAAGGCGGCGAAAGCCGGGAATTCCTCGCCCGAGGCCAGGGCGGTATCGATGGCGACACCGCGCGCCGAGGCGCCGTAATTGCCGCCCGCGCCCAGCACCCGGAAATAGCTGGCACCCTGGAACACCGCCACGTCGTCCATGACGCTGGGATCATTGATCCCGGCATGGACGCGCAGGCCCGAGAAGCCGGGCATCTGGGCCAGCACGCCTTCGGGGATCTTGACCTCGCCGAAGTCGAACATGGTCTGGTCATAGGGGATGGGCGCGAACCGGCCCTGGCGCACCTCGAGAACACGCACCGGCTGGCGGAAATAGCCCCCCAGATGGAACAATTCAACGTGGAACGGCCGCTCGCCCCCCCACAGCGCCCGATCCTTGCGGAAGCGGATGCTGCGATAGGTATCGTAATCAAGCGAGGCCAGACTGGCCGGCAAATCGAAATCGGGCGCGACATAGGCCTGGCCGGCCATCTCGCGGGCCCGCTCGACCAACCGGGCGAAGGTCCCCTCCCCCTCGTCGGCCGCCTGCTGAGCCCGGGCCAGACCCGGTACCGCCGCCGCCAGCGCCACGGCGCTGCTCATCCCCAGAAAACCGCGCCGGTTCAACAGGCCGGCCCCCACGAAACCACCGCCCATCGGCGAAACCCTTTTCTCTTAAACAAATGGCACCGGCGCCTGCGCGCCCCGCCCCAGTCTTTCCTACCCTTCGCCGCGTTATGCGCGCGCCGTGCCAGCCGCCTTTTAAAAAGGCCGTCGACTGGCCCCTGGACCCCGTCGGGCGAAGGATCCTCCACGTCAAACAAGAGCGGCCGTCCCTCGTCCCGTCGCCAGAAGCGATGGGCTTGAAACGGCCGATAAATCACATTCGAGCTAAAGAAACCTTATCGGCCCCCCGATTCCCGCTCTGAACGCGATGGTATGCCTACAATATGCTCAAAAATTGCGGCTGAAAGGTGTCGTTTCAAAGGCTGTTCGCCCCGCTTGCCGCTAAGAGCGCTTCGCAAGCGCCCACAGACCTTGGCGAAAGCGCACCAAAAACAAGACTATCCAACTGATTTTACTTTATATTTCCCCCATTCCGCCGCCTCCAGTCCAAGAGGGATTGGTTATCCAAAGGCGATTGACCGGTGGGGGAAGCGAGCGCCGTTGCGTTTTTATCAGCCCTGTTATTCTTCGGGCGCATGGCTTCCATCGCCGCGATATCGCCGATCACCCGCTCAAGCGGGACCTTGGGCGGCCCGCCCAGTTCCAGACGTTTCTCGAAATGACGGGCGGTGAAATAAAACGCCGCGACTCCGAACAACGTCGTCGCCAACCATTCGGGAACCAGGGCATAGGCACGCATGGCCTCGGCGAAGCCGATGGGATCAAGGGGCGCCCAAACCATCATCGCCATCACGGCGAAAGCCATCAACGGCCGGGGCAGACGGTTGAGACCGTCGACCAGACTATCCCAGGCCGTCGCGCCGCTCCGTCCCGCACTCTCGGCGCCATAGATTTCAAGCTGACGCAGGGTCTCGGCATGAACCGCCGCCGCCGCCGCGTCCTTATCGGCGACGAAGCGCCCCACCAGCGCCTTCACCGCCGAAAGCCCGCCCGCCCCCAGCAGTCCCAGAATCCTGTCCCACATTCAGACCTCCACGCGAAAGGTCAGAACCCGGGCGATCCAGCCCTTGAGGAAGCCGCGCAGCCGGGGATCATTGGCCACCAGCCGACGCAGCAGGGCGAGCCGCTCTTCGACCAGGGCGTTGACCAGAAAGCCGCCCAAGGCGGCCTCGGCGATTTCGGCGGCCTTGCGGGTTCGCGCGCCGATGCGCCCATCCTCGTCCAGGCTGTCGAAGCCCGCCACCCCGGCGCGGCGCGTTTGATTGAGCACGCTTTGCAAGCCGATCACGGCGCGGGCCGGACCGCTATGCACCGCCCAGTCGAACAGCACCGGCCACAAGGAGCAGGGCAGCGCATGCAGCCGGGGCCCGTAAAAGAAGTCGCGGCGATACAGCGCGGCGGCGCGATCGCGGGTGACCAGCACGATATCGTCCTTATCCGTATCGCCATCGCCGTCGAGATCGAGGCCGATCCCTTGGGCATAGCGCAAGCTGATCCCGTGATTGGTCGCCCCGCCCCGATCGGCGGGATCGGCGCCATAACCGCCTTCACGGGCCAGGATGTCGGCGACCAGGGCGTCCACGCGGGCCGCCGCCGGGGGCGGCGCGGAGCTGAGGCGAGACATCATGTCGTTTCCTCCTTGAAATCATCTGGCTTGAGAAGATCGGGCGCGGCGGCGGAAAGGGCCTTCAGCGCCACCCCGCCCCGCCCCAGGGCGTTGCCGATCCGCACCAGCCCCCGTGGATCATCCAGCGGGTGAAGCCGGTCGGCGGCGTCGAGGGCCTCGTGCAAGGCATCGAGAAGACGCCCATGCCACAGCGCCGGCCGTCGCCGGCTCATGGCTCCTCCCCCCGGCCATCCCCGGCGGCCGCGCCGGTCGGTGGCCAGGGGGAAAGGGCGGTGAACCGGCCGGCCTCGCGGAACTCGCGCAGAACACGCCGATAGGCCCCGCTGCCCGGCGGCGGATGACACAGGCGGTGATGGTCGGGGCAATAGGCGCTGCCCGGCCGAACCGGGCGGTCGCAAAACGACCGGCGCGCCGGATCGCCCGACAGGTACTGGCAGCGATCGAAGCGGTGGCGATTCATGGATCGAACTCCCCCAAGTCAACGGGGAAATAATGACCCTATCTCATTAAATGTCAAATCGACATTTTTTCGACCTAGAGTTTCTTTTTCTTGATTGGCCAGGGATCCCGGGCGAAGACGGTCCGCGGCGCCGAAGGACGGGCAATGCCGCGCCATCGCCAAAGCCCCCATGACCGTTGCGGTGGATGACAGAGAGGCATATATTGCCAGAATGATCGAGATAGGCAAACGTATCGCCGAGGCGCGCAAGGACCAGGGCATGTCCCAATATGCCCTGGCGAAGCTGCTTGGCGTCAACCAGTCGACCATCGCCTATTACGAGCGCGGACGGAACACGCCCAAGCCGTGGATCGTCGAGGATCTGGCCCGCATCCTCAATGTTTCGGCCGCCTTTCTGCTGTATGGCCGCGAGCGCACCGACCCGCTTGTGCCGGTGGTCGGTCGGGTTGGCCTCGGCGGTCAGGTCACCCTGGCCCCGGCCGAACCGATCGGCTTCACCGAATTGCCGCCGGGCGCCTCCAGCCGCACCGAGGCGCTGATCGTCGAGGGCGACGCCCTGTGGCCGGTCTATCGCGCCGGCGATATCGTCTTCTTCTCCGAGGAAGACGTTCACCGCTCCCCCGAAGACCTCCATGGCCGGGACTGCGTGGTGCGCTTGGCCGATGGCACCACCCTGATCAAGCTGATCAAGCGCGGCCGCACCAAGGCGCTGTTCACCCTGGCCTCTTACAACGCGCCCGATATCGAAGACATCGCCCTGGAGAAGGCCGCCCCCATTCGCTGGGTCAAACGCGCCTATTAGGGGGTAAGGGCCCCCGCCGCGCCACGACGGCGATCGCCGAGGGCCGCGGCGCTTTCAACGGCGATGATGCTGGCCAGGATCAAGCCGGCGCCAAGCCATTGCACGCCGCTCAGACGCTCGCCCAGAACGACGACGGCGGCCAGCGAGGCGAAGACCATCTCCATCGACAAGATGATCGCCGCCGCCGCCGGATGGGTATGGCGCTGGGCCACCACCTGCAGGGTAAAGGCGACCCCCACCGAGAGAATTCCCGCATAGGCGATCTCGGGGGCGATGGCGGCCATCCCGGCCAGGGTCGGCGTCTCGAAGGCGAAGGCCCCGGCCCAGCCCAGAACCCCGCAGGTCAGGAACTGCGCCGCCGCCAGGGTCAGCGGCCGGCCGCTGCGCGTCGCCATCACCCCGACCACCGTCACATGGAAGGCCCAGAACAGGGCGCCGACCAGCACCCACAGATCGCCCGCGGTCAGGGCCGACAGGCCGTTCGTCGCCGCCCCGGTCAGCAGCCACAGCCCGGCCAGACAGCCCGCCGCCCCCGGCCAGATCATCTTGCGCACCGATTGACGGAAGATCACCAGGGCGACGACGGGCACCAGCGGCACATAAAGCGCCGTCAGAAATCCGGCATTGGTCACCGAGGTGCCGATGATGCCAAGCTGCTGGGTGAAGGATGCGGCGAACAGCACCGCGCCGATCCCGCAAAAGATCGCCAAAAGCCCCGCCCCTGGCGCCCCCCGGCTCCGCGCCTGACGGTTTTCGCGCAGGGCGAAGGGCAGCACGACCAGGGCGCCCAGAAGAAAGCGCGCACCGGTGAAGGCCAGAGGTCCCAAAGCGGGGGCGGTGGCGCCCTCCACCGCGTCAAAGGCCGTTTTCTGGGCGACGAAGGCGCTCCCCCAGATGAAGGACACCAGAAGCAAAATCAAGCTTGCCCGCAAACGGGACAACGGCCGGCTATGGGGCATGGGAGGGGGGCCTGACAATAAGGATGGAAGCCCCCGGAGATACCCTGAAACCTTACGTCGGCGCAACCCCACCCGTCTTGCGGGTACCTAGCCCCCATGGTATGGGACAGGGGGAAGACCCCCTGTCTCTCATGGAATTGTCCTTGTGACCCAGTCATTTCTCCATGGTCAGGCGACGGGCATCCTCAACGCCCTGGGCCTTGGCGCGCGCCCCCTGCCGGCCCGGGTGGCCTTCGCCGCCCCCGCCGAGGGGGCCGCCCTTACTCTGGTCTTCCCTCCGGGCGGCGACGATGGTTTCGCCCGGGCCCCGGCGGCGGGCGGGTTCCTTTTGCGCCAAGGCGCCACCCCCTCGGTCATCATCGCCCGGTTCCCCACCCCGTCCCCGGTCCCCCGCCGACGGAAATCGGCGTTCCTTTGGTTCTTGATCCGCTGGCGCCCTATGGCTGCGCTCCCACGGGCAGGAGATACCCCCCCATGACCACCGAACTCGCCTTCATCCGCCTGAGTGTCTTGCGCCTCTTTATGGTTTTTCTGCTTTTGCAGGCGGCCGCGGTTCCGGTCGCCGGGTGGATTTCGGGAGCGGAGATCCTGCCCGGGCTACTGGTCGCCGTGCCCATCGCCTTGGCTCCGATCGCCCTGGTCCTGCTGACCGGCGACACCCCCGCCAGCCGCAGCATCATGGGCGTCGGCCTGATGATCCAGGTCGGGGTTCTCATCTTCATGTTTCGCGGCCATCCCTGGCAGAGCGACATCCACCTGTATTTCTTCGCCGGCCTCGCCACCCTCGTCGCCCTTTGTGACGCCACGGTGATCCTTGCCGCCGCCCTAACCATCATCGCCCACAATCTGATTCTGACCTACGCCATGCCGGCCTGGATCTTCCCCCAGGGCGCCGACCTGGGCCGGGTGACCCTGCATGCCATGGTCGTGGTCGTCGAAGGCGCGACCCTGGTCTGGGTGGCGCGGCGTCTGGCCCGGGCCTTCGCCGCCACCGAACAGGCGGTGGTCGAGGCCAATACCGCCCGCGAGGATACCCGCAAGGCCGCCGAGGAGCGCCTGCGCCTGGAAGCCGCCGCCGCCGAGGCCCAGGTCAGCGCCGTGCGCGGCGTCGCCGATGATCTCGAAGGGTCGGTCGGCGCGGCTTTGGGCGCCTTGAAGAACGGCACCGCCGCCATGCACCAGGCCGCCGAAGCCCTGGACGATTCGTCGGAAAACTCGCGGCAGGTGTCCTCTATGGCCCGTGATCTGTCCGGGCGCACGGCCGAAGGCGTTGAATCGATGGCCCAGGCGGCGCGGACGATGACCCAATCGGTGTCGGGCATCCTTGAAAGCGTCCGTCACTCCGACACCCTATCGCGCTCCGCCCTGACCGATGCCGAGCGGGCGACGGAAAAGGTCGCGGCGCTGAGCACGGCGGCCGAGCGGATCGGCGAGGTGGTCGGGCTGATCAGCGCCGTCGCCGCCCAGACCAATCTGCTGGCCCTGAACGCGACGATCGAGGCGGCGCGGGCCGGCGATGCCGGCAAGGGCTTCGCCGTGGTCGCCAATGAGGTGAAGACCCTGGCCACCCAAACGGCGCGGGCGACCGACGAGATCGCCGCCCAGGTGACCGGCATCCAGGGGGCGACCCGCGACTCAGCGGCCGTCATCGCCACCATCAGCCGCAGCATGACCGACATCAGCACCACCGTCTCGGCCATCGCCGCCGCCATGGAAGATCAGGGACAAGCCAGTCGGCTGGTCGCCGGAACCATCGACGCGGTATCGACCCTCGCCCATGAGCTTGGCGAGGTGATCTCCCGCATGGACAGCCTGACCGGCGACTTCTCGGCCAATGCCGCCACCATGCGCGGTCTGTCCGATCACGCCGTCGACGAGATCGATCGCCTTGATGAATCGGTGGTCGCCTTCGTCGGCCGCCTGCGCGCCTGAGCGCCCGGGCAAAGGCGGCGCCCGCAGAGCGAACCGCGTTAAAGGACCCCCCTTTAACGCGGCGGCTCTAGCGGCGGTCGCCTCCCCTCACCGCGCCATGAGGGCGAACACCCCCCAGCCCAGGTAGTCCCGGGTATATCGGGCGTGACGTTCGGGCGCCGAGGTCAGTTCGGCGCGAACCTCTTTGGCGAAGTCATCGTCGGGATTGGCGGCGAGCCATCGGCGCATGGTCAGCCACTTGGCCGCCTCGTACCTATCCCAGCTGTCTTGATCGGCCAGAACCATTTCCACGACGTCGTAATCAAGCTTGCCGAAAGACGCGACAAGCTCGGGAAGCCCGAGGAAGTCCGAGAGTGAAGCGGCGCGGCATCCCTTGGCGACCTCCTCGCTCGGCGGCAGCTTCAACCAATAGGGCTCGCCGATGAGGATGATCCCTCCCGGGCGCAGGCTCTTGGCCAGAAGCCCGATGGTGCCGACGACTCCCCCACCGATCCACGTGGCGCCGACACAGGCCGCCACATCGACCCTTTCGTCGGCGACGAAGCCGGCGGCGTCGGCATGGAGGAACGCAACCCGGTCGGCGACGCCCAGGGCGTCGGCGCGGCGTTTGGCTTGGTCGGTGAATACCGGGCTCATGTCAACGCCGAGGCCGCCGAGCCCGTAATCGCGCGCCCAGCTGCACAGCATCTCGCCCGACCCGCTGCCAAGGTCGAGCACCCGGGCCCCCGGGTCCAAACGCAAGGCCGCGCCAAGCGTGGCGAGCTTTTCCGGGGTGAAGGGATTGTGGATGCGATGGGCGCTTTCGCTAATGGTGAATATCCGTGGAATGTCCACAGCGGACCCTCCTTTGTTTGTGGAGCGGTGTGCCTCGCTTCCCCTGGATGGGGGCGGGCTGGACAAGGCCTGGGCGGGGTGTGTGCCGATTGCCGGGATGTCGCCTGGGCGTTCCTCGCCGATCAGCATGTTATGTGGCCTTGATTGTCGCTTTGCGGGCGAACCATCGCCCGGCCGAGCGGGGAGAGGCGATAGGGGCCGCCCGCGCGGGATTCGATCAGCCGCCGGCGCCGCAATCGGCTAAAGACCGCCAGATCGCAATCCGCAAGGATCAGTCCGTCCCGCGTGACGCAGGTGATGGTGGTGATTTTAGGGCCTTCGCCGCGCTCGTGCAGGATGCGGCCACCCAGAGCCAGCACGTGTAACACACGTTGTTCTGTGCGTGAGATAGTCATGGATGTCTCGTATGACGGGCGTGAAAAAACCGCCGAGAGGCCTAGCCTCCCCGCTTTTCTTAAGATCACGCGGCTCTCTGAGGGTCAGAGAGCCCTGTCACACAAGCTCTAACATCCACTCTCCATTCGGCGTGCGGGGATAGGGATCACCGGACGCCATCGCCTTTGCATACCTCCCTGCCCTTGCGGACGCAACGGGGAAAGCGCGCCACCAGGGCGGCGCGGGCGCCCTTGTCTTGAGGCGTCCCTTGCCCGCCGCCCTTGCGGTGGGGGAAGGACCGTGCTAAGCCGTACATACCTTAATAGATGTATTTTTATGGGTGTACGGCTTTGACTCACTCCTTCCTCCAGAGCCCGGCCGCCGGTGTCCTCACGGCCGGCGCGATGGCGCTGGCGGGACTCCTCGCCTTGGGGTGGCTTTCCTTCTTTCCCTCGGCGGAGGCCACCACCCTCGCTCTCGTTTTTCCGCCCGGCCTTGATGAGGACGAGATTTTCGCTCGCATCACGGCGGCGGACGGCCGGCCCATCCGCCAAGGGGCCTCGGCTTCGGTGATGGTCGCGGCCTTTCCCACCCCACCAGGCATCGCCTCTTTGACAACCATGGGCGTTCTTCTTGTTCTTGATCCGCTGGCGGCCCAAGGCTGCGCCCCCCCAAGTGGAGACACGGCGCGATGAGCCGCGAAATAGCCCTCCTGCGGAAAGGCGTCTTACGCTTCTTCATCCCTTTTCTGCTTCTTCAGGTCGCTTTGGTCGCCGTCGCCGGACTGATCACCGGGGCGGCCATGCTTGCCGGTTTGGCGGTCTCGGCGCTCTTCGCCGCGATCCCGGTCGCGCTGATCTTCTTGGCCGGGGATAGTCCGGCCAGTAGAAGCGCCATCGGCGTCGGTTTGGTCATTCAGGTCGCGGTGCTGGTTTTCATGTTTCGCGGCCATCCCTGGCAGATCGACATCCACCTGTATTTCTTCGCCGTTCTGGCCATCCTTGTGGTGCTCTGCGACGCGAGGGTCATCCTTGCCGCGGCGCTGACCATCGCCGCCCACCACCTGATTTTGACCTACGCCATGCCGGCCTGGGTCTTCCCCCCGGGTGCCGATCTCGGCCGGGTGGCCCTGCATGCGGCCATCGTCATCATTGAAACCGTGACCCTGGTTTGGGTGATCGTGCGCATGACCACGTCGTTCGCCACCGCCGAACAGGCGGTGGTCGAGGCCAATACCGCCCGCGAAGATGCCCGCAAGGTCGCCGAGGAGCGCTTGCGTCTGGAAGCCGCCGCCGCCGAGGCCCAGGTCACCGCCGTGCGCGGCGTCGCCGATGATCTCGAAGGGTCGGTCGGCACGGCTTTGGGCGCCCTGAAGGACGACAGCGCCACCATGCGCCGGGCGGCCGAAGCCCTGAACGGATCGTCGGAAAGCTCGCGGCAGGTATCCTCGATGGCCCGCGATTTGTCCGAACGCACGGCCGAAGGCGTTGAATCGATGGCCCAGGCGGCGCGGACGATGACCCAATCGGTGTCGGGCATCCTTGAAAGCGTCCGTCACTCCGATGCCCTGTCGCGCTCCGCCCTGACCGATACCGAACGGGCGACGGAAAAGGTCGCGGCGCTGAGCACGGCGGCCGAGCGGATCGGCGAGGTGGTCGGGCTGATCAGCGCCGTCGCCGCCCAAACCAATCTGCTGGCCCTGAACGCGACGATCGAGGCGGCGCGGGCCGGCGATGCCGGCAAGGGCTTCGCCGTGGTCGCCAATGAGGTGAAGACCCTGGCCACCCAAACGGCGCGGGCGACCGACGAGATCGCCGCCCAAGTGACCGGCATCCAGGGGGCGACCCGCGACTCAGCGGCCGTCATCGCCACCATCAGCCGCAGCATGACCGATATCAGCGCCACCGTCTCGGCCATCGCCGCCGCCATGGAAGATCAGGGAAAAGCCAGTCAGTTGGTCGCCGGAACCATCGACGCGGTATCGTCCCTGGCCCATGAACTGGGCGAGGTGATCTCCCGCATGGATGGCCTGACCGGCGACTTCTCGGCCAATGCCGCCACCATGCGCGGTCTGTCCGATCACGCCGTCGACGAGATCGACCGCCTTGATCAGTCGGTGATCGCCTTCGTCGGCCGCCTGCGCGCCTGACCCCGGCCCGCCAAAGGAGCGGTCTGAGAGCGGGAGGCGTAAAATCGGGTTCACGCCCCCCGCTCTAAACGTTCACTCTCGGGGCGTTGGTCTAATAAAGGCCGCCCGCCTGGGGCGGGGCGCCACCGGCGCCGAAGCCCGGGGCCGCCTGACCGGGAACGCCGGTGGCGCCCTCGCCGCCGACGCCGCCGTAATAGGCGCCGTAATCGCCCACCGGCGCCGATCCGTCGATCACATAACTCGAGGCCAGCGAGGGCTCGGATCCCGGCTTGAAGGCCTCAAGGATGGCGTTGGAGGTTCCCGGGCCGGCGCGCTGGCCGGTCTGGGGATCGATGCGGACGAATTTGATACCCTCGGGCACGCGGAAGGGAATATCGGGCTTGTCGGCCAGGGCTTCCTTCATGAAGGTCGTGAAGATCGGCGCCGCCGTCGTCGACCCGGCCTCATGGGACCCCAGGGACTTGGGCTCGTCGAAGCCGACGAAGACCCCGCAGACCAGATCGGGCGAAAAGCCGACGAACCAAGTATCGAGGCTGTCGTTCGAGGTGCCGGTCTTGCCGGCGACCGATTTGCCCACCGCCTGGACTTTGCCGCCGGTGCCGCGCTGGACGACGCCCTGAAGGATCGACACGATCTGATAGGCCGACAGCGGATCGGTCATGATCTCGCGATTGTCAACGACCGCCGGCACGGCCTGACCCGCCCATTGCGACGCCTTGCAGGCATCGCAGGGCCGCTCGTCATGGCGATAGACGGTGGTGCCGGTGCGGTCCTGGATGCGGTCGATCAGCGTCGGGGCGATCCGCCGCCCGCCATTGACCAGCATCGCATAGGCCGTCGTCATGTCCATCACCGTGGTCTCGACGGCGCCGAGCGAGGCGGCGAGGACGCGCGGCATGGTGTGGACGACGCCGAAGCGCTCGGCATATTCGGCGACCACATCCATGCCCACCGCATTGGCCAGACGCACCGTCATCAGGTTACGCGACATCTCGACACCCCGACGCAGGGTCGAGGGGCCGTAGAACTGGCCGCTGTAGTTCTTAGGCTTCCACAAGGGTTGGCCGGGGCCCGGATCATAGACGAACGGCGCGTCAAGGATGATGGTCGCCGGCGTATAGCCGTGATCGAGGGCGGCCAGATAGACGAAGGGCTTGAACGACGAGCCGGGCTGGCGCTTGGCCTGGATCGCCCGGTTGAACTCGCTGCGCTCGGGCGCGAAGCCGCCGACCATCGCCATCACCCGGCCGGTATGGGGATCCATGGCGACCAGGGCGCCTTCGACATTGGGCATCTGGCGCAAGCCATAGGTTCCGGGCGCATAGGCCTTGCCCTTGTCGTCCTTCTCCAAAGGCTCGACCAGCACGACATCGCCAACCTTCAAGACATCGGCGGGCTTCTTGGGGGCGTTGCCCACCCGCTGACCGTCGAGCGTCGGCCGGGCCCAGGCCATTTCCTTCATCGGGATGGCGCCGCCGAAGCCGTCGGGCAGGCCAAGCTTGACCTCGCCGGCATCAAGCCGCAGCACGGCGGCCAACCGCCAGTTGGTCGAGGCGCCGGGGGGAACGGGCAATTCGGCCAGACGCGCCTTCCATTCCTGAACGTTTTCCAGGCGGGTCACCGGGCCGCGCCAGCCATGGCGGCGATCGTAATCGATCAGCCCCTTGCGCAGGGCCCGCGCCCCGATCTCCTGAAGGCGGGGATCAAGGGTGGTGCGCACGTAAAGCCCGCCCTTGTAAAGCGCCTCTTCGCCATAGCGGCTTTGCAGCTGTCGGCGGACCTCTTCCGAGAAGAAGTCGGCATGGCGCACAAGCTGGGTCTCGTCACGGCTGCGCACCTCCAGGGGCTCGGCCTTGGCCGCTTCGCCCTCGGCCTGGGTGATGTGATCATCCTCGACCATGCGGTCGACCACCCAGTCGCGACGGGCCTTGGCCGCGTCGTTCTTGCGCACCGGATTGTAGTTGTTGGGGGCCTTGGGCAAGGCGGCGAGGAAGGCGACCTCGCCGATGGTCAGCTCATCAAGGCTTTTGTTGAAGTAGTTCACCGCCGCCGCGGCCACCCCATAGGAACTGAAGCCGAGATAGATCTCGTTCAGATACAGTTCCAGAATGTGATCCTTGGAAAAGGCCTCCTCGATGCGGAAGGCCAAGATGGCTTCCTTGACCTTGCGATCAAAGGACACCTCGTTGGTCAGCAGAAAGTTCTTGGCCACCTGCTGGGTGATGGTCGAGGCGCCGACCGGCCGCCGGCCCGAGCCATAGTTCTGCAGATTGGTCAGCACGGCGCGGAACAGCCCGACGAAATCCACGCCCGAGTGGGTGTAGAAGTTCTTGTCCTCGGCCGACAAAAAGGCGTCCTTGACCTTCTGGGGAATGGCGTTGATCGGCACATAGACCCGCTTTTCGATGGCGTATTCCGCCATCAAACGGCCATCGCTGGCCAGAACCCGAGTGGTGATCGGCGGCTCGTAATTGGCCAGGGCGCCGTAATCGGGCAGGTCGCTCCCATAGGAATTGAGCAGATAGGCCGTGCCGCCGGCGCCGCCGACCATGCCGATCATGACCAGGGTCAGCAGAATCCGAATCATCGCAGGATATCCACGCTTTTTATCAGGGGGCGTCCCAGGGGGATCGCCGGGAGGGGAACTGGTGCGCCGCATAGGCTCCGCCGATCGCCAGACTTCGGACACTGCATCAAGAGCGCATCCGAATCGAGTAAGGCCGGTCTCGTCGACCGGTTCCCCGCCCCGCTCTCGGTGCGGGGCGTTTTCTTGCCTGCGGTCTTTGCACCACGATCGTGGCGCGGTCAAGGCGCCCGTTCATCCCGGCGGGCGATCGACAGGGCCGATCGCGCGAAAACCGTTAAGGTTTCCAGGCGCGTTGCTGCTGGGGGGCGAAGAAATCATCGACGCTGCGGACAAGAGCGGCGGCGAGCTTCGCCCGATAGGGGGCGGTGCGCAACAGTTTTTCGTCGGACACATTGGAAAGGAAGCCCATTTCCACAAGGACCGAGGGAACGTCGGGCGCCTTCAGAACCGCGAAACCGGCATACCGGCGGGTCTTTTCCAGCTTCAACACATCACCGGGCAAGGCCGAGACCAGGGTATTGGCGAAATGAACCGATTTGTTCTTGGTCTCGCGCTGGGCGAGATCGATCAAAATCGTCGCGACATCGGGCGATTCCTGGGACAGATCCATGCCCAGCAGGATATCGACCTTGTTTTCACGATCGGCCAGCTGGGCGGCCTCGTCGTCGGAAGCGGTTTCCGACAAGGTATAGACCGACAGCCCGCGCACCTGGGGATTGGCCATGGCATCGGCATGGATCGACACGAACAGATCGGCCCCGGCATGGCGGCCAAAGGCGATGCGTTCGCGCAGGCGAACCGAAGTGTCGCTCTCGCGGGTCAGAACCACCTTGTAGCGGCCGGTGGCCTCCAGGGCGCGTTTGAGCTGGCGGGCCATCTCGAGGGTGACGATCTTTTCATAGGTTCCCGAAGCGCCGATGGCCCCGGGGTCCTTGCCGCCATGGCCGGGATCAAGCACGATCACCGGCTTGCGCACCGGATCGACCGAGCGCTGGGGCTTTTCCAAGGGAATGGGCACGCGCCGGCCGTCGGCCAGCCGGACGATCGCCGGCCCCTCGCGCGCCATCACCTGCATCCCCTCGCCCGCCGCCGCCCCGCCTGGACCGCCAAACGAGCCGGGAATCGACGGATCGGCGATCGGCGCCTGGGCCGAGGGCAAAGAGGCGAGATTGACCGTGACCGGCCCCTTGCCCACGGCGGCCGGCCGCAGATTGACCGGGCCGCCCGGACCGATGGGTGTGGGCGCCGTCGTCCCGCTCGCGGCGGCGGCGGGAGCGGCGGCGGCGGCGAAGGCCACGGCGCGGGTCGAGGGCTCGGGGGTGACGGTGGCGGGGACGACGGGCTTGGCCGGCTGACCAACCCCGGCCATGAAGATCTCGGGCGTGGTCGGCACCAGATCCATGACCAGCCGCCAGCCGAACCCCTCGCGCGGTTCCAGCAGGAAGTCCTTGTCGACCATCGCCGGGCCGGTGAGGTCGATGACCATGCGCGAGAAGCCGGGCCGCACCACGCCATAGCGGGCGCCGGCGACCAGACCGGTGTCGCGGGGCACCAGCCCCAGGGCGAACTCGACCTCGGGCATATCGATGATCAGGCGATAGGGCGCCGAGAGGGAGACGAGTTGCCACGTCACCGGCCCCGAAAGCTCGAGCACGAAGCGCGTCGAGCCGCCATGGTCGCCCAACCGCAGGCCGGTCGCCCGGGTCGCGGCCAGCGCCGGCCGGGGCGCCAGCAAGGCGGCGGCGACGAACGGGGTTCCCGCCAGCAGGCTGCGTCGGCTCACTCCGGTTGCTTTGCGGCGCGCCATCGGCGGTGTCGTCCCTCGGCCCACGTATCGTTCCATGGTTTGAAAGTCCCACCACAGGTATAGGGGACAGCGGCCCAATTGACAAGATTTCGATCTAAGAAGCCGCGATTACCCTATGATTTACCATGGATAATTAAAATTGGGTGCACCAGGGCCACACCCTCCGCGCGCCCTGGCTCTCGCCTTATCGGCGAAGCGGCGGGAAAATCCGACCGGAAAGAAAGAAGGTTGTGGAAGGGGTGGCCCGACTGTATCTTGATGAACGAGATTCCGTTGAAGGGTCTGGCCCAGGGCTGGCGGTCTACGCCGGCAACGGGGGCCGGGGCGACGCGAAGGACCGCCGGCTTATCGGCGGAACCGCGATCTGGCCGGAACAGGAAGCGCGCGGACGTCGGATATAGACGTCGACGTGCCCGGGCCCATCAACCGGTATTGTAACGCAACACATCCGTTCCCGGCCGGGCTTCCCCCGTGCCGGACGGGCTAGGCACCCTGGAAAATGACAATCCGGGTTTGGTGTGAACGAAACCAAGTAGGCTCCCGCGTTCCGCGGGGGATGCCCGCTGCTCCAGGATCGGATCATCCGGTCGGTGCGGCGGTGGCGCGATCTTATTGCCTACGCCCTTGGTCAGCGTTCGTACGCCAGCCCTCCGGCATCAAGAAGGCCCGCCGATCCCATCTGATCGACCGGCCACCCGTGGCGAAAAGCCCTGGTGGACCGGCCTCGCGGAGTATCCTTCCGAATGACCAAGCGCATGCTTATCGATGCGAACCACCCCGAAGAAACGCGGGTCGTGGTTCTGGACGGTACCCGTCTCGACGAGTTTGACGTCGAGACTTCAACGAAGAAACAGCTTAAGGGAAACATCTACCTCGCCAAAGTCGTCCGCGTCGAACCCTCGCTCCAGGCCGCTTTCGTCGAATACGGCGGCAATCGCCATGGCTTCCTGGCCTTCAACGAGATCCACCCGGACTATTACCAGATCCCCGTCGCCGACCGCGAAAAGCTGATCGCCGAGGAGGCGCTTGAAGCCGCCGCCGATGACGATGACGAGGCCGACAGCGTCGAGACCCTGGGCGGCGATGAAGCCGAAGACTCGGCCCCCGCTCCGCGCGCCAAATCGCGGGTCAGCCGCAGCTATAAGATCCAAGAGGTGATCAAGCGCCGGCAGATCATGCTGGTGCAGGTCGTCAAGGAGGAGCGCGGCAACAAGGGCGCGGCTCTGACCACCTATCTGTCGCTGGCCGGGCGCTATTGCGTGTTCATGCCCAATACCACGCGCGGCGGCGGCGTTTCGCGCAAGATCACCAGCGCCACCGATCGCAAGCGCTTGAAGTCGATCATGGGCGAATTGATCGGCCCCAAGGGCAGCGCCGTCATCTTGCGCACGGCGGGCAGCGAGCGGTCGCGGGCCGAAATCCGCCGCGACCATGACTATCTGCTGCGCACCTGGGATTCCATCCGGCAGACGACGCTGGCCTCGCGCGCCCCTTGCCTGATCCACGAGGAAGGCAGCCTGATCAAGCGCGCCATCCGCGATATCTATTCCCGCGACATCGAGGAAATCCTGGTCGAAGGCGATGCCGGTTACCGCACCGCCAAGGATTTCATGAAGATGCTGACGCCTTCGCACGCCAAGAAGGTCCAGCCCTACAAAGACGAGATCATGCCGCTTTTCCACCGCTATCAGGTGGAAAGCCAGATGGATGCCATGCATTCGCCGATCGCCCAGTTGCGCTCGGGCGGCTATCTGGTCATCAACCAAACCGAGGCGCTGGTCGCCATCGACGTCAATTCGGGCCGCTCGACGCGCGAGCGCAATATCGAAGAGACCGCCTATAAGACCAATCTGGAAGCCGCCGACGAAATCGCCCGCCAGCTGCGCCTGCGCGACCTGTCCGGGCTGATCGTCATCGACTTCATCGATATGGACGATCCGCGCTCCAACGCCAATGTCGAGCGCCGGGTCAAGGACGCGCTGCGCAACGACCGCGCCCGCATCCAGCTTGGCCGCATCAGCCATTTCGGCCTGCTTGAAATGTCGCGCCAGCGGCTGCGCCCCAGCCTGATGGAAACCAGCTTCCAGCCCTGCCCGCATTGCCATGGCTCGGGGTCGCTGCGCTCGGTCGAATCCACGGCCATCCATATCCTGCGCATCATCGAGGAAGAGGGCGTGCGCCGGCGTTCGAGCGAGGTCACGGTCACCGTGCCGACGGCGATCGCCCTTTACATCCTAAACAACAAGCGCACCGTTCTGGCCGCCATCGAGGCGCGCTATGACTTCCAGGTGTTCTTGCTGGGCGACGACACGCTGATCGTTCCCGATTATCGCATGGACCGGGTGAAGGCCGAGCGCGAGGGCTTGGATGCCCTGCCCGCCGCCGCCCCCCCGCCGACCGCGCCCGTCGCCGCCCTGCCGGCGCCCGAGGTCCTGGAAGACGAGGACGAGGACGAGGGCACCGTCGAGGACGAGGCCTTCGCCGAAGAGAACGGCCAAAACGGCGCCGATGCCGATGGACAGGGCCGCAAGCGCCGCCGCCGTCGCCGCCGTCGCCGCAAGGATCAGGACGGCGTGGAGATCGAAGGCTCGTCCGTCGACGACGAAGAGGGCGCGCCCGAAGGCACGGCTGACTCGACCGAGGACGAGGGCGCCGATGACGAGGGTGAGACCGGCGACGAGGCCGAGGACACGGGCGACGAGTTGGACCCGGCCGACGGGTCGCTGAGCGATCGTGATGGCCAGTCGCGCCGCCGCCGCCGTCGCCGCGGCCGTCGCGGTCGTCGCGACGACACGGGCAACGGCTTGCCCGAGCCCGCCGTGCCGGCCTCGACCGCCGATACCCTGCCCCTTGATGACGACTCGATCGAAAGCGCCGAGATCGACGACGATCCGACCGCCGAGGACGAGATCATCTCGTCGACCGACGCGGACAGCGCCCCGGCCGGCGAGGACTCTGCGGCGGCGATCACCGATGAGCTTGGCCGCGAGGGTCGCCGTCCGCCGCGTCGCCGTCGCCCCCGCCGCAAGGATCGGGGCGTCGAGACCAACCGCGCCATCGCCCTTGACGCCAGCGACGCCGAAGCCGGCCCGGCGACCGCCGAAACGGATCTCGCCGCCTTCGACGACGCCCCGGACGCCGAGGCGCCCTTCGCTGAGCCCTTGGGCGATGAGCGGTTGCTCGACGAGACCCCCGCCGAGATCGCCGAGGCCGAGGCCGAAGTCGAGACCGCCGAGACGGACATCGACCGCGACCCCGCCGACGGGGAACCGCCGACCGCACCCGTCGCGCCGCCGCCGGTCGCCGTCGTCAAGACCCCCGACCCCGCGGCCGCCGCCGCCCCGCCGGCCGCGGTCCCGTCTTCCGACCAACCCCGCCGCGTTGGCTGGTGGTCGAAACTGATGTCGTCCTGATCGCGGCGCCGCCCGCCGACGATCACCCGATGACGGAGGGGGACCGGAGCAATCCGGTCCCCCTTTTAGTTGACGGCCCATGCAGACAGCCGATCTGGACGGAACGGACCATCTAAGCTAGCGTTCAACGGGTAGGGCCAAGGCGGAGCGCATCGCCAGAGCGGCCCCTGGAGGACGACCCGATGGTGTTCCCCTTCTTCCCCTTCGGCGGATCCGCCTTCGGCGGCGCCCCGCCGCGCCAAACCGACGCCACCGATCCGTTCGCCGCCATGACGGCGCTGATGGATCTGGCCCTGCTGCCCTGGCAGGCGGCGCTGGCGGCCAATCCCTTCTTGCGGGCATCCCCCTTTGGCGGATTTTTCCCCGCTGCGCCGCCGGGCTTGGCGCCGACAATGGGCGAGGCTTGGCGAGCGGCCGATCAGATGGCGCGCTCGATCACCGAGACCCTGGCCGAGGGTCAACCGGTCAGCCTGACCCTGACCGACCCGGCGTCGCCGCTGTCGATGACCCTGGTGCTGCGCCTAAACCCGCCAGCCGCCCCCCGGCCCGCCCTGCCGGCGCCGACCATCATCGACGGCTGACCCCGCCCCCACCCTTCTTGGGCCCCCCATGCAAAAAGGCCCGCTTGCGCGGGCCTTTTCGCTGCGATCTGGGATAAAAACCCCGATCAGCGCTTGGAGAACTGGAAAATCACCGTAAGAAAAATACGTTCAGACCATATACAATATGCTTAGCTCTTTTTTCCCGCCCCACCCTATTGTCGGTTCTAAACCCATATCTTACCGTTAATCTACCCCCCGTAACTAGACCGCAGAGTTTCCATCTTGGTGCGACCGTGGGGAATTGCCCCCGTTCCATCGGTAACCACCACATCGTACCCCTCGATTATCGGGTAAATGCGTTGTTGCAGCCACTCTGTTATCGAGGCGCTCCCCGCAGCCTTACGGGAATACTCGTAATCCCCCAGCTCAGCGTTGACAGACGCCCTGATAACGATACGCACCTCTTCCAGTTCAAAGACCATTTGCTCAATTTCGCGCGGCGTCATGCCATCCTCCTTCGTGGATCAACGAGGACATTATTAGCATCTTAATAAGGCTTTGTAAAGACGTTAATACGTGGTTATTACGTCGTTATAAGAGAGCAGCTGCCCAGCCCCCCCATGCAAAAAGGCCCGCTTGCGCGGGCCTTTTCGCTGCGATCTGGGATAAAAACCCCGATCAGCGCTTGGAGAACTGGAAGCTCCGGCGGGCCTTGGCGCGGCCGTACTTCTTGCGCTCGACGGTGCGCGGATCGCGGGTCATGAAGCCTTCGGCCTTCAGGGCCGGGCGCATGTCGGGATCGAAATAGGTCAGGGCGCGGCTGATGCCATGGCGCAGGGCGCCGGCCTGACCCGACAGACCACCACCGGTGACCGTGCAAACCACGTCGAACTGGTTGGTGGTGTTGGTCACCACGAACGGCTGGTTGATCACCATGCGCAGCACGGGGCGGGGAAAGTAGTTTTCCAGCTCGCGGCCGTTGACGGTGATGCGGCCCGAACCGGCCTTGATCCACACGCGGGCCACGGCATCCTTACGGCGACCGGTGGCATAGGAGCGACCCTGGGCGTCGCGCTTGGGCTCGCGCTTCTGCTGCAGGGCGGCCGGGGCGGCGACGTCCTTCAAGTCCTCGAAGGATTTGATTTCCTCGGCCATGAATTAGGCGCTCCTTTTATTCTTCGGGTTCAGCGCCGCGACATCCAGGACCACCGGCTGCTGGGCGTCGTGGGGATGCGCTTCGCCGCCATAAACACGCAGCTTCTTGAACTGGGCGCGGGCCAGCGGGCCACGCGGCATCATCCGCTCAACGGCCTTCTCGATCAGACGCTCGGGATGGGCTCCGTCGCGGATCTGGCCAAGGCTGCGGCTCTTGATGCCGCCGGGATGGCCGGTGTGCCAGAAGAACCGCTCGTTGGCGGCCTTGTTGCCGGTCAGGTGAACCTTCTCGGCATTGATAACGACCACATGGTCGCCGGTATCGATATGCGGGGTGTAAATGGTCTTGTTCTTGCCACGAAGCAGATCAGCAATGATCACGGCAAGACGCCCGAGAACGACGCCTTCGGCGTCGATCACGTACCATTTCCTATCCACCTCGCTCGGCTTCGCGGAATAGGTTTTCATCGTCCGTTCTTTTCCTTCCGGCCGGAGGAACCGCGCGGCAAACCCGACGGCCCGGTCCCGGCGGTTCCCGGTGGGTGTCCACTCAAAGGGCGGATCCGCCCTCCGCCCCATCAGGGCCAGCGGTCATCCTTCTTATGGTGTGGCGGCGGAGTATGCCAGGAAAAGACGCAGTGTCAACGTGGATTAATCCTTTAAAATCAATGCGTTATTAAATTGGTATTATTATACCCCATTGCCAACCCCCTGGAACGTCACCCCTTTAAGGGCTTGGCCCCGCAAACCATCGTTTTGGGCGCTAAAAAGCCAACGGCCAGGAGGCGCCGTGGCGCCATCCTGGCCGAAGGGAAAAGAGCGGAGACTTAAGCAAACGGCGGGAACGCCGCCGACCGTCAGCGCAAGGTAAAGGTGATGGGAACGATCAGTTCCATGCGGGCTTCGGGATAGTCGTCGGGCAAGGGTGGCAAGGGATTGGCCTTATCGACCATCTCGTTCACCGCCGCGTCGAGATCGGCATAGCCGGTCGAGCGCATGAGCTTGGACGACAGCACGCTGCCGTCGCGGCCGATCACCAGGAACAGCCGGGCCTCGCCCTGTTCGCCGCGACTGCGCGAGCGCCGGGGGTAGTTCTTATGGCTGGCGAGATCGGCCAGCAGCCGCGACAGATAGCTGGGCGGCGGCCCGGACGCCGAGGCCCGGGTCGGGCCCGGAGTCGCCGAAGCCACGCCCTGGGGGGCGCTATCGAAAGACGCCGGCGCATCCGAGGGGGTGCTGCTCGCTTGATCCGACGAGGTCGTCTTTTCCGGCTTTTTCTTTGCCGGAGTTTCGATCGGATCGGGGGCGCGTTCGGCCTTAGGCTTGGGTTTGGGCTTGGGCTTGGCCTCGGGCTTGGGCGGCGGCTCGCGCTCGGGCTCGCGTTTAACCTCGGGCGGCGGCTCCTCCGGCGGGGCGATCAGCGGCTCGGCCAACGCCGAGGTCGAGGCGATCACCGGTTCGAAGGGCGGCGGCGGCGCGATCTCGGGCGGCGGCGCCACCTCGGCCGGCGGGGGGGGCGGCGGTGGCGGGGGCGGCGGCGCCATGACGAATTCCAGGGTCATCATCGGCGCGGTTTCGGGCGTTGGCGGCGTCTCGGGTGTCGGCGAGGCCATCAGGGCCGCGACAACGCCAAGATGGAGCGCCGCCGATCCGGCGATGCCCCAAGTCCGCCCCGAAGGCCCCCTCACCGGCCCGTTCCCGTGGCGGCGGCCCCGGCGGCGGCTGGCGGCGTGGGCATTTCGGCCATCAGCGAGACCTTGGCGAAGCCGGCCTGACCGATCCGCCCCATCACCTCCATCACCCGTCCATAGGGCAGATCCTTGTGGCCGCGCACATAAACCACCGAACCGGGCTTTTCCTTGGCCAGGGCGGCCAGCCGGGCGTCCATATCGGCCTCGGCCAGCGGCTGGTCGCGCAGGAACAGGGCGCCGGTCTGGTCGATGCTGACCACCACCGGATCCTTGGGCGGCTGGGCCTCGGCCGCCTGGGTGCGCGGCAGATCGACGGGCACCCCCATCGACATCAGGGGGGCGGCGACCATGAAGATGATCAGCAGCACCAGCATCACGTCGACCATCGGCGTGATGTTGATCTCGGCGATCGGCTTGTAGCCGCCCTCGTCATCCCCCGAGGGAAGAAGCGCCCCGGCCATCACTCCCCCGCCCGGCGCAGCTGGTCGGGAACATCGCGGGCAAGGCGGCCGGCCAGCGGGATCATCGACGCCTGGAAGCGCTGGCCGATGCGGCCAAGGCCGACGCTGAGCGCGTTGAAGGCCAGAACCGCCGGAATCGCCGCCACCAGACCGATGGCGGTGGCGAACAGCGCCTCGGCGATGCCAGGGGCAACCACGGCCAGACTGGTGTCGTTGGATTGGGCGATGCTGGTGAAGCTGTGCATGATGCCCCAGACCGTACCGAACAAGCCGACGAAGGGCGCGGCCGAGCCGACGCTGGCCAGCAGCGGCAGGCCAACCTCGAGCTTGCGCAGCTCGGCGTTCACCGTCAGGCGCATGGCGCGTTCAATGCCATCGCGGCGCACCGAGCGGGCCTCGCCGGGCTGATAGTCCTGCCAAGCCTCATGGGCGCTGCGCACCACCGTTGTGGCCATGCCGCCCTTGAGCATCACCGCCGACAGATCATTGGCCGCCACCGCCCGTTCAAAGGCCCGGGCCTCGCGCCGGGCGATCACCAGCCGCACCGCCTTGTCAAGGATCACCGCCCAAACGGCGATCGAGGCGACGACCAGCAGCCCCATCACCCCTTTGACCACCGGATCGGCCTGCAGGAACAGCCCCAGGGCGCTGAAATCGTGAAGGGCGGGGGCGACCGGCGCCACCAATCCGCCCAGGGCGTCGCCGACCGCGTTCAGGGATCCATCCGCCGCCGTGTCGAGTCCGGGCAGGCCGGGCGCCGGCAGCCCCTGGGCCGCGCCGTCCAGGCCGCCGCCCCCGGTAGCGACCATCCCCGTCGGTCCGTCGGGAGAAGCGCCCGCCGACAGGGCGCCAGACAACGGAGCGGCCTCCGGGGCGATATCGTTATTCATCTGAAAAGCCTTTCCGCTTGGGGCGGCACACGCCAACCATGCCGGGACCGATCGCCCCTATTTTTTAGCATAGATTGATCGCATCGCGATAAGAGCCCCGGCTTTTCGCCCGATTTTCTGGACATCGCGCGCAATGATACCGGGGGGTCCGCGTTCGACTTACCGTGTTCGAGATGAGAATGCAATTGACTATTAATATCTTATCGAGCGAGTCGGATATTGCGTTCCCCAAACCCGGATCGCGCCCCGACGGACCGGGGTGCCGATCGGGCCCGCGGACAAGGGGCGAGCAGGCGCGCGGCGGTTTCGCTTGCACAGGATCAATGAATGCGTCAACCTTCAACCAAATCAAAGACTCGCAGCCGTTTCCTGAACAATATCGACAACACGGCTCCGGCCAGGATTTCCCCCTGGCCGACCCGGGCGCAAGGATCGGACAGCCATGACGGTTCCCCCTCCCCTGCTGGAGTCCCTTACCGTTGACGGCGTGCGCACCCTGACCCTCAACCGCCCGCAAGCCCGCAACGCGCTGTCAAAGGCCTTGATGGCCGCCCTGCAAGACGCCCTGGATCAGGCGGCGGAGGATCCGGCGGTGCGGGTGGTGGTGATCGCCGCCAGCGGGCCGGTGTTTTGCGCCGGCCACGACCTGCGCGAGTTGCGCGGCGAGCCAAACGAGGCCGCCCATGCCGCCCTGTTCGCCCAATGCTCGCGCCTGATGACAACCATCGTCCGCCTGCCCAAGCCGGTGATCGCCCGGGTTCAGGGGCTGGCGACGGCGGCGGGCTGCCAGCTTGTCGCCTCGTGCGATCTGGCGGTGGCGGCGCGCCGCGCCAGCTTCGCCACCCCCGGCGTCACCATCGGCCTGTTCTGCTCGACTCCGATGGTCGCCCTGTCGCGCGCCGTCGGCCGCAAGACGGCGATGGAGATGCTGTTGACCGGCCGGCCGCTCGACGCCGAAGAAGCCCTGGCCCGCGGGTTGATCACCCAGGTGGTCGAGGAGGCCGAACTGGCCGCCGCCACCGACGCCCTGGCGCGGATCCTCGCCGAGAAATCGCCGCTGACCCTGGCCATCGGCAAAGAGGCCTTTTACCAGCAGATCGAGCTCCCCCTCGACGAGGCCTATGCCTATGCCAGCGCCGTGATGACCCGAAACATGCAAACCAAAGACGCCGCCGAAGGCATCGACGCCTTCCTTGAAAAACGCCCGCCCCGCTGGACTGGACAATGACCGCCCCTTTGCCGATGCCCCGCCCGTCGTCCCGTAAGCTCGGAGTGATTTTTGTGCTGCTCGCCCCCCTGCTGCTGGGCGCTTGCGCCGGCAATACGGGCCGCAGCATGGGTCCCAGCACGGGGGCCATGCGGGTTCCGGCCTATCCCGACCGCGACGGCTTCGTCTGGTGCGTGCCCTATGCCCGCTATGTGTCGGGGGTGGCCCTGTCGGGCGATGCCGGGCACTGGTGGGATCAGGCGCGCGGCCGCTACGACCGGGGCCAGACGCCCCGGCTGGGATCGGTGCTGGCCCTGCGGGCGACCGAACGCCTGCGCTCGGGCCATGTGGCGGTGGTGACCGCCATCGAAAGCCGCCGGGCCATCCGCGTCGCCCATGCCAATTGGGGCTGGAACGACAAGACCCGAGGCCGCGTCTATGAAGACATGCCCGTCGTCGACGTCTCGCGCGACAACGACTGGACGGAGGTGCGCTTCCTCCACCCCGATATCGGCGACTACGGCCGCTCCTACCCCGCCCACGGCTTCATCTATCCGGCGACCATGGCGCAAGCGACTCCGGCGGCCGATCAGACCCTCGCCTCTCGCTAGAGATCACGAACGCTGCGGACCACAGGGCTCGGGATTTGTTTTAATGCCGGCCCTCTTCCCAGGCCTGCTTCTTGCGATACAGCGTGCTGGGACTGACGCGCAACAGGGCGGCGGCGCGGGGAATATTGCCGCCGCAGGCGCCGATCGCCCGCTCGACGGCGCGTTTTTCCACAACCCACAACGGTTCGATGTCTTGCTGGCGAAACAGCGCCGGAGACTCGCCTTCGGCCGCCTCGCCCGCGATGGCCTCGCCATCGGCATCGGCGATCGCCTGGGGCAGCATCCCCAAGGTCACTTCCGGCCCGTTGTTAAGCACCACCACATTGCGCAGGACATTGATCAACTGGCGGACGTTTCCCGGCCAGTCATAGGCAAGCAGGGCCTGGGCCACCGCCGGCGAAAAGCCGCGAAAGCTCTTCTTTTCCTCGGTCGCAATGCTGGCGAGGAAATGATCGGCGATTTCCAGAACGTCGCCCTCGCGGTCGCGCAAGGCCGGCAGGCGGATGGGAATGACGTGCAGACGGTAATACAGATCCTCGCGGAAGCGTCCGGCCTTGACCTCTTCCAAAGGATCGCGGTTTGTCGCGCAGACGATGCGCACATCGACCTTTTCGGGCCGGTCGCCGCCGACTTTCTGGACCATGCCGGTCTGCAGGAAGCGCAGCAGCTTGGTCTGCAGATTGGGATCCATCTCGCAGATCTCATCAAGGAACAAGGTGCCGCCATTGGCCTGGGCGGCCGCCCCGTCCCGGTCGGAGACCGCCCCGGTGAACGACCCCCGCACATGGCCGAAGACCTCGCTTTCCATCAGCTCGCGCGGGATGGCGCCGCAATTCAGGGCGACGAAGGGGCCTTTCACCCTTGGCCCGTAGCGGTGCAAGGCCTCGGCCGCCAGTTCCTTGCCGCTGCCGCTTTCCCCGGTGATAAAAACCGTCGCCGTGCTCGCGGCCGAGGCTTCGATCAGCCGGTAAACCCGCTGCATCGCCGCCGAGGAGCCGACAAAGCCCTGGAAGGCGGCGATCCCCAGATTCTCGCGCAGGGTCTCGACCTCGCGCGACAGACGCTGATTGTCGATGACGTTGCGCAGGGTGACCATCAGCCGGTCGCGGCTGAACGGCTTGACCAGGAAATCATTAGCCCCGGCTTGCATCGCCGCCACCGCCAGACTGATCGAGGCGTTCGAGGTGATCATCACCACCCCCATCGACAGCGGCAGCGACCGCACCCGGCGCAGGATCTCCATGCCATCCATATCGGGCAAATGGATATCAAGGAGCATCAGGCTGGGGGGGCGCCGCTCCAGAACCGCCAAGGCTTCCGCGCCGGTCTCGACATGCTCGATCGTCCAAGGGCCGCCGTCGAGGTAGTCGAGATAGGTTCTTGCCTGAACGGGGGTGTCTTCCACCAGCAGGATAAACGGCAGGGTCTCATCGGTCATTCGGGATGGGAACTCTTCTGCTTTGTGGGGTCGTACCAGCCCGCCATTCCGGGGCCGGCCCTCTATAACACCACAGTAGATAGGGAAGAGACCCCTCCGTCCACCAGGGAGATAGCGAGAAAAATCCCCAAGGCGCATATTAGAGGTGGCAAACCCTGCTTATTTTTCGCGATTTCGGCGAGAGGGCGGCAGGGAACGCGGCGCCGTGACCGCCTTGACCACGCCGTCCACCCGCGCGCAGGATAGCGGGTTATCCGCGTTTGGGGCGCCTGTCGCCCCTTTGATCTTTCAGGAGTTTTCGCGTTGCGTCTTCAACTGTCTACCTGGCCCGAGGTGGCCGACTACCTGTCCACGCGCCGGGGCGTCATCATTCCCATCGGGTCGACCGAACAGCATGGCCCGAGCGGCTTGATCGGCACCGACGCCATCACCGCCGAGGTGGTGTCCTGGCGGGCCGGAGAGGTCCTCGACACCCTCGTCGCCCCGACCATCGCCGTGGGCATGGCCCACCATCACATGGCCTTCCCCGGCTCGATGACCCTGCGGCCCTCGACGCTGATCGCCGTGATCCGCGACACCATTCTGGCGCTCTCGAGTCACGGCTTCACCCGCTTCCTGTTCGTCAACGGCCATGGCGGCAATATTCCCTCGATCCAGAGCGCCTTTTACGAGGCCTATGAGGAAATGCGCGTTCACCATGGCGACGGCGCCCCCGATATCGCCTGCCAGCTGTGCAGCTGGTTCTCCTCGCCCGCCGTCGAGGCCCTGGCCGCCGAGGCCTTCGGTGACGCCGAGGGCAGCCACGCCACCCCCTCCGAGGTGTCGGTGACGTGGCACGCCTATCCCGACCAGCAACGCACCCCGGTCCTCGATCCGCCGGTCGCCCCCCAAGGCCGGTTCACCGATAGCCGGGATTTCCGCCGGGCCTTCCCCGATGGCCGCATCGGCTCCAACCCCGCTCTGGCGACCCCCGAATTGGGCGGCCGTTTCGTCGAGGTGGCCGTCGACTACATCGCCACCACCTATGGCGACTTCCTAAAGGGCTAAAAGCCGCCCGATCGGCCGCGCCGGCCTTACGCCTGCGCGGCCGGGGGCAAGAGGGCGAGTTTGGGCTCCAGTCCCATGGCGCGCGCCAGTTTTTCCAGGCGCTTGCCAAAGACCTCGGGCAGGAAAATCGGGTCGTCTTCGGGAACATGGAAGGTCAAGACGCCGTCCTTGGCCGACAGGGCCGAGCGCCCAAGCAGCCCCGGCGCGCCGCCGGTGACCGTATGGCCCAGGCGCAGGGCATGGCCGATGATGCGCACCCGCTTCAGCCGCGTCTCGTCAAGCAAGGAGGCCGCCCGCATGGCCCAGTCGTCGGTTCCCTCGCTGGTATAGCGATAGTAAACCGTGAGGGCGAGGCCGGCGCGGTCGGTATGGTTGAGCCCCATGAACGGCAGCTTGAGCACCCGGTGGAAGGCCTGATCGGCGCGATAATCGGGGTGTTCTGACCAAAAGACATCGCTGATCAGACAAGCGGCGCGGCGCAGGCGCGCCTGCTCGACGCTTTCGTTGGGCAGCAGCGGCGCCATCCAGGCCATCAGTTCCTCGCCGTGCTCGGGGAAGCGGCCGGCGCTGCGCGCCAGTTCGCTGCACGAACTGATCAGCGGATCTTGAACCCGAACCTCGGGCGGCAGGTTCTGGAAGAAGCGGCCCTCGCGCATGCCGTACACCGAGAAGACCAGGGTCTCGGGACGGACCTCCTCAAGCAGGCGTTCCAGAATCACCGCCGCCATCGGCAAATGGGGCAGGCGCTTGCGGCTGATTCCCTGGATGGATTCCAGCGATTTGCGCGACAGCCGCGACAAAACCTCGATCAGGCGCAGGGCCTCGACCCGGGAAATGGCGAAATTATCGAGAACATGAAGCGGATAGTGCATCTGTTCGATGCAGACCCGGGCCAGACTGCGCCAGGCGCCGCCCACCGCATAAAGCGTCCGCCCCCGGCCCTTGGGAATCCACGGCAGCCCCGCCAGATGCTCGTCGATGATGTCGACGGCGCGCACGCGGCTGTTATCGGAGGCTTCCGACAGGCGCAAGATCCCCAGCGGCATGGTGGCGAAATCGCCAAAGCGCCCCTGGTCAAGCATCACCAGTTCCAGCGAGCCGCCGCCAAGATCGGCGACCATGCCATCGGCATCGGGCAAGCCGCAGAGCACGCCGAGCGCGGCGGTCTTGGCTTCCTGTTCGCCGCTGAGAACGCTGACCGGCAGCCCCGACACCCGTTCCAGGGCGCGCACGAAATCCCGGCCGTCCCAGGCGTCGCGCACCGCCGCCGTCGCCACCAGTTCCAGCTTGCCGACGTTCATGCGGCGCGCCAGATGGGCGAAACGCTTGACCGCCTTCAGCGCCAGGGCGACGCCTTCGGGATTGAGCACGCCGGTCTCGCCCAGGCCCTTGCCCAGGGCGCAGGTGGCTTTTTCGTTGAACAGCGGAATGGGGGTGCGGGCGAGGCCGCGATAGACGACGAGGCGAACGGAATTGGAGCCGATATCGACCACCCCGAGCGGACGAAGATCCACCGGGGCGGCCGGAACATGCGGGAAGGCGGCGGACGCAGTCATGTCAGCAAGGGATCCGGTACCGGTCTCTGGGGTCGGCACCTTAGTTCCTCTGAGCTGAAACCTCCAGGGTAGGAATGTCCTTTTCAGGGTCATTGAGCGCGGATCCCCGTCCCGACAGACTCGGGTTGGTCATGAAATAGGTATGGGCCGAGAAGGCGTCATCCGAGGCCTTGGCCCGGCGGAAGACGCCATCGGCGGTCAGATACCACGACTGGGCCCGATCATTGAGATTGGCCACCATGATCTGGTTAAGAACCTGGGCCTTCACCGTCGGGTTTTCGATGGGGACGAAAGACTCGACGCGACGATTGAGGTTGCGCGGCATCCAGTCGGCCGAGGAGATATAGACCAGGGCATCGGGTCCGGGCAGCGGCTTGCCATTGCCAAAACAGGCGATGCGCGAATGCTCGAGGAAGCGGCCGACGATCGACTTCACCCGGATGGTCGACGACAGCCCGGCCACGCCGGGACGCAGGCAGCAGATACCGCGCACCACCAGATCGATGCGCACCCCGGCCTGCGAGGCGCGATAAAGGGCGTCGATGACATCGGGATCGACCAGGGCGTTGAGCTTGGCCCAGATGGTTCCCGGCCGCCCGGCGCGCGCGTGATCCTCTTCGGCCTGGATGCGTTCGAGCAGGTATTCCTTCAGCCCCAAAGGCGCGATGCGCAGCTTTTCCATCTCGCCCGGGCGGGCATAGCCGGTCATGTAGTTGAAGGCGCGGGCGGCGTCCTGGCACAGCTTCTCGTCGGAGGTGAAATAGGAAAGATCCGTATAGATCTTGGCGGTGATCGGATGGTAATTGCCCGTTCCGAAGTGAACATAGGACCGCAGCTCGCCGCCGCTTTCCCGGCGCACCACCAGCGAGATCTTGGCGTGGGTCTTCAGATCCATGAAGCCATAGACGACATTGGCGCCCGAGCGTTCCAGATCGCGGGCCCAGCGGATATTGGCCTCCTCATCGAAGCGGGCCTTCAACTCGACCATCGCGGTGACCGACTTCCCGGCCTCGGCCGCCTCGACCAGGGCCGCGACGATCGAGGAATTATTCGACGTGCGATAGAGCGTCTGCTTGATCGACAGCACATTGGGATCGCGCGCCGCCTGACGCAGGAACTGCACCACCACATCGAAGGATTCATAGGGGTGGTGGACGATGATGTCCTTCTTGCGGATCGCGGCGAAGCAATCGCCGCCGAAGTCGCGGATGCGCTCGGGGAAGCGGGCGGTATAGGGGGTGAACTGCAGATCGGGGCGGTCATCGGAGATCAGCTGCTTGAGGTCGGCCTGACCGATCGGCCCGCGCACCTTGAAGATATCCTCCTCGGCGACGTCCATCTCGTCGCAGATCAGCTTGACCAGCTCCTCGGGCATATTGGCGTTGAGGGTCAGGCGGATGCAATGGCCGCGCCGCCGGCGCTTGAGCGCCGATTCGAAGCTCATCACCAGATCCTCGGCCTCTTCGTCGATTTCCATTTCGGAATCGCGAATGACCCGGAAGTGCCCGCCCTGGCTGACCTTGAAGCCGGGGAACAGCCGGTCGAGATGCAGCCCGACCATGTCTTCCAGGAAAATATAGCGCGCCCCCTGCCCCTCTTCCGAAGGCAGGCGGGTGAAGCGGCTGACGTGATTGGGCAAGGGCACCAGGGCGCGCAGGCTGGTGTCGTCGTTGGGACGATGGAGCTGCAGCACCAGGGCATGGCCCAGATTGGGAATGAACGGAAAGGGATGGGCCGGATCGATGGCCAGCGGCGTCAGAACCGGGAAGACCTGCCCCATGAAATAGGTATCGAGCCACACCCGGTCGGCCTTGGACAACTGGCCCGGGGTAACCACGGTGATGCCCTGGGCGGCCAGTTCGTCATGGAGGATTTCCCAGGCCACCTGCTGCTCTTCCAGAAGCTGGCGGGCGGCCTGATTGATCTCGGTCAGCTGCTGGGCCGGGGTCAGCCCATCCTGGCTGACCTTGTTCACCCCGGCCTCGACCTGCCCCTTCAGCCCGGCGACGCGCACCATATAGAACTCGTCGAGGTTGGAGCCGGAAATCGACAGGAAGCGCAGCCGCTCCATCAAGGGATGGCGGGTATTGCGCGCCTCCTCCATCACCCGGAAATTGAAGGCCAGCCACGAGACCTCGCGATTGATGAAGCGATCGGGCATGTCCATGGTGATCACCGGCGCCTCGGGGTGATCGCCAGAGGCCGCCGCCGTCGGTTTGACCCCCTGACGGGTCCGCGGGGCGACATCCTGGGCGGCAACACCCTGGATGGCTTCGACGGCGGGGGGCGGCGGAGCGGAGGTCATGCTGGCTTCCCTTCTTTTTCCTTGAGATGATGAACGCGGGCCCGGCAAAACCCAAAGGAGGCGGACTCCTCGGGTCCTTTGTACGACAGGGCCCCCGGCCTGCAAACATGCGACCGGCCCAGCGAAGGACGCTTTCATAAATATGAAACGATTGCTCCTCCTCCGCCATGCCAAGTCCGACTGGCAAGACCCAGAAGTCGACGATTTCGATCGACCACTCTCGGCGCGCGGCCGTCGCGCCGGCCGCCTGATCGGTTTGTCCCTGGCGAGGCGGACCGACCCGCCGGCCGTGGTCCTTTGTTCGCCGGCGCGGCGGACCCGCGAAACCCTGGCCCTCATCCTGCCCGCGCTTTATGGCGTCCCCGTGGTCTACGAGCCGCTGCTTTATGTGTTCGATGCCGGTCCGCTGCTCAACCTGCTGCGCGGCCTTCAGGCCGAAACCGCCTCGGTGCTGGTGGTCGGGCATAATCCGGCGCTGGGCGATCTGACCCTGGCCCTGGCCGGTCCCGCCAGCGACCCGGCCGCCCTGGCCAAGGCCAGGGACAAATTCCCCACCGGCGCCCTGGCCGAATTGGCGATCGGCCGACCGTGGTCGGATCTGGAGGCCGCCTGCGCCCGCCTGACGGCGTTCACCTGTCCGCGCGATCTGGAGTAGCCAGCAGTTGCCTAAGCAGCGGCACGGTCACCGCCCGCCCTTCGCGCAGGGCCAGGGCGTCGGCATGGACCACCAGATCGCGGGCGGCGGCGAAGCTGCGCTCCATGCGCGGCAGCAAATAGCCGATGGCGCCGGGGGCAACATCAAGCCCGCGATCGGAAAACAGCTTGAGCAGAACGGCGGCCATCAGCTCGTCATCGGGCTCGCACAGCCCTTCGGCCGGCAGGGCGGCCAGCCGCGAGCGCAGATCGGCCAGATGGACGCCCCAGCGCGCCGGCGGCGACAGGGCGGTCAGCAGCAGCGATCCGCCCCTTTGGCGGGCGGCGTTGAGCAGATGGAACAGCGTCGCCTCGGGCAGCCCGGCGCGGTCGGCGTCCTCGATCACCGCCGCCCGCCCCCCCTCGAACAGGGTCAGCGGATCGGTACCTAGGATAACGGCGGGGTCAAGCACCACCGCCGCCGCCCGGGTGGCGAAAACCTGGGCGAGATGGGTTTTTCCCGCCCCCGTCGGCCCATGGATGCAGGCCGCCGGGGCTGGCCAATGGGGCCAGGCCTCGACCAGAGCGACGGCGCTGGCATTGCAGGCGGCCACCAGAAAATGTTCGCGCCCCAGGGCCGGCCGCCAGGGCAGATCCAGCGGAAGCTGCACCCCGGCGCTCATTCAGGCGCCCCGTTGTCCGGGGGGACCCGAGTCACGGCCGGGGCTTCCGGGGTGGCTCCGGTATAAAGCGGGCTGTTGAGATAGCGGCCCAGGAAGAAGCGCACCAGCACGCCGATCACCGCGGCCAGCGGCACCGCCAGCAAGACGCCCAGGAAACCGAACAATCCGCCGCCGGCGAGCAGGGCAAAGATCACCCAGACCGGATGCAGGCCGATGCGGTCGCCCACCAGCTTGGGCGTCAGATAATTGCCTTCGATCATCTGGCCGACAACGAAGATGCCGGCGATGATCGCCGTATCGATCCAGCTGTCGAATTGGGCCAGGGCCAACCCCATCGACACGATGAAGCCGGTGATGGTTCCCACATAGGGAATGAACGACAGCAACCCCGAAATCATGCCGACGATCAGCCCGAGATCAAGCCCGCCGATGGTCAAGCCGATGGCGTAGAACGAGCCCAGGGCCAGACAGACGCTGGCTTGACCGCGCACGAACCCGGCGATGGTGCGATCAATCTCGGCCATTTGGGCGCGGATCACCGGGGCGTAGGGCCGGGGCAGCCAGCGGTCGATCGACGCCACCATGACATCCCAATCGCGCAGCATATAGAAGGCGATGACCGGGGTGATGACCAGCACCGACACCAGATTGATCAGGGCGGCGCCGCCGCTGATCAGCTGATTGACCAGCCCGCCCAGCCATTTGGTGGCTTCGCCGGCCGCCGCCTCCAGCGACGAGGTGACATCGCTCATGCGGTCGGGGCCCAAAACATCGACCAGATTATCAAGCAGTGCCCGCCCCTTGCCGACCAGGGCCCGGGCGTATTCGGGCATATTGGTGACGAAATCGGCGATCTGGCCGTTGATCAGGGGCAACAGCACCAGAAGCGCCAGCACCATGACCAGCACGAAGCCAAGGGTGATCCAGATGACCGCCCACAGCCGCGAGGTTCCCCATTTTTCCAGGCGATCGGCCAGCGGATCGAGAAAATAGGCGACGGCGAGCCCGGTGACGAAGGGCAGCAGCACCGAGCGCAGCAGAAAGATCAGAACGGCGAAAACCAGGATGCCGATAAGCCAGACACGGATTTGTTTGTCGCGGTTCATCGGTCGTCTCTTTGCTGATTATTGCGCCGGGTTCGTTCGATTCGGTCGTGGGCCTGCTGGCCATCCCAGCCCCGGCGCAGCCACATCCGCAGATAGGCGATCCCCGAGATGATCGTGGTCGCCGCCACCACCGGGGTCAGAACGGCGATCACCGCGCTGAGATCCAAGGTGAAGGCGCTAGCGCCGATCACCGCGGCGCACAGCAGGATCTGGGCCAGGGTATTGGCCTTACCCAGGATATTGGGGGTGACCCGGATCGGCCGCCCGGCCCTGAGACGCAACCAAGCGAAACCGGCCAGGATCAAGGCGTCGCGCAGGGCCACCAGCCCCAGCAACCACAAGGGAATGGCCCCCGTCAGCGCCAGGGTGAAGAAGGTCGCCACCAGCAACGCCTTGTCGGCCAAGGGATCAAGGGTCGCCCCCAGGGCGGTGCGGGCGTCAAGCACCCGGGCCAGCCAGCCATCCAGGGCATCGGTGATCCCGGCGGCGACGAAAACCCAGAACGCCGCGCGCAGGTCCCCCGTCCAGATGAAGCCGGCGGCCACCGGGACCAGGGCGAAACGTCCCACCGTCAAGGTGTTGGGCACCTGACGGATGCAGCGTCTGCGAAGCGAGGTCATGCCGACGGCGCCCTCAATTCAAACCCGGGGTGGCGCCGACCGGCGCCAGTCCCGGGGTCGCCCCACCCATGCTTTCCAAGGTCCACAGGCCGGCGCTTTCGCTCAGCCGCAAGCCGCGCCCCAGCAGAACCTGGGCCAGCTCCATCGGCGATCCACCATAGCCCAGATTGATCTGCGCCTGATTGCGCGTGACCGCCTGGAGATTGAGGGCGGTGACGCCGGGCAGCCCCTGCAGCTTGCGCCGCATCTCCACCCATTCGGCCAGATTGGCATAACGCGCCACCACCACCATGCCGCCGGCCATGGTTTGCGTTTGACCATAGGGCGGCACGCCGGGAGCGGCGCCATAGCCCGACGCGCCGGGAACGGCGCCATAGCCCGAAGCGCCGGGAGCGGCGCCATAGCCTGACGCGCCGGGAGCGGCGCCATAGCCCGACGCACCGGCAGCGGCGCCATAGCCCGACGCGCCGGGAGCGGCCGCGCTCTCGCCATAGCCCCAGGCCGGGGCCACCGGAGTCGGGGCGGTCGAGGAATAGGTCGTTCCAGCGCCCGACACCGTCGCATAGCTGTCTTGACCGGGTTGGGGAACCCCGGCGCCACCGCCAAAGGCCGGCATGTCGCTGACCCCCGCCGTCGCCGCCGCGCCGGCATTCTTCCCCCCTTGAGTCTTCCACGCGGTCTCCAGCGCGGCGCGCGCCTTGGCGACGGCGGTCTTGAAGGCCTGGGGACCGGGCTCGACACTGACCGGGGCCATCGCCGAAAACGGACCGCCGCCCACGGCGGTGATGGTCAGCCCGCTTTCCGCCGTGCCTTCGGCCTTGAGCACCAACACATCGGAGGCGCCGTAGCGCTGGGCCAGACCGCTGGCGGCGGCATCGGCGCTCAGCGCCCGCTTGCCGTCCAGGGCCGAGATATCCTCGATATCGCCCAGGCCGAGCACCAGGGGAACCAGCCCCTCGGAAAGGCCGGTCTGTTTATTCCAGGCTTCATTCCAGGGATTGGTGTCTTCCCACAGCTGCGGCGGGTCGGACGGCTGGGGCTGGTAGACCGGCAGCACCAGCACCGGCGCGTCGCGGGTGGTGGCGTGACCGATGCCGCTCGACGCCAGCAGACGGTCGACCATGGCGGCGTTGAAGCGGACGTTCAGAGTCGCCAGATAGCGCTTGGCGGCGGTCTTTTCATTGGCCAGACCGAAGTCGACGACCATGGCGTCGGCATCGCGCGCCGTCACGGCGGGCAGCCGGGCGTGATCGCCCTCGGTGGTCAACGATTCGAGCAAGGCGCGAAGCGCCTTGACCTGACCATCGTTGATGGCTTTCTGGCGGGCTTCGGTCGGACTGCCCGCCGTCACATCGACATTGATCGGCGGCGCCTTATAGGCATCGGCGGCCCAGGCCGGAGCGGTCGCCATCGGCCCAAGCGGGGCAAGGGCCATCAGCAAAGCCGCGACCACCAGGATTGCAAAGCGGCGCGCTTCGGGTATGGTCCGGGGAACCGCACCGGCTGCGGGCGCCCACCCGCCGCGACGAACACCAGTGAAGAACGAGGTTGCCATTTCCACTTCCCATCTCGACGCCGGCGCCACGGGCACCGGCCTGACCTATAAAGATGCCGGTGTTGACATAGACAGCGGCAATGCTCTCGTGCAAGCGATCAAACCGCTTGCCGCATCGACAAAGCGCCCGGGGGCCGACGCGTCCCTCGGCGGCTTCGGCGCGATCTTCGATCTTGCCGCCGCCGGCTATTCCGATCCCCTTCTTATCACGGCGACGGACGGTGTTGGCACAAAGCTGAAGATCGCCCTCGACTCGGGCATCCATGATAGCGTCGGCATCGACCTCGTGGCCATGTGCGTCAATGATCTGGTCGTCCAGGGCGGCGAGCCGCTGCTGTTTCTCGACTACTTCGCCACCTCGCGCCTGCAGGTGCCGGTGGCCAGCGCCGTGGTCAAGGGCATCGCCGAGGGCTGCCTTCAGGCCGGTTGCGCCCTGGTCGGCGGCGAGACCGCCGAAATGCCCGGCATGTATGGCAATAACGACTATGATCTGGCCGGCTTCGCCGTTGGCGCCGTCGAGCGCTCGCAGCTTCTGACCGATGACCGCATCGGCCTGGGCGACGTTCTGCTCGGCCTCGCCAGCTCGGGCGTCCATTCCAACGGCTTCTCGCTGGTCCGGCGCATCGTCGAGCGCAGCGGCTTGGCCTGGGACGCCCCGGCGCCCTTCGCCCCCGAAACCACCCTGGCCCGCGCCCTGCTGACGCCCACGCGCATCTATGTGAAATCCTGTCTGGCCCTGCACCGCGCTGGGCTGGTTCATGGCTTCGCCCATATCACCGGCGGCGGCTTCTGGGAGAATATCCCGCGTGTTCTGCCCCAGGGGGCTTGCGCCCACCTTGACGGCCTGTCCTGGCCCTTCCCGCCGGTCTTCCGCTGGCTGATGGATCAGGGCGGCGTCAGCGCCCATGAAATGGCCCGCACCTTCAACTGCGGCATCGGCATGGTGGTTGCCGTTCCCGCCGACAAGGCCGAAGCCGCCATCGCTTTGCTTGGCGAACACGGTGAAACCGTTCATCGCCTGGGCACCATCGCCGCGCGCGGCGAGGGCGAGGCGGTGATCATCGATCACCTGGACGAAGCCTTCGCCCGATGAACGCTCCCCAATCGACCGCGCCCCGCAAGCGCGTGGCGGTACTGATCAGCGGGCGCGGCAGCAATATGGAAGCGCTGATCGCGGCTTGCGCCGATCCCGCCTTCCCCGCCGGCATCGTCAGCGTGATTTCCAACCGCGCCGACGCCAAGGGTCTGGAGCGGGCGCAAGCCGCCGGCTTGTCGACCACGGTGATCGACCACAAGGCCTTCGCCGGGCGTGAACCCTTCGAAGCCGCGCTCAGCGCCCATATCGAAGCCGTCGGCGCCGATATCATCTGTCTGGCGGGCTTCATGCGCCTGCTGACGGCGGGGTTCGTCACCCGCTGGCAAGACAGGATGATCAACATCCATCCGTCGCTGATCCCGGCCTTCCGCGGCCTGCATACCCATGAACGGGTGATCGAGGCCGGGGTGCGCGTTCATGGCTGCACGGTTCACTTCGTGCGCGCCGAAATGGACGACGGCCCGATCATCGTCCAGGCCGCCCTGCCCGTCCGCCCCGATGATACCGCCGACAGCCTGGGGGCACGGGTGCTGACCCGGGAACATCAGATCTACCCGCTGGCCCTGCGCCTGCTGGCCGAGGGCAAGGTGCGCGTTGAAGGCAATCGCGCCATCATCGACGCCGCCGCCGACGATATCACCCTGATCAACCCGCCGCTCAGCGCCTGACGGCCGGCGGCCCAAAACAAAACCCGCCCCTTTCGGGGCGGGTTTCGCAGTGACACAAATCGTCGTCGCACCCTGGTCGAGAGTGCTCGGGGATTTGCTTTAGGCGACGATTTCGGTCTGGGCGAAGAAGTAAGCGATCTCGTGGGCGGCGTTCTCGGCGGAATCCGACCCATGGACCGAATTGGCTTCGATCGATTCGGCGAAATCCTTGCGGATGGTGTGCTCGGCGGCGTTGGCCGGGTTGGTGGCGCCCATCACTTCACGGTTCTTCAGAACCGCGTTCTCGCCTTCGAGAACCTGAACCACCACCGGGCCCGAGGTCATGAATTCAACGAGGCTGCCAAAGAAGCTGCGCTCCTTGTGGACCTCATAGAAGCCTTCCGCCTGGGCGGTGGTCAGGCGCAGACGCTTCTGACCGACGATGCGCAGGCCCGCTTCCTCGAACCGGGCATTGATCGCCCCGGTGAGATTGCGGCGGGTCGCGTCCGGCTTAATGATGGAGAGGGTGCGTTCGATCGCCATTTTGGTATCCCTTTGCTGGGGGTCCGTCGGAAAAGGGTGCTCTATCTTGATCACGGCCCGCCGCCCCTTGCGGCGTCCGGAGGGTTCGTGCTTGGGACCCCGGTGACTGGAAAACAGGCTCCGCCGGCCACGGCGGGCCGGCCATCGGAGCGGGCGCTTTCTACCGCGAAGAAGAGATGGGAGCAATCCCCCTCTTTTTGTTCGTAATCTCTGCCCCCTTCCGTTTCCCGCCGCCCTCGCCCATAAAGCCTTTCGCGGGACGAGGCGCGGTCGCGGCCCCGTCGATGGTTCCGCTGCAAGGATGCGCGCCGGCGCATCCGACTTTCTTAAAAAGACGCGCGGCGGCGCGTCCCTCTCTATAGAAACGCGCGGTGGCGCGTCGGTGTTTAGGATCGCCCCATGCTGCACATCAAATCCCTGACCTACCGCATCGGCGGTCGCACCCTGCTTGACGAGGCCACCGCCCATATTCCCGAAGGCCAGCGCATCGGACTGATCGGTCGCAACGGCACCGGCAAGACCACGCTGTTTCGCCTGATCCTTGGTGAATTGAGCGGCGATGGCGGATCGATCGCCGTCCGCCCGCGCGCCCGGGTCGGTCAGGTCGCCCAGGAGGCTCCCGACGGCGACACCACGCTGCTTGACTGCGTGCTGGCCGCCGATGCCGAACGCGCCAGCCTGCTCGCCGCGCTTGAAGGCGACACCGATCCCCATCATCTGGGCGAAATCCATGACCGGCTGAACGCCATCGGCGCCCATTCGGCCCCGGCGCGCGCCGGGGCGATCCTGTCGGGCCTGGGGTTCTCGGCCGAGGCCCAGGCCCGCGCCGTCGGCGAATTCTCCGGCGGCTGGCGCATGCGCGTCGCCCTGGCCGCCGCCTTGTTTTCCCGCCCGGATCTGCTGCTGCTCGACGAACCGACCAACCACCTTGATCTGGAGGCCACCTTGTGGCTGGAAGGCTTCCTGGCGAATTACCCGGGAACCTTGCTGATCATCAGCCACGATCGCGACCTGCTCAACCGCGCCGTCGGCCGCATCATCCATCTCGATAACGGCAAGCTTGTCGCCTATGCCGGTAATTTCGACCGCTTCGAGCGCACCCGCCGCGAGCGCATGGAGCACCAATCCAAGGCCTTCGTCCGCCAGACCGAAGAGCGCAAGCGCATCCAGGCCTTCGTCGATCGCTTCCGCGCCAAGGCGACCAAGGCCCGTCAGGCGCAAAGCCGCCTGAAGATGCTCGAACGCATGCAGCCGGTGGAAGCGGTGGTCGAAGACTCGACCATTCCCTTCGATTTCCCCGATCCCGACCAATTGCCGCCGCCGATCGTCGCCTTCGATGACGTGGCGGCGGGCTATGACGGTGTCGCCGTGCTGCGCGGCGTCACCCTGCGCCTGGATATGGAGGACCGCGTCGCCCTGCTCGGCGCCAACGGCAATGGCAAATCCACCCTGGCCAAGGTGCTGGCCGGGCGTCTGGCGCCGCTGTCGGGCGAGATCCGCATGCCATCAAAACTGCGCATCGGTTATTTCGCCCAGCATCAGACCGACGAATTGCGCATGGGCGAAAGCCCGCTGCTCCACGGCCGGCGGCTGATGGGCGAGTTGTCCGACCAGAAGATTCGCGGCCATCTTGGCCGCTTCGGCTTTGGCGAGGACCGGGTCCATACCCCGGTGGCCAATCTGTCGGGCGGAGAAAAGGCCCGGTTGCTGATCGCCCTGACCTGCCGCGAGGCCCCCCATCTGCTGATCCTCGACGAACCGACCAACCATCTTGATATCGATTCGCGCGAATCGCTGATGCAGGCGCTCAATGTCTTCCAGGGCGCGGTGCTGCTGATCTCCCATGATCCGCGACTGGTGGAAATGGTCGCCGACCGCCTGTGGCTGGTCGATGGCGGCAAGGTCACGTCTTTCGAAGGCGATATGGACGATTACCGCAAGCTGCTGCTTGAACGGGCCCGCGACGCGCGGCGCGAAGCCTCCAGCGATAGCGCCAACGCCGGCGAAGCAGCGGCCGAGGGCGCCGCCACCTCGGCCAGCGCCCGCCAGGATCGCCGCCGCGCCGCCGCCGAAGCCCGGGTTCGTTTGGCGCCGCTGCGCCGGGTGGCCGAAAAGGCCGAAGCCCAGGTCGACAAGCTGACCACCGAAAAGGCCAAGATCCAGGCCGCCCTGGCCGATCCCGCCCTTTATCGCGGACCGAAGGAAAAAGTCGCCCTGCTTCAGCAAGATCTTGGCCGGGTCGACCGCGCCCTGGCTGGCGCCGAGGACGCTTGGTTGAGCGCCCAGGAGGCCTTGGATTCGGCGACGGCGGCCGAACCGGCCCTGGCCGAGGGCTGAGCGGGCTTTTTCCGCCGCCCAAAGCTTGGGCAGAAAGCCCCTGATAGGCAGGTCGCCGCCCGCCGTTTGGGCAGTCGTAATTAGATAAGCGTACACGGCCCGGCTCGCGTATTTTTCGGAACGATTTTCCCGAAAAACCCTTCGAAAGTGTTGAATCGACCGGAGGTGGCGATTACCCTTTGGCGGTTTCCAGGAGGGCCCCTCCTCGCGGCGCCCCCATACCGCAACAGAGGATAGAATCATGCGCACGCTGCATAAGGCGGTGTTCTCGGTTACCGTCTCCGCCTTGGCCATCTCGCCCTTGCCCGCCCTTGCCGATATTCCCGTGGGCCTCGCCCTCGGCCTGACCGGGCAGATCGCCGCCATCGGCGAACAGTCCCGCCGGGGCGCCGAAGCCGCGATCGCCGCTTTCAACAAGGCCGGCGGACTGAAGGGCGAGACCATCACCCTTCAGGTCGAAGATGACGCCTGCGACCCCAAGCAGGGAGTGGCTGTGGCCAATAAGTTCGTCTCCGCCGGGGTTGAGGCGGTGATCGGCCATATGTGCACCGGCCCGACCATGGCCGCCTCGACGGTCTATTCCGAAGAAGAGATCCCGATGGTCACCGCCTCGGCGACCGGACCGGATCTGACCGAACGCGGGCTGACCAATGTCTTCCGGGCCACCGGTCGCGACGATCAGCAAGGCACCATCGCCGGCAAGATGATCGCCGAGCGCTTCGCCGATCAGACGACGGCCATCGTCCACGACAAGCAGGCCTATGGCCGCGGTCTGGCCGAGGAAGCCAAGAAGGCGATGAACGCCGCGGGCAAGGAAGAAGCGCTGTTCGCCGCCATCGTGCCCGGCGAGCAGGATTTCTCGGCGCTGATCTCGCGTCTCAAGCAGGCCGGGGTGAAGGTCGTTTACTACGGCGGCTATTACAACGACCTGGGCCAGATCGTCCGCCAGTCGCGCGCCCAGGGCCTGGACGCCGTGTTCGTCGGCGGTGACGGCCTGTCGTCGTCGGAATTCTGGGCGATCACCGGCGAGGCCGGCGAAGGCACCTTGTTCACCTTCACCCCCGACGCCTCGACCAATCCGGCGGCCAAGGAAGCGGTCGAAGCCTTCAAGGCCGATGGCAAGGGCGACGCCGACAACTTCGCCTATTACTACTACGCCGCCGCCCAGGTGCTGACCCAGGCGATGGCCAAGGCCGGTTCGGCCGACCCGGAAGCGGTGACCAAGGCCCTGCGCGACAATACCTTCGAGACCGTCGCCGGTCCGATGGATTTCGACGCCAAGGGCGATCTGACCGCCCCGGCCTTCGTTTTCTATCAGTGGAGCGCCGGCAAGCCCAAGCCCGCCGCCTTCTAAAACCGTTTGGACCTTACGGTCACAGAAAGGCCCCGTCGGCGCGATCCGGCGGGGCCTTTTCTTTAACTGGTCTCTAGCGGCCTCGCCCCAGGGTCCACAGCTTTTCCGCCCGGGTGCCCAGCAGCCACAGGCTGACGCCAAGCAGGGCGAAGAAGATCCCCTTGTGCAAGCTGGTCCAGAACACCTCGAAGAAGCGGGTATAGATGTTCAGGCCCAGGAAGATCAGGCCATAGCCGCGCAGCATGCCATCATCGCGGCGCACGCCGATCCAGATCGCTGCCACGGCGACGGCGGCGAACAGCACCGACCACGGGATCATGCCAAGCTGAGAGACCGTTCGCCACTCCTCGAGATCGCCGTAATTGCCAAAGATCGACAGCAGCCACAGGCTCAGGAACAAATACAGCAGGCCAAGCGACAGCGTCGGCCGGCTAAACGCCGCCAGCCGCGCCCCGCGCGCCATCGGCACGGCCAGGGCGACGATTGCCGCGCTGAACAGCACGAAACGCAGGGGCCAGTTCAGTCCCAGGTAATAATTCTCCCAGCCCGAGACGATGCCGGTAAAGGCGACCATCCAGCAGGCCAGGGCGATCAGGGTAAAAACCCAGACCAGAACCGAGCGCAGCCCCAGCGCGATGGCGCCATAGATCAGGCTGGCCAGCAAAAACAGCAGATCATCGCGACCCTTGCCGCTATCGAGCCACAGTCCCAGATTGACTAGGCTGGCCGCCGTGGCGACGACGCCCAGGAACAAGATCGCCTCGTTGCGAAAGGCGGTTTGCGGCCGGGCGCGATGACGATAAACGCCATAGGCGAAAAACGCCCCGGCGGCCAGGGCGAAGCCGAGGAAGCGCTGGGCCGGGCCAAAGGTGAACAAGCGGACCAGCAGGGCCATGACCCGGCTATCTTCGGCCAGGGCGCCCAGCGAGACGATCAGGCAGGCCACCGCCGCCCAGAAGGCGTAGCGCGACAGGCGGCGCCAATCGACGGTTTGGACGGTGATGGTCGCCGACAGCCGCGCGGCCTCGTCGGGGGCGAGAAGCCCCTGACCGGCCCAATGATCAAGGGCAGCGCGCACGGTGGCGGCCTTGGCGGACGTAAGAAACAGCAAAAGGGCTCTCCAGGCGAAGGGGGCGGTGCCATACGGATCTAAAAATCGGATGCCCGCCCCGCTCGCACAATAGGCCTTATCCCTTTGCCATCAGCCACAGCACCAGACAGGCGACGCCAAAGCCGGTGGGGCCGGCCGGCAGGGTGTCGTCGGCTTCGGCCTTCAGGGTCATCGCCGCGATATCGAGATGGGCGAAGGGGATATCCTCGGGCACGAAGACGCGCAGGAAGCCGGCGGCGTTCATGGCGTCGGGCGGACCGACCGGCGGACAATTGCGCAGATCGGCGATTTCGGACTTCAGGGCCGGATCATCGGCCGGGGTGAAGGGCATCCGCCACAAGCGATCGCCCGAAGCCTCGCCGCTGCTCAGCAGGGCCGAAGCCAGATTATCGTCGGTGGCGAACAATCCGGCGTAATGGGAGCCGAGCGCGGCCATGATGGCATAGGTCAGGGTTGACAGCGCCGCGACCTGCCGGGGCTTTTGCGTGGCGCACCCCCACGACAGGGCATCGGCCAACACCAGACGCCCCTCGGCATCGGTATCAATGACTTCGACGGTTTTGCCGGCGTGGCCAAGCCAGACATCGCCCGGCCGCTGGGCCCGCGAGCCCGGCATATTCTCGGCCAGGGCCAGAACGGCGGTCACATTGACCGGGCTTTTGAGCAGGGCCAGGGCGCGGATCGCCCCGGCGACCGCCGCCGCTCCGGCCATGTCGCCGCGCATATCCTCCATATGGGCGGCGCGCTTCAGGCAGATGCCGCCGGCATCGAAGGTGATGCCCTTGCCGACCAAAAGACTTGGCGCCGCGTCGTTCTCGCCGCCCCGCCAGCGCAGCACCACCACGCAAGGCGGCGTGGCGCTGCCCCGGCCAACGGCGAGATGCAGATTAAGCCCCTCGCGGGCCATCGCCGCCGCATCCAGAACCTCGACCTCGACCCCCAGATCGCCAAGACCGCCCAGAATACGGGCGAAGGTGGTGGGGTTGAGGCGGTTGCCCGGCTCGGCGCACAGGCTGCGCGCCCATTCCGTGCCTTCGGCGATCGCCTGCCACGGCGCCCAGGCGCGGGCGGCGTCCTTTGGCTTGGCCGCGACCAGGGTCAGGGCGCCCAGCCGGCACAGATCCTCGGCGCGCGGCGCCCGCTTCAGCGACAACGGCCGGAACAGCCGGGCGCGAAAGGCGCGGGCGAAGGCCACCGAGGCCTCGGTCGACAAGGCGATGGCGCAAACCGCCTCTTCGATGGCCTCGCCGATCAGCGCCGCCGCCGCCAGGGCGCCGGCCTTGGCCGCCTGGGCGGGGGTGGCATCGGCGGCCAGCCCGACCACCACCGTCAGCCCCCACGGCCCGGCGCAATAGCGATCGGCCCGCCCCGGCGAGCGGCCGCCGCCGATGATCTCGGCGATGACCGGCGAGGGATCGGGCAAGGCTTCAACGAAACGGATGGTTACCGCGCTATGGGGGGCGACGCCCAAGGGAAAGCTATCCATGACATCCTGACCTGGAAGACCGGGGCGACACGCGCCGGGGGAAGGGGTGCGATCTATAATGGCTTATGACAAGCGACGAGGCGACCCCGTTCGGCCGCCGCCAGCGGCGGCGACACGGCGCGGCACTGGTCATCGGCATAGGGGCACCGCGAGTGGAATCGGCAGCCGCTTGGCCGATGCGACGGGTTGGGAATCTCGCCCTCGAGCAAAATCCGCTGGCGCCGCTTCGAGCGATCGGGATCGGTCACCGGCACCGCCGATAGCAACGCCTGGGTATAGGGATGGTGCGGGCTTCCGAAGATATCATCGGTGGCGCCGATTTCGACGATGGCGCCCAGGTACATCACCGCCACCCGGCTGGAGATATGGCGCACAACGCTGAGGTCATGGGCGATGAAGACATAGGTCAACCCCAGGCGCTCGCGCAGATCGGTCATCAGATTGATGACCTGGGCCTGCACCGACACGTCAAGGGCCGAGACCGGCTCGTCGGCGACGATCAGCCGGGGTTCCAGGGCCAGGGCGCGGGCGATGCCGATGCGCTGGCGCTGACCGCCCGAGAATTCATGGGGATAGCGCTGGGCGTGGTCGGGGCGCAGGTCGACCTGGGTCAGCAACTCGGCCACCCGATCGGCGATCTGGCGCTCGGTGCCCAGTTTGTGAACGCGCAGCGGTTCGGCCAGCAAATCGCCAACCCGGCGGCGCGGATTGAGCGAGGCGTAGGGGTCTTGGAAGACCATCTGCATCCGGCGCCGCGTCGGCCGCAGAGCGTGCAGCGAAGCCTTGGTGATATCCCGCCCCTCGAACTCCAAGGTGCCGGCGGAGATATCGGTCAGCCGCAGCAGGCACCGCCCGAGGGTCGATTTGCCGCACCCCGATTCACCGACCAGCCCTAGGGTCTCGCCGGGCCAGACATCGAAGGTGACCTGATCGACGGCGACCACCGGCGGGCTCGGCCGGCGCAGCGGCGAGCGGCGGGTTTGATAGGTCTTGACCAGCGCCGTGGCCCGCAGCAGCGGTTGAACCGGGGTCATGACAAGCCCTCCACGGCCGCCGCGCCCGCGTTTGGGGCGTTGCGCAGGGTGGCGCGTTGGCTGGCGCTCAGATAGCAGGCGAAGCGCCGGTTTCCCAGGCGCTGGACCGGCGGCGAGATCGAACAGGCGTCAAAGCGGCAGCGGCAGCGCGGGCCGAAGGCGCAGCCCGGCGGCAGGGACGAGAGCGTCGGCGGATTGCCCGGAATCGAGCGCAGGCGGCGCGGGCGCGGGCCTTCCAGCGGCGGAATCGAATCAAAAAGGCCCCAGGTATAGGGATGCAGGGGATCGCGAAACACCTCGTCCATCAGACCTTCTTCCACCACCCGGCCGCCATACATCACCAAAACCCGGTCGGCGACCTCGGCGACCACGCCCAGATCATGGGTGACCAGGATCACCGACGAGGCGAAATCACCGCGCAGTCGGCCGATCAGATCCAGGATCTGCGCCTGAACGGTGACATCAAGCGCCGTTGTCGGTTCGTCGGCCAGCAACAGGGCCGGATCGCACGATAGCGCCATGGCGATCAGCACGCGCTGGCGCATGCCCCCCGACAGTTCATGGGGATAGCGCGCCACCACCGCCGTCGGATTGGCGATGCGCACCGCTTCGAGCAGGGCCAGCGCCTTGTCGCGGGCGGCGCGGCGCGAGCCGCCCTTATGGGCCAGGATCTGCTCGACGATCTGATCGCCCACCCGGTGCACCGGGGTCAGCGAGGTCATCGGATCTTGGAAGATCATGGCGATCTTGCCGCCACGCAGCGCCTGAAGGGCCTTGCGCGGCAGGCGCAGAAGATCCTCGCCGAGAAACCGCACCTCGCCCTCGACGATGGCGTTGGGATCGTCGATCAGCCCCATCAGGCTGAGCAGGGTCTGGGTCTTGCCCGATCCCGATTCCCCGACCAGCCCGACGATCTCCTGGCGGCCGACCGAGAACGACACGCCATCGACGGCGCGCACCAGACCGCGTTCGCTGCGAAACGACACCCGCAGATCGCGGACATCAAGCAAAAGGCTGGGGTCAGAAGGCATCGCGCACCCGGGGATCAAGGAAGGCATACAGCACATCGACAATGAAATTGGCGAAGACGACGAAGAACGAGGCGTAAATCACCGTGGCCATGATCGTCGGCAGATCCAGATTCTGCATGGCGTCATAAGTCACCTTGCCCACGCCCTGCAGACCGAACACCACTTCGGCCAACAAGGCACCGCCGCCGACCAGGGCGCCGAAATCCAGGCCGAACATGGTGACAAAGGCGACCAGCGACGAGCGCAGGCCATGGCGCAGCAGGATGCGGCGCTCGGACAACCCCTTGGCCCGGGCGGTGCGGATGAAATCCTCCTGCAACACCTCGATCAGACTGGCGCGCAGCACCCGGCCATACAGCCCGACATACAGCGTCGCCAGGGTGAACCAGGGGATGACCAGGGTTTTGAACCACCCCGCCGGATCCTCGGAAAACGGCTTGTAGCCAAGGGCGGGAACCCACGAGAACAAAAAGGTGTCGTGAAAGCGGCTTTGGCTGACCAGATTAGCGACCTCGCCCAGCCAGAACACCGGCATCGACACGCCGATCAGGCCAAGGATCATCAGCACCCGGTCAAGCCAGCGCCCGCGCGTCATCGCCGCCAGCACGCCAACGACAACGCCGCCGACGACCCACAGCACCCCCGCGCCCAGCACCAGCGACAAGGTGACGGGAATGGCGTTGACCACGGTGGGCACCACCTTCTGACCGCGATTGACGAAAGAGGTCAGATCGCCGGTGATGAACAGCCGCTTCATCATCAGGGCGTATTGCACCGGCAGCGGCCGGTCGAGGCCGAAGTCATGGCGAACCACCTGCAAGGTTTCCTGCGAGGCGTTGCGCCCGGCGATGCGGGCGGCGGGATCGGACCCGGGAGTGGCGAAAAAGATCAGAAAGACGATCATGCTGATGCCGACCAGCACGAAGATCATCTGGGCGAAGCGCGAGGCCAGGGCGGTCAGCATGATCCCTACCCCACCCGCAGCTTGGACTTGGGATCAAGCGCGTCGCGCACGCCATCCCCGAAGATGTTCAAGGTCAGAACGCATAACACGATGGCAAGCCCCGGGGCGAAGGCGACCATCGGCCGGCTGTAGAGCAGGCCCTGGCCGTCCTGGATGATCGTGCCCCAACTGGCGTCGGGCGGCTGTACGCCGATCGACAGGAACGACAGCGAGGATTCTGTCAGCATATTGAGCGCCATCATCAGCGGGATGAACACGATCACCCGCGTCATGACATTGGGTAGGATGTCGCGCAGCAGAATGCGGGCCGAAGGCACGCCGAGGCCGACGGCGGCCAGGACGAATTCGCTGGTCATCAACGACAGCACATGGCCGCGGATCGGCCGGGCGACATAGGGCACATAAACGATGCCGATGATGGTGATCGGCAGGGCCAGACTGCCCGCCGTGATCGAAATCGGCCCGATCTCGAGCCCTTTGCTGATCAGCACGATCGACAGCGAAATCGCCAGCAGATAGATCGGAAAGGCCCAGAGGATATCAAGAAACCGTGATAACACCCCATCGACGACACCGCCGAAATAGCCGGCCACCACGCCGACAAAGGTGGCGAGCACCAGGGTGATCAGCGTCGAGGACCCGGCGATCAACAAGGAATCGCGGCCGCCATAAAGCAGGCGGGCGGCGACGTCGCGGCCCTGGTTGTCGGCGCCCAGCATATAGGGTCCCAGTCGCCAGGTCGGACCGATCGGCGTCATCCCCAGGCCCAACCCCTCGGTCGAGGCTTCGAGAACGGCCCGGACCTCGCCATCGACAACGATCTCGCCATTGAGATTGGTCTGGAAGGGATCGCTTCCGGCGATGAACTGGGCATAGAGCGGGGCCATCAGGCAGAGGGCGCAGACGACCAGGAACACCGCGAGAGCGACCATCGCCGCCCGGTCGCGCCACAGCTTGCGCAGCGCGACGGCCCAGGGGCCCTGGGGGGGCGGTTCGGAAGTGAGGGGGGGCGCCCGCCCCCCCTTGTCGTCTGGTTGGCCCGCCGGCGGGCGGGTGGAAAAGGCGAAGCTCACGACGCGACGATCCTCTCGGCTCACTCGACCCACGACTGGCTGATCAGCCATTTCGTCTGATTATTGAAGACGAAGCCCTTCACCCGCGCCGACAGGAAGGTGACCTGCTTGGGGGTGAACAACACGGCCACCGGCGCCTTGTCGGTGATCGCCTTATCGATGGCCGTCCATTGGGTCGCCGCCTTCGCCGGATCCTTCGTCGCCGTGACCAGGGCCTCGGTGATCTGGGCATCGATGGTCTTGTCGCAGAAGCCCGACATATTGATCGAGGAATCCGAGCCCGGGTGGAAGGAGCCGCAGCTAAACAGCACGTTCAGGAAGTTCGAGGCCGCCGGGTAATCCTGATACCACTGCGAGACGCTGATCTGCACCGCGTTGGCGGTGTTCTGGATATAGGTGAACTGGATGTTCTGCGAGATCGGCTTGACCGAGGCGTCATAGCCAAGCTGCGCAAGCACGCCCTGAAGATAGACGCCGATGGAGCGCGCCACCGCGTTATCCTCGACGATCACCGTCACCTTCTGCCCCGCCGTCCCCGAGTCCTTGACCAGGGCCTTGGCCTTTTCCAGATCGGGCTTGGACCATTTGGCGCCGGGCGCCTGGGTATAGGGGCAATAGGCCTCATAGGAGGGGAAGTCGGGCGGCAGGATCTGGCAGGCCGGCGTCGCCAGATTGGCCCCGCCAAACAGCTTGGTCAGGGCGCCGCGATCGACGGCGTAATTGACCGCCTTGCGCACCCGCTCGTCATTGAACGGTGCCAGATTGACGTTCATCGGCGCATACCACATCGCCGCGAGCAGATTGAGGTGAACCTGCTTGGCGTATTTGGTGCCGAGCTCGGGCAGGCGATCGGGCGGCGGCGGATCGAACATCCAGTCGGCCTGACCGTTCTGGATGGCGGTGATCGCCGCCTCTTCCGTCAGACCGAAGTCATAGTTGATCTCGTCGACATAGCCGTCGGGCTGGGCGTCCTTGCTCCATTCCTTGAAATAGGGATTGCGCACCAGACGCAGGCGGGTATTGGGGTCGTAGCTTTCGATCTTATAGGGCCCGGTGCCGGGGATGGCATCGGTGCCGACATCCTTGGCCGGGGCGTCGGCGGGCAGGATGGCGGCATGGGGCAAGGACAGCTTTTGCAGGAACTCGGCATCGGCCGCCGCCAGCTTGATAACGATCGTGCCGCTGGCCGGATCGGCGCTCACCCCCTCGGCCAGGGTGCACCCCGCCGGCTCGGCCAGACAGTGATCGGCGCCGAGGATGCCGTTGTAGAAGGTTCCGGCGGTCGGGCTGGACACCTTGAAGATGCGCTGGAACGAGGCGACGACATCGCCGGTGGTCACCGGCTGACCATTGGAGAAGCGGACACCCTTGCGCAGGGTGAAGGTATAGGTCTTGCCGTCGTCGCTGACCGTCGGCAGGGCCTCGGCCAGATCGGCGACGATGGCGTTGCCGTCCTTACCATTGGCCTTCTTGAAGCCGACCAAGCCGTCATAAAGAATGAAATTCGTTTGGAAATACTGGGCGGTATAATTGATATGGGGATCAAGCGTGCCGCCACCGGCGCGGGCCAGCAGCCGCAGGGATCCGCCGCGCTTGCCCTCCTCGGCCTGGGCCGCGGGTCCGGAGGCCGCCCACAGGCCGCCAGCCAGGGCGGCGCAAGACAGGGCGAGAAAGGCCGTTCGCGCCGTCGATTTCACTGATCTCATTGTCATTTCACCCTTGGACCTGTGCCGTTGCGGACTGTGGTGGAAAGCTTCTGATCGCGATAGGGACGCTCAGCATTGGATCAGCACTGCAAGGCCCGGACCATCCTGTTAAATTTGATAGGATCAAAGGTCGGAAATCCGGGCCAAGCAAAACTAAAAAGGGAAAGATATTCCCACTATTCTTTTAAAGAGTGTAACCTTGGTCGCCCTTGCTCAGATTCAAGGCGAGGACTGCCAAGGATTTGGGCATTCCCCCGATCTTTTACGAGGGGAGGCCGGTTTGACGCTTTGCTGAGCAAGGATTAGGCTTATGCGCCGTGTTCGATGACGAGGGCTTCCAGGATGACGACGGCCTCTCCCGGTTTTGACGCCCACCTCGACGCCGCCTGCCGGCAGGCGATGGCGCTTGGCTTCGCCGCCGTGCTCTATGATTACTCGCCGGTTCCGCGCGCCCATGACGGCACCCTGATCACCCCGACCATCCTGGAAACCCGCAATCTGCCGGTCGATATGGCTGAGATCTGGTGCAAACAGGGGTATTATCAGATCGATCCGGTGCAAGACGCCGCCCTGTTGGTCAGCGCGCCCTTCGTCTGGTCCCATGAGGGTGACCAAAGCGATGTCATGGCCCGGGTTCTGCGCGCCGAGCACCGACCGGTTCTGGACTATCTCCGGCACCGTGGCCTGACCCGCGGCGTCACGGTGCCGATCCGCTGCGGCGAGGGGGCGCTGGCCACCTTCACGGCGATTGCCCCGAGCGGCGCGCCCTTCCCGCCCGAGGATCGGCTCTCGAGCCTGGGCCTGCTCGGCCAAAGCTTTCACGACCGGGTTTATCCCGGGTTTCCGGCCGCCAGCCATCTTTGCCCGGTTGTTCACCTGACCCGACGCGAGCGCGAGTGTTTGGCGCTTTGCGGCGAGGGCCTGACCGCCAAGGAGATCGCCTATCGCATCGACCGTTCGGTGCCCACCGTGGTTTTCCACCTGAGCGCCGCCACCCGCAAGCTGGGGGCGCGCAACCGCTTCCAGGCGATCGCCCGCGCCGCCTACTACCGCTTGTTATAACCTATGGGTTTTGACAGCTGTCGGACCGCGCCGATGGCCCCTAGGCTGGGGATTTCCAGTTCCAAGGAACGATCGCGGAGGGCCAAAGGGTGGCAATTGAAAGCGTTGAGGGGTTCGCCCCGTTTCGGGAGTTTCAGACCTGGTACAGGGTCACCGGCGATCTGAAGGCGGCCAAGGCGCCCTTGGTCATCGCCCACGGCGGTCCGGGCTGTACCCACGACTATGTTGATTCCTTCAAAGAGATCGCCGGGAGCGGACGGGCGGTTGTGCACTACGACCAGATCGGCAATGGCCGCTCCACCCATCTGCGCGACAAGGGGGCGGATTTCTGGACGGTCGAGCTGTTCCTTGACGAACTCGACTCGCTGCTGGCCCATCTCGGCATCGCCGGGCGCTATCACCTGCTTGGCCAGTCGTGGGGCGGCATGTTGAGCGCCGAGCACGCGGTGCGCCAACCTGCCGGCCTGCTCTCGCTGACCCTGGCCAATTCCCTGGCCTCGATGCCGTTGTGGACCGCCGCCGCCGCCGGACTGCGCGCCGAACTGCCCGCCGAGGTCAGGGCCACCCTCACCGCCCATGAAGCGGCCGGAACCACCGACCATCCCGACTACAAGGCGGCGAGCCGGGCCTTTTATGACCGCCACGTCTGCCGCGTCACCCCCTGGCCGCCCGAGGTGGCGCGCACCTTCGCCGCCGTCGATGACGACCCCACCGTTTACGTCACCATGAACGGCCCCACCGAATTCCACGTGATCGGCACCCTGCGCGACTGGAGCGTCATCGACCGCCTGCCCAGGATCGACGTGCCGACCTTCATTTATCGCGGCGCCTTCGATGAGGCGACCCAGGCCTGCATCCAGCCGTTCATCGATCACATCGGCAAAGCGGAATGGGCGGTCTTCCCGGACTCCAGCCACATGCCCCATGTCGAAGTAAAGGATATCTGCCTGGGCGCGGTCGCCGCCTTCCTTGATCGCCACGACGGCTGATCCCGGGCAAAAGGCGTCGCCTAATCGCGCAAAGGGCGGGACCGCTGCCGGTCCCGCCCTTTTTCGTAATCAATGACCGCTCTCAAGCGGTCAGTTCATCGCCTGGACGATCTGCTCGGTCATCTTCTTGGCGTCGCCAAACAGCATCATCGTGTTGTTGCGGAAGAACAGTTCGTTCTCGACGCCGGCATAGCCCGAGGCCATCGAGCGCTTGATGAACAGCACGGTTCCGGCCTTTTCAACGTCAAGGATCGGCATGCCGTAGATCGGGCTCGACGGATCGGTCTTGGCCGCCGGGTTGGTCACGTCGTTGGCGCCGATGACGAAGGCGACATCGGCGGTCTGGAACGAGCTGTTGATCTCTTCGAGCTCGAAGACCTCGTCATAGGGCACATTGGCCTCGGCCAGCAGCACGTTCATATGCCCGGGCATACGGCCGGCCACCGGATGGATGGCGTAGGAAACCTCGACGCCTTCCTTCTTGAGCACATCGGCCATTTCGCGCAGGGCGTGCTGGGCCTGGGCCACCGCCATGCCATAGCCGGGCACGATGATGACCTTCGAGGCGTTCTTCATGATGAAGGCCGCGTCTTCGGCGCTGCCGGCCTTGACCGAACGATCGCCGGCCGCGCCACCGGCCGCCGCTACGCCGCCCTCGCTGCCGAAGCCGCCCAGGATGACGTTGAAGATCGAGCGGTTCATGCCCTTGCACATGATGTAGCTGAGGATGGCGCCCGACGACCCGACCAGGGCGCCGGCGATGATCAGCAGCGGATTGCCCAGGGTGAAGCCAATGCCCGCAGCCGCCCAGCCCGAATAGCTGTTGAGCATCGAGATGACGACCGGCATGTCGGCGCCGCCGATCGGAATGATCAGCAAGAAGCCAAGGGCGAAGGCCAGGATCATCAGGGCGAAATAGGCGGTGTGGCTTTCGGTGGCGGCGAAGACCACCAGCAGCACGACCAGCAGAATGCCAAGCACGGCGTTCAGCGGATGCTGCATCGGGAAGGTCACCGGCTTGCCGGCGATCAGCCCCTGAAGCTTGCCAAAGGCGATCACCGATCCCGAGAAGGTGATGGCGCCGACGGCCAGGCCGAGCGACATTTCAACCAGCGATCCGGCGTGGATCGCCCCGGCCGAACCGATGCCATAGGCTTCGGGATTGAGCAGGGCGCCGGTGGCCACCAGCACGGCGGCCATGCCGACCAGCGAGTGGAAGGCGGCGACAAGCTGCGGCAGGGCGGTCATCAGCACCTTTTTGGCGATCACCGTGCCGATGGCGCCGCCGATGGCGATCGCCAGGACGATCCAGGCATAGGCCTGAACCGAAGGCGACAGCAGCGTGGTCAGGATGGCGATCGCCATGCCGACCATGCCCATGCGGTTGCCGTTGCGCGCCGATTCCGGATTGGACAGGCCGCGCAGGGCGAGAATGAAGAGCACGCCGGCGACGATATAGGCCGCCATGGTAAGACTATGCGTCATGGTCGCGTGCCCCTTACTTCTGCTTCTTCTTGAACATGGCCAGCATTCGTTGGGTCACGATGAACCCGCCGAAGATGTTCACGCTCGCAAGCAGGATGGCGAAGAAGCCCAGCACCTTCGACGCGCTGAAGGCTTCAGGACCGGTGGCGATCAGCGCCCCGACGACGATGACCGAGGAAATGGCGTTGGTGACGCCCATCAGCGGGCTGTGAAGGGCCGGGGTCACCGACCACACCACATAAAAGCCGATGAAGCAGGCCAGGACGAAAACCGTCATCAGCCACCAGAACTCGCTGGCGCCTTCCGTGGCGGCGGCGGCCGGCAGAACCGCATGGCTGGCCTGAAGGGCCAGGGCCTGGGCATGCTGGGACAATTCAAGGGCCTGTTGCGAGAGCTGATTGAAGCCCTCGACGAGGATGTTCTTGTCTTCCATCGCTTATGCTCCCTGTCCGGTCAGCGCCGGATGGACGATGGCGCCATCGCGGGTCACACAGGTGCCCGAAACCGTTTCGTCCTCGAGCTTCATCACCAGCGTCTTCGTGTCCTTGTCGACGTGGGGGGTGAGGAAGTTCAGAAGGTTCTTGGCGAACAACGGGCTGGCGTCGGCGGCGACGCGCGAGGGGACGTTGGTGTGGCCAACGATCTTGACGCCGTGTTTGACAACGATCTTGCCCGGCTCCGACAGCGGGCAATTGCCGCCGGCTTCGACGGCCAGATCGATGATGACGCTGCCCGGCTTCATCTTGGTCACCATCTCCTCGGTGATCAGCACCGGCGCGGGCTTGCCGGGGATCAGGGCGGTGGTGATGGCGATATCGGTCTTGACCAGTTCCTTGAGCACGGCCTCGGCCTGCTTCTTGCGGAACTCCTCGCCCATTTCCTTGGCGTAGCCGCCGGCGGTCTCGGCGGTCTTCATCGCCTCGTCATCGACGGTGATGAACTTGCCGCCCAGGCTTTCCACCTGTTCCTTGGTGGCGGCGCGAACGTCGGTGGCCATGACCACGGCGCCCAGGCGCTTGGCCGTGGCGATCGCCTGCAATCCGGCGACGCCGACGCCAAACACCAGCACGCGGGCCGGCGGCACGGTGCCGGCGGCGGTCATCATCATCGGAAAGGCGCGGGCGAATTCATAAGCGCCGTCGATCACGGCGCGATAGCCCGCGAGGTTCGACTGGCTGGAAAGGATATCCATCGACTGGGCGCGGCTGATCCGCGGCATCAGTTCCATGGCATAGGCGGTGATCTTGCGCTTGGTCAGGGCCTCGACCACCGGACGGTTGGTCAGGGCGCCAAGATGGCACATCAGGACCGCGCCTTCCTTGATCAGGGCGACCTCGTCGGTGCCCTCCTCGGCGGTCATCGGCCGCTGTACCTTCCAGACCACATCGGCCTGGGACAGGGCCTGCGCCGCCGTGCTGGCGATGGTGGCGCCGGCGGCGGTCAAGGCATCGTCGGTTATCGACGCGCCGACACCGGCCCCTTGTTCGACGATCACCTCGAACCCCAGGCCGACGAGCTTCTTCACCACCTCGGGAGAGATGGCGACGCGATCCTCGCCGGGGCGTCGCTCTTTTGGAATAGCGATCTTCATAACGCACCCATCAATTGTCGTGAGACGGTCTAAGGTCTTATCGAGCCCAAGGGCGGAACCATGCCCGTTCCCCCATCCCGACACAAGACCGGTCGACCGGAAACGCCGCATTTTAGCCGGACTTCATGCTTCCCCGGCGGTAAGCCGGGGCGAACAAGACCCCAAGATCTTTCGCATAAGCGAATTACCCCGGGTCGTAAAGCCCGGATTTCCGTGGGGTCGCCGCGCAAAAGCGCCCGATCAAACCATCCCGGCCTTTTCTTCGGTCTTCCAGGCCTGATCGAAGCCATCGCCATCGAAAGTGGCATCGGTGGCTTTGAGCATTTCGCCGGCGGTGGGTAGGCTTGCGCGCTCAACACGCGCCTCGTCGGTCCACAGCCCCGAACGGGCGATCGCCCGCGAGCATTGGAACAGCACGCTGTCAATGCTGACCACCAGGGCCGACAACGGCGGGGTGCCCCGCATCGTCCCAAGCGCGAGCAAGGCGGGATCGGTGGAGATGATCGCCCGGCCGCGCACCCGCAGGGTCTCGCCGACCCCGGGGATCAGGAACAGCAGGGCGACATGGGGATCGGTCAGGATATTGCGCAAAGATTCCATGCGCCGGTTGCCCTTGCGATCGGGCACCAGCAGGGTCCGGGGATCAAGCACCTTGACGAAGCCCGGAGCATCGCCACGCGGCGAGCATTCCACGCCCTTCTCGCCCCGGGTGGCCAGACTGAGAAAAGGCGCGGCTTCGACGAAACGGCGATAGGGCGCGATCAGATGATCGGTTTCCTTGCTCACCGCCCCTCCCGACGGGCGGCCATAAAGCGCTTCAAGCTCGGCGATCGTCGTCAGACGGGTATCCTCGGCCATCGGGGGGGATCCTGGGCAAAGAAGGGTGAAGAAAATAGCGGCGGGCGGCTTCGCGCAGGGCTGGCGTCGGCGCCGGCGGCTTGTCCAGAAGTGCTAGGAACCGCGCCATATCTTGGTCCGATAAGACGAGGACGTCCACCCGCCCCCTCTTATCACCGTCGATGGATCGTCCTCTCCGCCCAACAGCCATGATCGTTCCTTTCCTTCGGGTGCTTATTCCGCCGCCGAGGCCAAAGGCCGGGGGGCGAGGAAGGCGGCCAATAAGGTGCGCTCGCGGGCCTGGGCTTTGGTCACGGCCTCAACCAGCACCGGACCGAAGCCACGCATCTCCAGCGGCAGGCCGGCGATCTCGACGGCCAGATCATAGCCCTGGGGATCGACGCGCTCCAAGATCACCCCCAGGGTCGTTTCGTACTCCGTGATCAACCGGCGCTGCAGGCGGCGCTCGCTCGTTTGGCCGAAGGGATCGAAAGGCGTGCCGCGCAGGCCCTTGAGCCGGGCGAGCAGGCGGAAAAGCGGAAAGATCCAGGCGCCGAAGGCGCGCTTGCGCAACCGGCCGGTGGTTGGATCGCGCGGGCTCATCAAGGGCGGCGCCAGATGCACGGTCAGTCGCGGCTTGCCCGAGAAGCGCGCCGCCAGGGCCTGGGCGAAGCGGCCGTCGCTGTAGAGCCGCGCCACCTCGTATTCATCCTTATAGGCCAGCAGCTTGAAGTAAGCCTTGGCGACCGCCTCGCTCAGCGCCTCGCCCCCTGGCCTCACCCGTTTTTCGACCGCGACCACCGCCTCGACCAGCCGGCGATAGCGCGCCGCCAGCGCCGCGTTCTGATAGGCGGCAAGGAACGTCGCCCGCCGCTCGATGGTCTCGGCCACACTCTCGGAGCGCCGGTGGTGTTCGGGCCCGCCGCCCGCCCGGTCGAGCAGGGCCGTCACCGCCTCCAGATCATGGGCGGCGCGGCGGCCCCACAGCAAGGCTTCAAGATTGAAGGCCACCGCCGCGCCATTCAGGGTTATCGCCCGTTCGATGGCGGCGCGGCCCAGCGGCAGCAGGCCCTTTTGCCACGCATAGCCGATCATGAAGGGATTGGTTGCCAGCGAGTCCCCCATCAGCGCCGTGGCGATGGTCGTGGCATCGAGGAAAAAAGCGCGGCGCGTGGTGGCGCTCAGCGCCGCGCGCACCTCGGCCTCGGGATAGCGGCTGTCGGGATCGCGGGTGAAGGCGGCGGTCATCACCGGACGGGTATTGATCACCGCGTCGGTGGCCCTTGGCCGCGCCTTGGCCAGCACCTCGGGACCGGCCGCCGTCAAAGCGTCGCAGCCCAGCAGCAGATTGGCGTTGCCGGCGGCGATGCGCACGGCGTGCAAAGCCTCCTGGCTGGCGGCGATGCGGACATGGGTGGTCACCGCGCCGTTCTTTTGGGCCAGCCCGGTTTGATCAAGCACCGTCACCCCCTTGCCTTCCAGATGGGCGGCCATGCCGAGCAGGGCGCCGATCGTCACCACCCCGGTGCCGCCGATGCCGGTGACGAGGATCGAATAAGGCGCGCCCAGATCGGCCAATCGCGGTTCGGGCAAAGGGGGAAAGGCCACCTCGCCAACCCCTTCGGGGCGGCGGACCTCGGCGCCGCTGACGGTCACGAAACTGGGGCAGAAGCCCTTGAGGCAGGAGTAATCCTTGTTGCAGGCCGATAGATCGACCGAGCGCTTGCGGCCGAACTCGGTTTCCAGCGGCTCGATCGCCACGCAATTGGAGACCTTGCCGCAATCGCCGCAGCCCTCGCAGACCAGATCATTGATAAAAACCCGGCGATCGGGATCGGCCAGCAGCCCGCGCTTGCGGCGACGGCGCTTTTCCGCCGCGCAGGTCTGATCATAAAGGATCGCCGACACCCCGGGCCAGCCGCGCAGATCCTTCTGGATGGCGTCCAGATCATCGCGGTGGCGGATGGTGACGCCGGCGGCGAAAACCGTGCCAATCGGGTATTTGCCGGGCTCGTCGGAGACGACGACGATCTTGCCCACCCCCTCGCCTTCCAGCTGGCGCGACAGGCCATCAACGCTGAGCAGGCCATCGATCGGCTGACCGCCGGTCATCGCCACCGCGTCGTTGACCAGGATCTTATAGGTCACGTTGACCCCGGCGGCGACGGCGGCGCGGATCGCCAGAATCCCCGAATGGAAATAGGTGCCATCGCCCAGATTGACGAAGACATGGGGCTCATCGGTGAACGGCGCCTGACCGATCCAGGCCACCCCCTCGCCGCCCATCTGGCTGAAGGTGGCGGTGGCGCGTTCGGGCATCCAGGTGACCATGTAATGGCAGCCGATGCCAGCCAGGGCCCGCGATCCCTCGGGCAGGGTGGTCGAGGTGTTATGGGGGCAGCCGGCGCAATAGGTCGGCAGGCGCTTGAGAACCGCCGTCGGCCCGGCCAGGGCTGCGTCCTTGCGTTCCAGCCAGTCCAGGCGGTCGCGGATCGACGGCCCGGTGACGAACCGGCCGATGCGCCCGGCCAGGGCGCGGGCGACCATCGCCGGGGTCAGTTCGCCGGCGCTAGGCAGCAGCCACGCCCCGCTCTCGTCGAACTTGCCAACGACGCGCGGGCGGACATCCTCGCGCCAGTTATAGAGCTGTTCCTTGATCTGGTTTTCGACGACGGCGCGCTTTTCCTCGACGACGAGGATCTCCTCCAGCCCCTCGGCGAAGGCGCGCACCCCCTCGCGTTCCAGCGGCCAGGGCATCCCAACCTTATAGAGGCGCAGGCCGATCGCCGCCGCCATCGCCGGATCGATCCCCAAATCGTCCAGCGCTTGGCGAACATCGAGATAGGCCTTGCCGACGCTGACGATGCCCAGGCGCGGCACCGGGCTATCCATCACCACCTTGTCGATGCGATTGACCCGGGCGAAAGCCAGCGCCGCGTAAAGCTTGTGGCGCATCAGCCGGGCTTCTTGATCGAGCGCCGGATCGGGCCAGCGGATATGCAGCCCCCCAACTGGGGCCTGCCCTTCGGCCGGCAACAAGAAGGCCGGCGGGTCGGGATCAAGCAGAACGGGGGCCGAGGAATCCACCGTCTCGGCGATGGTCTTCAGCGCCACCCAACATCCCGAATAGCGGCTAAGCGCCAGACCGAACAGCCCGAAGGAGATCACCTCTTCAAGGCCGGCGGGATGGAGCACCGGGATCATGGCGTCCATGAAGGAGTATTCGCACTGATGGGCGGCGGTCGAGGATTTGGCGGCATGGTCATCGCCGGCGATCAGCAAGACGCCGCCCAAAGGCGCGGTGCCGGCGTTATTGGCGTGCTTGAACACATCGCCGCTGCGATCGATCCCCGGTCCCTTGCCATACCAGATGCCAAACACGCCTTGCTGGCGGGCGCCCTTGAACAGGCCGACCTGCTGGCTTCCCCAAACGGCGGTGGCGGCCAGATCCTCGTTGATCCCGGGCTTGAACACGATGCCCTCGGCCTCCAGCCACGGCCGGGCCTTCCACAATTCCTTGTCGAAGCCGCCAAGCGGCGAGCCGCGATAGCCCGAAATGAAGCCCCTAGTGTCCAAACCGGCCTTGCGGTCGCTGCGGCGCTGGGCCAGGGCCAGACGGACCAGGGCCTGGGTGCCGGTCATATAGGCCCGGCCGCCGGTCAGGGCGTATTTATCCTCAAGCTCCGGCGCAAAGGCCTGTGGCGAGAGCTCGGATCGGTTGATCGGCGCTTGGATCGTCATCGCGCGGGCCTCCCCATGGGCGCGCCCGGGCGAACCGGCCCCGCGCCCCTATCCTCCCAGAACGCGGCGGCCCGTTCGCCGACCCAACCGCGCACCGCCCCCGCCTTCTTTTGGGGCGGATGGCTTTATCTTATTGAAAAGGTGGGTTATGGGGGCGCAAGCGACAATCGGCGCGAGGACCGTGGCCAAAGGAAAGCAAGGAAAGATCGACAATCGCCGTCCAGGCGAAAGACCCAGCCCGCAAATCGCGCAAAACCCGACAGAAGACATCCCCCGAGCTGCTCAACGCTGATCATATGGCCTTGTAGACGAAGATGAGATCGAGGCTGATTGCCCCGCCCAGAGGGCCTGTCCGACGTTGGCGCCGCCGCTTTTGCACAGGATGTCGAGGGCGAAGCTTCGGCCCCGAGCCATGTCTCGATCCCCCGAATGGTCGCAGATGGCAGCGGCCCAGAGGGTGGCGGAAAACCCGCTCCACCTCGTCGGCGTCGAGACCGTGCAAAATGAGCAGCACCGCGACGCCGGATAGATCGTGTCCCCGGATGTGATGTAGGAGCGCTGCCAGGATGGCCCCTTAGGGCGGCGTAGCCGACCGGAGGGGCTGTCCTGGCGGGGGCGGCCATCGGCGCCAAAAAGATCCGCGGACGAAATTGGCCTCTATCTTTGGCGCGATCTGCCCGGAACAGGGCAAGGGGGCCGGGCTGGTCCTGCCCTTCTGCAACACCGAAACAAGGGCGCTTCACCTGATCGAGATATCGCTCGCCATCGCCCCCGACGCGAAGACGGTCGTGCTGATGGATCAGGCTGGTTGGCACACCACCGACAAGCTCGACGTGCCCGCCAATATTAGCATCATCGCGCTACCAGCCAAATGTCCCGAACTGAACCCGGTCGAAAACATCTGGCAGTTCATGCGCGATAACTGACTCTCGAACCGCGTCTTCACCTCCTACGGCATCATCGACCACTGCTGCGAGGCATGAAACAAAATCGTCGATCAACCATGGCGCATTATGACAATCGGACGACGCAAATGGGCGCATCACTCATAATCAATGCGGATTGGTAAAGCGGTGACGAACCGTACGGCCTTCTCGAAGATCGAATAGAGATTTTTTTCATCATGAAAAATTTGAGTATTATCAACTATCTGTGAAATACCATTCTCTTTATCTATAATATATATTATATCATAATTGTTTTTATGTCTTTTTTGGTTGTAAGCGCAAATTTTAAATACAATAAATGGTTCTTCGGTTCTCGGCTGTATCAATGGGCCGACAGCATACCATTCCTCATATGGACGAATTATGGTCTCTATTTTTAGAGATTGACCTTCGTAATTCCACACAGGTTGGTTACTAGATTGTCTGACCACGCCTTTCACGATGTTGTTAATTTCAAAACCTCGCACTTCGCGCATGCGCGTGGTCTCCGAAAATTGCGGCAGACTCCCGATTGCCCTCGATAGGTCACTCATGAACAACAAGAGCAGATCGGTTACGATTTTTTCCCGCCGTTCTGTGTTCAATCGCATTTGTTCGTCGAACATAAGAGCCCTGACATTCAGATCGTCATCATTCTCTTCAGCAATGTCCATCTCAGCGAGGCTCCGCAACTGAGCGATGAAATCGATGTATAAAAGTCGATGGGCGGCGTCATGATGAGTGGCGGCGGCAATCAGAAGATTGGCCTTCGCGATGCCTGCGACGCCCTGGAATCGGGCGGAAAGATTGTACAAGTCCGGAAACCAAAGCGTGTAGGGGAATATATCGTCTTTTATGCCATTGATGAAGAACCACAGAATCTTCCCTAGGGAAAAGATGTCGCCTTTCTCGGTAACCTCTTCAACGCGTCCATGATGGTATTCCGGAGCACGATAATTAGCTGCTCCGACCGCCCGAAATTCGGGCGTGAGGCGATCATCTTCGCTCGCGAAATACGCGCAGCCAAAATCGGCGATGAGCAATCTCGGATCGTCATCAGACCCACCGACCAAAAGGTTTTCTGGCTTGAGATCACGATGAAATATAGGAGGATCACGTTCCGACAACCGCATTAGAGTTTCGGCCACGGGAAGGAGCAACTTGGCAGCCTTACAAGCGTTGCCCCGAGTCAAATCGATGATTATATTTGAATCTCCTCGATAGCGTTTCATTGTGTACCAGGGATTATTATCATTAATAATATCGTAGTCTATAACTTTAACTATGTTGCTAAATCCCTCTCCTTCTAATTTTCGAAGAACATCTATTTCTTTTATAAAGCGCGGGCGCCGATCTTCTGTGCTCGTATTGCGTAATACTTTTTTTACTGTCTTACCATCACCCAGATAATATATGTCTCCGTTTCCACCCTTAGCGTCGGCTTTCTTCATCATGCCCCTCGTTGACGATAGCGTGTCTGCGCCTCCATTTCATCTAACATGCTTTTAGCTGGTCCGACCAGCGGTGCCGCAGAGGCTGCGCAAATCAACTTGATGCGCCAGAAACTCCGGGAACTGCCGCCTTTTCGGCGAAACATTATCCTCGAAGAGGGCGGTCATGACAGGATTGGCCTTAAATGCACAATAAGATTGGCGAAAAACTCAGGTGAAGACGCCGACAATGCGTTCGGGACAATGCTGGCGCGGTCGTAGGGGTTGACATTTCCAACGGGACTGTCAGGAATTTTGTGTGCGGGCGGGCGGTTAAACCTTACGCCACCATGGCTCGAATGAAGCGATCGCCGAAGATGACGGCGAACTGGACCTTGGCCATGGATCCCTCACGTAGCGGCGTTTTCCACTCTTTCTCTGAGCGGTTCAAGATCAGGCAGAGCAGTTTAGTGGCGGCCTCGTCGCTGGGGAAATGCCCCCTGACGCGGACGGCCCCCGCCTGAGCTTCGCGTTTAAGGCCTCAATCATTACCCGCAGCCAGAATTTGGCTCCCTCGTTCTGCTCCAGCTATAGGCCGAGCACATCCTTGGCTCCGTCGGCGTGCACACCCAGCGGGATGTGGATCGCCTTGTTGCGAACCATGCCTTCGTTGCGGATCTTCACCCGGATCGCGTCGAAGAAGACAAGCCGATAAACCGAGTCCAGCGGCCGCTGCCACGATCTCGTCGAGCACCGCACACGTCACCGTGCTGATCAAGTCGGGCGAAACGTCGATACCGTACAACTCTTGGAAATATCCGGTGATCTCGCGCTTGCTCATACCGCGCGCGTACATCGACACGATCTTTTCGTCAAAACCGGGAAAGCGGCGCTGATCCTTGGCGATTATCTACGGATCGAAGCTTGACTGACGGTCGCGCGGCACGTCGATCGCAAGGCTGCCGGTATCCGTCATCACCGTCTTCCGGCCGTAGCCGTTGCGCGTGTTGCCGGCCCCATTCCCGCCAGCGAGAGGGTGGTCCATCTCCGCGTTCAAGGTACGTTCCGTCAGCGCCTTCTTCAGCGCATCAAGCAGGCCACCCTGCTCAAAGGCCGCGCTGGCATCACCGCCCGCCAACAGTTGATCGAGAAGCGCATTCGGGATCGCCGGTTCTTTGCGTCGGGACATAGGGCATCTCCTTTTTACCCATTATGCCCGCCCGCACACGAAATTCCTGACAGTTCCCCAGAATACCGCTTACCATCAAATCGCGCAAACCCCGACAGAAGACATCCCCCCTGGGGCGTTTGGGGGGACCGCCTTGCCGCCGGAAAGACCCTTAGGCGCCGCTATAAAGCCCGGCGATCAGCGCGCCATAGCGGTCGCGCAGAACGTGGCGCCGGGCCTTCATCGAATGGGTGAGCTGGTCGTTCTCGACGCTCATCGGCTCGGGGAGGAGGGCGAATTTGCGGATTTTTTCCACCGTTCCCAGCTTGGCATTGGCCCGCTCGACCGCCTTGCCGATGGCTTGGCGCAGATCGGCGTCCTCATAGACCAGGGCCAGATCGGCCGGTTTGCCGGTCTCCTTCGACCACCGCGCCAGAAACTCCTTTTCGGGCACGATCAGGGCGACCAGATGGGGCATGCGGTCGCCAAAGACGACGCCGACGCCGATCTCGGGCTCCAGCCCCAGGATCCCTTCCACGCGCTGGGGCGAGATATTGTGGCCGCCCGAATTGACGATCAGGTCCTTCTTGCGGTCGGTGATCTGGATGAAGCCGTCCTCGTCAAGGGTGCCAACGTCGCCCGTATGCAGCCAGCCGTCGGGATCGAGCACGGCCCGGGTGCTTTCCGGGTCGTTCCAATAGCCATCCATGACCAGCGGACCCTTGACCAGGATCTCGCCATCGCTAGCGATGCGGATATCGACCCCATAGAGCGCCGGCCCCACGGTGTTCATCTTGACCTTCTTGGGCATGTTGCACGACACCACCGGCGCCGTCTCGGTCAGGCCGTAGCCCTGAAGCACCGGAATGCCCAGGGCGCGGAAGAAATAGCCGACATCGGGGTTGAGCGGCCCGCCGCCCGAGATCATCGCCTTCAGCCGGCCGCCGAAGCGCGCCTTGACCGCATGGCGCACCAGCTTATCAAGCGCGGCGTCGGTCAGCTTGTCCTTGACGCCAAGGCTGGCGGGATCGTCCATGCGGCGACGGCCAAGATCGACGGCCTCGCGGAACATCTTTTCCTTCAGGCCGCCTTCCTTCTCGACGGCGCGCAGGATGCGCGCCCGCATCATTTCGTAAAGCCTTGGCACCGCCGTCATGATCGTCGGCTTGGCTTCAACCATATTGGCCGCCAGGGTCTCGGCCCCTTCGGCGAAATAGACCTGGGCGCCCAGCGAGATCGGGAAGAACAGCCCGGTGGTGTGCTCATAGGAATGGCAGAGCGGCAGGAAGGACAGGAAAACCTCTTCCTCCAGGCCGATGGTCTCCAGCAGTTTGAAGGCGCCGTGGCAATTATGCAGGATCGAGCGGTGGGCCAGCATCACCCCCTTGGGCGTGCCGCCGGTTCCCGAGGTATGGATGATCGAGGCCAAATCATCGGTCTGGATGCGATGGACGACGGCGGGGACACCGCGCCCCTCGCCTTCGGCCATCATGGCGTTCCAGGCGAGAACGGTCAGCCCCGCGGGCACGACGACGGCGTCGTCGAAATCCATCATCACCACCAGCGGCCGCCGTTTGGCCCGCGCGGCGGCGCGCAGGAAGCGCTCGGCGACCAGCGGCGTCGAGACGATCGCCATCGCCGCCTCGACATTGTCGAGCACATGCAGATGGTCGGCTTCCGTATGGGTGGCATAGGCCGGAACCGGGATGGCGCCCGCCGCCAGAATGGCCAGATCGGCGATCGTCCAGTCCGGGCGGTTCTCCGAGGCCAGAACGACGCGATCGCCGGGGGCGAGGCCCTGGTCGATCATCGCATTGGCGAGAGCGATCACCTGATCGTGGACCGAGGCCCAGCTCCACGGCGCATAACCCCCCTCGCTTTTGGACCACAGGAATGGTCGCTCGCCAAACCGCTCGGCTTGGGCCAGGAACATCGCAAGCAGGTTGCCGCAGGTTTCGTAGTTTACCGCCGGATACCGATATTCGGACACTGACTCTCTTCCTCCCCGATCCGCCGATGTGGCCCGGCGGTCTATCACCATAACCTGTCTCTTTTCTGTTTCCAAACCCCGCCCCATATTGACCGCGTAGGCACCCCACGGGGGGCGCCCTGTGCATAGCCCAAGGAGAGAGTCTTCATGACGCATGTTGCCGCCCAGGCGAACGCTGTTTCCCCTCTTCCCGTCTGGGACCTCGGCGATCTCTATGATGGTCCCGACTCCGCGGCCCTGAAGACCGATCTTGCCGAAACCGAAAGCGGGGCCAAGGCCTTCCGCGACACTTACGCCGGCAAGGTCGCCGGGCTTGATGGCGCCGCCCTGGGCGAAGCCATCGTCGCCTTCGAGCGCCTATCCGAGACGCTTTATCGCATTCTCAGCTATTCGCAGCTGCTGCAGGCCGGCGATGTGACCGATGTCGCCATCGGTCAGTTCCATCAGGCGATGATGGAAAAAGGCACGGCCATCTCGAGTCAGATGTTGTTCTTCACCCTGGAAATAAACCTTATCGACGACGACGCCCTGGCCGAAAAGCTGAAAAATCCGCTGGCCGGGCGTTATGCGCCGTGGATTCGCGATTTGCGGGCCTTCCGCAAGCATCAGCTCTCCGATGACATGGAACGCCTGCTCAACGAAAAGGATGTGGCGGGCAGCTCGGCCTGGATGCGGCTGTTCGACGAAACCGTCGCCCATCTGCGCTTCCCCATCGACAACGAGACCCTGACCTCGACCGAAGCCTTCGATCGCCTGTCCGATCCCCAGCCCGAGCGCCGCAAGGCCGCCGCCAAGGCCATCGGCGGCGTTCTGGAAGACAATCTGCGGCTGTTTTCGCGTATCACCAATACCCTGGCCAAAGACAAGCAGATCGATGATTCCTGGCGCGGCTACGCCCATCCGATGGCGGCGCGCAACCTGGGCAATCAGGTGGAAGACGCCGTGGTCGACGCCCTGGTCTCGGCGGTGCGCGGCAGCTATGGCGACCTCTCGCACCGCTATTACCAGATGAAGGCCAAATGGTTCGGCCGCGACACCTTGGATTATTGGGACCGCAACGCCCCCCTGCCCGAAGCCGATGACAGCCGCTTCACCTGGGATCAGGCCCGCGACACCGTTCTGGGAGCTTACGGCGCCTTCTCGCCCGAATTGGCGGCGGTGGGCAAGCGCTTCTTCGACAATCCGTGGATCGACGTGCCCGCCCGCCCGGGCAAGGCCTCGGGCGCCTTCGCCCATCCCACCGTGCCCTCGGCCCATCCTTACCTGCTGCTCAACTTCATGGGCCGCACCCGCGACGTCATGACCCTGGCCCATGAACTGGGCCATGGCGTTCATCAGGTGCTGGCCGCCCGCCAGGGGCCGCTGTTGTCGGATACGCCGCTGACCCTGGCCGAGACGGCCTCGGTCTTTGGCGAGATGCTGACCTTCCGCGCCATGCTCGATTCCGCCGGCGACGCCAAGCGTCGGCGCATCATGCTGGCGAGCAAGGTCGAGGACATGATCAACACGGTGGTCCGCCAGATCGCCTTCCACACCTTCGAGCACAAAGTGCATAGCGAGCGCCTGCAAGGCGAGCTGTCCCCCGATCGCCTGTGCGAGATCTGGATGGAGGTGCAGACCGAAAGTCTCGGTCCGGCCTTCCGTTTCGATGCCGAGTACCGCACCTATTGGACCTATATCCCCCATTTCATCCACTCGCCGTTCTATGTCTACGCCTATGCCTTCGGCGACTGTCTGGTGAACTCGCTTTATGCGGTCTATCAGGAGGGGAGCGTTCCCGACTTCCAGGCGAAATACCTGGATATGCTGGGCGCGGGGGGAACGCTGCGCCACAAGGAGCTTCTCGCCCCCTTCGGGCTCGACGCCTCCAACCCGGATTTCTGGAAGCGCGGGCTTGGGGTGTTGAAGGGCTTCATTGACGAACTGGAAGAGGTGGCGTGAGCCCCCTCCCTAAAGCAAATCCCCGAGCGATCTGGACCAGATCGCGACGACGATTTGCTTCGATATCAGCATTGTAGAGCGGTGTCCGAAGACTAGGTTTCACACATACCGCTCTAAAGGCGGTGGCATCAGCCACCGCCTTGGCCGTAACGGGATGACCCTATGACCGAAAGCAATTCCCTTGGTGGGCGGTTTCGCCGCTATGCCCGCGTCTCCACCGCGATGGGCGGCATCGCCGCCCGGGCGGCCGGCGAGAAATACCTGGGTTTCAAGGGCGATCGGGCGCGCATGGCCTCGGATCTGCGCGAGGCCCTGGGCGGACTGAAGGGCCCCTTGATGAAGGTGGCGCAGATCATGTCCACCATCCCCGACGCCCTGCCCCAGGAATTCACCGCCGAGCTGACCCAGCTTCAGGCCGATGCGCCACGCATGGGCTGGCCCTTCGTCAAACGGCGGATGACCGCCGAACTGGGTCCCAACTGGCTGGGCCGCTTCGCCTCCTTCGATCACGACGCGGTCGCCGCCGCCTCGCTTGGCCAAGTCCACCGCGCCATCCACCTCGATGGCCGGGCTTTGGCCTGCAAGCTGCAATATCCCGATATGGACTCGACCGTCGAGGCCGACCTCAGCCAGCTCAAGATCATCATCGGCCTCTATCGGCGCTATGACGGCGCCATCGACCCGACCGAGATCCACGCCGAGATCACCGAGCGGCTGCGCGAGGAACTCGATTACGCCCGCGAAGCCCGCAACATGCGGCTTTATCGCCATATGCTGCGCGACGAGGCCGGCGTTCATGTTCCCGAACCGATCGCCGATCTGTCGACGAAGCGGCTTTTGACCATGACTTGGCTGCAGGGCGAACGCCTGCTGACCTTCATCAATCACAGCCCGGAAGAGCGCAACCACCTCGCCTATAATATGTTCCGCGCCTGGTATGTGCCCTTCTATGACTACGGCGTCATCCATGGCGACCCGCATCTGGGCAATTACACGGTGCGCGAAGACTTCTCGGTGAACCTGCTCGATTTCGGCACCATCCGCGTCTTCCGCCCGGTCTTCGTCCAAGGGGTGATCGATCTTTATATCGCCCTGCGCGACAACGATCAGGAACGCGCCGTACACGCTTATGATTGCTGGGGATTTCGCGATCTGTCCAAGGACACGATCGCCGTCCTCAACCAATGGGCCAAGTTCATCTATGGCCCGCTTCTGGAAGACCGGGTGCGCAATATCCAGGAAGATCTGCCGATGGGCGGCAATCAGGGCCGACAGGTCGCCGAAAAGGTCCACCAGGATCTCAAGGCGATCGGCGGCGTCACCCCGCCGCGCGAATTCGTGCTGATGGACCGGGCGGCCATCGGTCTGGGCAGCGTCTTCTGGCATCTGAAAGCCGAGATCAACTGGTTCCAGATGTTCCACGAGCTGATCGACAATTTCGATGTCGACGCCCTGGCCCGCCGCCAGACCGAAGCCCTGACCGGCGTCGGCCTCGTGCCCAGTGACCTGGGCGTGGGCTGACCTTTTTTCATCCCGGGGGAGCCACGCTTGATGACCGCAGAGACGCAGCAGCAGACCCCGCTCCCCCGGGCCGGGCTTTTTCTTGAAGACCTTGCGGTGGGCGATCGCTTCGACAGCGCTCGCCACCGGGTCGAGGCGGCGGCGATCAAGGCCTTCGCCGGCGAATTCGACCCCCAACCCTTTCATCTCGACGAGGAGGCGGCGCGCCACAGCCTGTTTGGCGGTCTGGCGGCCAGCGGCTGGCACACCGCCGCCATCACCATGCGCCTGCTTGTCACCAGCGGCCTGCCGCTGGCCCAGGGCATCATCGGCGCCGGGACCGAGCTTAGCTGGCCCAATCCGACGCGACCGGGCGATGAGCTTCACGTTGAAACCACCGTGCTGGCCATCACCCCGTCGAAGTCCCGCCCCGACCGCGCCATCGTCACCTGCCAAAGCGACACCCTCAACCAGCGCGGCGAGGTGGTCCAGCGCTCGACGGCCAAGGTGGTGGTCTTCCGCCGGCCTTAGGGTCTGTCCGCTTGATGCTGAAGCGGACAGACCCTGGATCCCTTTGTTTGAGTTTGTCTTTTCGGGAAAAGCGGTGCCCACTTTTCCCTGACAAACTCTAGAACGGCGGGCATGAGATCTGCTCCCCGCTTCACTACTCCAAGCTTCCGCCAGCCCTGCCCGACAAGGGGGGGGCTGGCGGACTTCTGTTGGACCGGAGGGCGCCGGTCTGGGCGTTTTTTTTCAGCTTTCGCCGGCGTCGATCTGCGATTGGATGTAGTTCTGCGGGCCAACCTGATCGATCAGGCCGATCTCGGTTTCCAGATAGTCGATGTGTTCTTCGGTATCTTCGAGGATCTCATCGAGAATTTGGCGGGAGACGAAATCCTGGGCCGCTTCGGCCTCGGCCACGCCCTCGACCAGGGTGTCGCGCGCCGCCAGTTCCAAGGCCAGATCGTTTTCCAGCACCTCGCGCACGGTTTCGCCGATGCGCAGCTTGCCCAGGTCTTGCAGATTGGGCAGGCCTTCCAGGAACAACACCCGTTTGATCAGCTTGTCGGCATGCTCCATCTCTTCGATGGATTCCTTGAATTCGCGCTTGCCAAGCCGGGTAAGCCCCCAGTTCTGCAGCATGCGGGCATGCAGGAAATACTGGTTGATCGCGGTGAGTTCGTTTTTCAAAACGCCGTTCAGGCGTTTGATGATCGCGGGATCACCCTTCATCGATGTCGTCCCCTTTGGGCGCACGGGGCATCACGAGGGGGCCGCAGCCCGCGCGCCGGTTATCCGTAAGGGACGCATGGATCGCATCCCCCGGGTCTAGGGGACATATAGGCAAGCGGAGCGAAGGGTTTAAGGGAGGGCGGCGTTTATGGCGCGCGAGGGGGATTATTCCGCCGCCATCAGCAAGGCGCCGACATCGGCGGATGATGACGAGGTCTCGCGGGTTTCACGGACCAGGGCTCGCATGCAATCGCCGCATTTGCCGCAGACCGGACGGACGCCGCGGCGGGCGAACACCGCGCCGGCGGAGCGGGCCCCGCCCTGCACATCCTCGCGCACGTGACGGTCGGTCAAGGCGTTGCAAATGCAAACATACATGGAGAAGTCTCCCGCCGGTTCCAGATTAAAACCACTCAAAACCTAGCGACTCCATATTTGCAAGTCAATCGCATTATCGTTCTCATTTTTTCGATCAAAGCGCGTCTTCGGCTTGGGCTTGACATCGATCGCGCCCGGGTCGACCCTGCGGTCCGTCGGCCCCTCTAAAAGGTCGGCGCCATAGATGCTTGTTCTCAGGGCAGGGTGAAACTCCCGACCGGCGGTAATCCTTCCCTTTCACGGGGGGGACAGCCCGCGAGCGCCCTTTGCCGGTGGTGAAGGGGTCCAGCAGATCCGGTGCGAAGCCGGAGCCGACGGTATAGTCCGGATGGAAGAGAACGAGGTGACATCCCCCTCCCCCGCCCGCGGCGTTCCCGCTTGGTCGGGGGATGGCGCTTTGCTCACACCCTGGAAGGCGGACTCCTGTCCGCCGCCCGGGGAAGTCCTCTGCCGCCCTGATTCAGGCTCGCCCAGTCTTAAAGGTGAGAACCATGAATCAGATCTTTGCCAATCCCCTCTCTCTTCCCGGCACCGCCCAGGAGCGGGTTTCCCGCGCCGTTGACAGCCTGCGCCAGGGCCAGGGGGTCATCGTCGTTGACGATGAGGACCGCGAAAACGAGGGAGACCTTATTTTCGCCGCCGAAACCCTGACAGCCGAACAGATGAGCCGGATGATCCGCGATGGCTCGGGCATCGTTTGCCTGATCCTGACCGACCCCGACCTTGATCGTCTGGCTTTGCCGCCGATGGTCGCCCACAACACCTCGCGCAACGGCACCGGCTTTACCGTCTCGATCGAGGCGCGCGAGGGCGTGACCACCGGGGTCTCGGCCGCCGATCGGGTCACCACCATCCGCGCCGCCATCGATCCCGCCAGCACCGCCGATGATCTGGCCCGCCCCGGCCACGTCTTCCCCTTGCGCGCCCATGCCGATGGCCTGAGCGCGCGCCGGGGCCATACCGAGGCGACCATCGCCCTGATGAGGTTGGCGGGGCTGCGCCCGGCCGGGGTGCTGTGCGAGGTGATGAACCCCGATGGCACCATGGCCCGCCTGCCGACCCTGATCGGCTATGGCCAAGCCCATGGCCTGCCCATCGTCAGCATCGAGGATCTGGTCGCCGTCGGCGCCCGCTGATCCTTTTGCGGCGGCACCGGGCGGGGCTTGTCGCCAAGCGGCGCCGCCGCCGGTTTTCCTAGAGCGGTGAGCGGGGACTAGATTTCACGCTCACCGCTCTAGGACCTTGATAGTCAAGCAAATCAACGCCGCGCCCTGGTTCAGAGCGCGCGGAATTGGCTTTAGGGGCTGCAAGCGGTGGGATGGCAGTCGGTCGAGACGTAATAGGGTTTGATGTCGATCAGCGGCGTGCCGTTCAGGCAATCGAGCGGGCCGACGGTCAGCACGCCGGCGGCGATATCGACCGACAGCAAGGGCACCGCCGCCAGGGCCACCGGATTGGGGCGCAGGGGCGAGCGCAACGAGAACACGCCGCGCGGCCCTTCCGAATGGCGCGGACACTGCACGATCAGATCGCGCCGCGCCTTGTCCATCCAATACAGCACCACGACATGGCTGTGGCCGGCCAGCCCGGCGAGGCCGGGGGCGAAAGCCGGGTCAAGGGTGATGCGCGCCGGCTCGGTCGAGCGCTCGCGGGCCTCGATCACATTGCGCGGCGCCTCATCGCGCGAGGTCCAGGGCGTTTGGATATGGCCGATAAAGGCGACCGAGGCGTCCTTACGGGTGACGGGATCGAAATCGAGGGCGATTTCGCCCTCGCGTCTGTCGTCCATGGTCTGCTCCATTCGAGGCCGGGGAAAAGCGGGGCGAACCGTTTTAGCAAATCCCGAGCGATCTGAACCAGAGCGCGATGACGATGTGCTTGGCTATCAGATGCGGAAGCCGGCCTCGGCCAGCATGCGATAGAAATCACGCAGACGGGCTTCGCGTTCGCCCGGATCGGAGAAATCCTGGGTGAAATCCTCGACGAAATTCGGCTGCCGCAGGTGATGGAGCACGCGCGAACGGGCGATGGCCAGGGCCTTGCCCTCCAACAGCAGCCCCGAGCCGCAGAATTTCACCAGCCGGACCGCCCTCAGCCGCAAGGAATCGCCCGGGGCGTCAAGCTTTTCGACGACGGCGGCATCGACCAGATAACGGGCCAGCAGATCGTCCAACCGGCCGACCACCCGGGTGCGCAACACCTCGGGCAGGGACGAGGTGCCGAGGGCCCGTTGCAGACCGGTGAGGATCCGCAGCTTTTCGGGCGTCGCCAGATCGGGGGCGACGAAATGATGGATATCGGCGGCCGGCTTGACCACCTCGACCACCTCTTCGGCGACGACGGTCAGCGCATTGGCCCCCTCGGCCGCGCCGGCGACCTCGCAGAGGTACTGCATGCGCCGGGCGTTCTCGCCAAGCAGACGCGACACGCCAAGCACCGACAGCTTCCAGCCGATCAGCCCGCCCTGCTCCAGCCGCAGGCCATAGCGCCGGGTCAGGGCCGCCGCCACCGCCGTGCCGCCGGCCACCCCCTCGGGCTTGACCAGGCGGTCGAGCAAGGCGAGAAAGGCCGCCTCCTCGCGGTCGGGATCGTTGCGGGTCAGCGGCTGGCGCCCCCCCAACTCGCGGGTGACGCGGTCAAGCAACACGGTCAGGCCGTCGGGCAATTTGCCCTCGGCGAACAGCCGGCGCAGGACCTTCGCCGTCTCGGGTTCGCGCGTCGCCGCCGTCCCGGCCTTGCCGTCGATAAAATCGAGAAGGGCGATCAAGGCATTGGCCAGATTGGGCCGAACGCCCAGAATCTCCTGAACGACCTGACTGACCGCCAGGGCATCGGCGATGAAGCCATCGAGGATGCGCAGAACCTCAAGGGTCAGATCTTCCGAGACGCAGCCCAGAAGCACTTCCAGCTTACCGAGGAAACTGCGCTCCTTGCCGGTTTCCCGGGCGATCACATGGCAAAGCAGCGCCACCTGTTCCTCGTGAACGAAGGCGCATTTCGCCACCGTCGCCACCACCTTGTGGAAATCGTCGAGGCTCAGCGGCCAAAGCAGCTTTTCGCCCTCGCTGCGCCGGGCGCGCCGGCCGATTTCGGCGATCCAGTCATAGATCTCGTCGCGCCGGACCTTGGCGTTCAGGCTCGGATCGATCCGGCATTGCATGCCGACGATGCGATCGACGGCCGAGGGCATCAACTGACCGTCGGCCTCCTGGAAGCGGGTAAGCGGGCGCGAACAATGCAGAAGCTCGCTGGGCAGCAGGATTTGCTGTTCCAGATAGCTCTTGAGCAGCCGGCCGATCGTCATCCGGCTTTCCAGAGCATAGACCTCGGCAACCGATGCGCAGCGCGCCCCATCCTCGATCGGGGTAATGCGGACCGGTTTGTCCTTCGGCTGGCTGCGCATTTCCTCGAAGATGATTTTCTCTCGGTGCAGCCCTTCCGGCGTCAGCCGGTCAAGAACCACTCTCACCCCATCGGCCTGCGAGGTCGCATAGATCTTCTTAGCCGCGACGATGGCCTGAGTCTCGAAATCATAAAGGTCGCGGGTTAGCCAGCGCTTATCCCGATGGGTCTGGACTTCGTACTTCGGCACGCCCTTATCCCCTGCTTGGCCGGGCTCCTTCCGGCTTTATCACGCTTTCCATAAGCCGGATGGAGAAGCGCGAAACTGAAAAAAGATATAGGCGGTCCGCCCTTTCGTACAATCGCTCCGGCCTTTGGTCTTTAGCTTTTAGACGGTCCCGGATCGGCGGCGGCCCGGGCCTTTTCTTCCCAGCCCCCGCGCTCATCCTGCTGCCAGTAGTGCAATTCGTGGCCGTTTTCGCGCATCGCCTTCCAGTGGCCGCGCGCCCGCGCCACCGCCGAGTCGTCGCCGCCGTCAAACAGCAGCAAAATCCGGGCGAAGCGGGCGGGATCGCTAGGCCAGACCCCGTCGGTCAGAACCAGAACCTCGGCGCCATTGGGATTTTCCTCGTCGATGGTCAGCCAGACCGGCTGGTCGGCCCCGTCGCCGTCGCGGGCCGTCCCATGGGGAAGCCATGATCCGGCGTCGAAGGTCCACAGCAGGCTGTTCAGGCCATCGACCCGTTCTGGCGAACCGGCCATGACCACCGCGCGCTGGTCCCCCTTGCGCACTCGCGCCAACAGCCGGGGCAAGGCGTCTTCCAGGGTCGATCGTTGTAAATGATAGAAATCAAAGCGGCTCATCGCCGCAGTTTATCCCAGGCGATCGCCCGAACGGGAACAAAAAAGCGCCGGCTCCCTGGTGGGGGAACCGGCGCCCGTTCTCCGGGAAAGGCGGCGAAAGACTACTTCTTGTCGGCCATTTTGACCGGAATGAAGGTCCGGGTTCCGCGCAGCTCGACCAGCAGAAGAACGGTCTTGCGTCCCTCGTCCTTGGCCTTGGCCACCGCCTTGACCACGTCTTCGGGCGAGGCGACCTCGGTCTGGTTGATCTTGACGATCAGCGTCCCGGGCTCCAGACCCTTTTCCTGGGCGTCGCTTTCATTGGTGACATCGGTCACCACCACGCCTTCCGAGGCGGCATCGAAGCCGAACTGGCTGCGCAGGCGGTCATCGAGCTTGGTCACCGTCAGGCCGATGGTGGCGACGGCGGTGCCGCCCTGGGAATCGGTGACGCCGCTGGTTTCGGGTTCGTTCAGCAACCCCTCGTCCTCGGCCACCTCCAGTTCACCGACCTTCATCTTCAGGTCCTGGCGCTTGCCCTCGCGCCAGACACCGATGGCGGCGTCCTTGCCGATTTCGGTTTCGGCGACGATCCGCGGCAGGGTCCGCATATCGGGGACCGGACGGCCATCGAACGACACGATGACATCGCCGACCTTGAGACCGGCGGCGGCCGCAGGCCCACCGGGGGTAACGGCGGCGATCAGGGCGCCGGCGGATTTTTCAAGACCCAGGCCCTCGGCGATCTCGTCGGTCACCGACTGGATGCGCACGCCAATCCAGCCGCGACGGGTACGGCCGAACTTCTTGATATCGTCGATCACCTGATGGGCAAGGTTGGAGGGCACCGAGAAACCGATGCCGATCGACCCGCCCGAGGGGCTGAAGATCGCCGTATTGATGCCGATCACCTCGCCATGCATGTTGAACAGCGGCCCACCGGAATTGCCCTTATTGATCGCCGCATCGGTCTGGATGAAGCTGTCATAGGGTCCGGCGTTGATATCGCGGGTCTTGGCGCTGATGATGCCGGCGGTCACCGTGCCGCCGAGGCCGAAGGGATTGCCGATCGCCATCACCCAATCACCCACCCGGGCGGCTTCCGAATTGCCCCAGGGCACGGCGGTCAGCGGCTTGTCGGTCTTGATGCGCAGCAGGGCGACGTCGGTCTTTTCGTCCTTGCCGACCAGCTCGGCCTTGATCGCCGTATCGTCATGCAAGATCACCGTGATCTCGTCGGCATCCTGGATGACGTGGTTGTTGGTGACGATATAGCCCGCGGCGTCGACGATGAAGCCCGAGCCCAGCGAGGTCGCCCGGCGCGGGGTCTTGGGCTGGACGCCGCCGCCCGGCCCGCCATGGCGTTCGAAGAAATCCTTGAAGAACTCCTCGAAGGGCGACCCCGGCGGGAACTGGGGCATTTCCGGACCACGATCGGCATCGATGGTCTGGGTGGTGGAGATGTTGACCACCGCGGGCAACAAACCCTCGGCGAGATCGGCGAAGCTTTCGGGGATCTCGCGGGCCTGGGCGGAGAACGGCGCGATGGCCAGGGAGAAGGCGACCAGGGCCGGCGCCAGGGCGCGGCGCAGGCGGCCCGCGGACCCGGCTCCGTTGGAAGCGGTGCGATCAAGCACGGATTGAAACACGGGTTGAACTCCTTCTTGACCCATGGAGCCTTTCGGCGCGGCCGCCATCACCCTAAAGCGGCGGCGGCGCTCGGACAGCTATCGAGAACGGGGTTCCCGGATTGACGGACCCGGGGGAAATCTGGGCAGGGCACGGGCGGCGATCAACCGGTGACGGGCACCTCCCCTCGTCTTTGTACGCAGGCGAGGCTGAGCGCCAAAGGTGGCGGAAATTCGCAAGCCAAAGTGTCGAAAGGGACAATTTCATGGCTTGGCGATACCGGTCTTTTTCCGGCCGAAGACGCCAACGGCGGCCCGAACCCTGGTTCGAACCGCCGTCGTCTGATCGTTTCGCGTGCAGCCCGTCAGGCCGGTCAGCGCGGCGCCGGGGCCGTTCCGCCCTGGGTGCCGAAGTAGCGGAAGAAATCGCTGTCGGGCGACAACACCATGGTGGTGCTGCTATCGGATAGCGCCTTGCGATAGGCTTCCATCGACCGGTAGAACGAGAAGAACTGCGGATCGGCGCCAAAGGACTCGGCGTAGATCTTCACCGCCATGCCGTCGCCCTCGCCGCGCAACACCTGCGAGCGGTTCTGGGCCTCGGCCACCAGCACGGTCTTTTCGCGATCGGCCCGGGCCCGGATCTGCTGGGCCAGTTCCTGACCCTGGGCGCGGAATTCGCGGGCTTCGCGTTCGCGCTCCGAGCGCATGCGATCAAAGATCGACTGGCTGGTTTCCTCGGGCAAATCGGCCCGACGGATGCGCACGTCGGTCACGGCGATGCCCAGGTTCTTGGCCTCATGATCCACCGCATTGCGGATATCGACCATGATCTGGGTCCGCTCCTTGGACAGCAGCGTGGCCAGGGTGGTGTTGCCCAGAACCCGGCGCAGCGCCGAGATGACGATATCAGACAGCCGCGAGGCGGCCTGGGCCTCGTTGTTGACCGCCTGATAGAAGCGCAAGGGATCGGCGATGCGATAGCGCATGAAGGTATCGGCGACCAAACGCTTCTGATCGGCGAGGATCAGCTGTTCGGCCGGCGGATCAAGGGCCAGCACGCGCTTGTCGTAAAGCACCGTGTTCTGAATGAACGGCACTTTGAACTTCAGGCCAGGGTCCTGAACGGTGCGAACATACTCACCGAACTGGAAGACCAGCGCCTGCTGGGTCTGGTTGACGATGAAAAGCGACGAATAGAGTCCGATCACCGCGAGGACGGCGACGACGCCAAGAGCCACCAGGGACTTTCTCATCGGCCGCCTCCCTGCGCGGCGGGAAGCCCCGGAATCGGCTGGGACATCGGCCGCAGGGGCGCCCCGGACAGGCCCGAGGGGGCGATCGCGGCGGCGCCACCCTGGCGGGCGCGCACTTCAGGCAAGGGCAGGTAGGGCACGACACCCTGACCGTTCTTGTCGATGATCACCTTGTTCACGTTGCGCAGAACCTCCTCCATGGTTTCCAGGTAGATGCGCTGGGTGGTGACGTCGCGGTTGAGGCGATAGCCTTCGAGCACGGAATTAAAGCGGGCCACGTCGCCCTGGGCTCGGTTGACGATCTCCTCGCGATAGGCTTCCGCCTGCTGGAGCAACTGCTCGGCCTGGCCGCGAGCCTCGGGGATCACCGAGTTGCGATAGGCTTCGGCCTCGTTGCGCAGGCGTTCGCGATCGGCGCGCGAGCGCTGGACATCGTTGAAGGCATCGACGACCTGGGCCGGCGGATCGACTTTCAGCAACTGGACGCGGCGGATGGTGATGCCGGCGTTGTATTCGTCCATCATCGCCTGCAGCAGTTCCTTGGTCCGGTCCTCGATCTGCTGACGACCTTCGGTCAAAGCCACCTGGATCGGCGTCTGGCCGATCACCTCGCGCATGGCGCTTTCGGCGGCGCGGTTGACCGTGCCTTCGGGGTCGCGAAGATTGAACAGGAAGGCGCCGGCGTCCTTGATCACCCAGATGACCGAGAAATCGATATCGATGATGTTCTCGTCACCGGTCAGCATCAGGCTTTCCTCCAGCACGTCGCGGGAGGGGGTCCGGCCCCGGGCGTTCTCACCGATGCCGCGGAAGCCAAGCTCGATGCGGTTTTCAACCGTCACCTTGGGAAGGATCACCGCCTCGATGGGATAAGGCAGATGGTAATGCAACCCGGGCGGGGTGGTGTGGGTGAATTCGCCAAAGCGCATGACCACGCCCTGCTCGTCGGTGCCCACCCGGTAGAACCCGGTCAGCAACCAGACGGCCAAGGCCAGGATCGCGACTAGGCCGATCCCCTTGTTGCCCAAATTGCCGCCGGGCACCATCTTGCGAAAGCGCTCTTGGCTCCGCCGCAGCATTTCTTCCAGATCGGGGGGTTGGCCGCCCGAACCGCCGCCAAAGCCCCGGCCGTTGCCGCCGCGCCCGCCACTACCCCAGGGTCCGCCGCCGCCGCCCCCGCCGCCGCCCCAGGGGCCGCCTCCCTGCTGGTTCCATCCCATTGAACGAAGTCCCTTTCGCGTTTAAAGCTTCGAAACACCATACCGCCGCCGTCGACAATGACCACACCGGATCCAGAGTTATAGGGCAGCCGACGCATTGGGGCAAAGGTCGCGACCCAAGCCCCTGTCGTTCCCCCTGCACTCCACGCCCGACGGCGGCGTCTTCCATATCGGTCCAACGCGAAGGGGTTTCAACAAATGGCAAGCGTAACCCGGGACGATGTTCTTGGCGCCCTCACGCGGATCGTTCCGCCCGGGGCCGACCACGACGTGGTTTCCCTGGGCTGGATCGACGGCGTCGCCATCCAGCCCGGCGGTCTGGTCAGCGTCTCGCTGGCCGTGCCCGCCGCCCTTGGCCCCTCGCTCGAACCGCTTTCGCGCCAGGCCGAAGATGCGCTACGCGCCCTGGCCGGCGTGACCCGGGCCACCGTCATCTTGACCGCCCAGCGTCCGCCCCAGGCGGAGAACGCCCAACAACGTCCGCCCCAGGCGGAGAAAAAGCCGCAGCCGGGCGCCGGGGGCCATGGCCACGCCACGTCGCAGGCCCGCATCGAGTTGCCCGGGGTGCGCCACATCATCGCCGTGGCCTCGGGCAAGGGCGGGGTGGGAAAATCCACGACCGCGGTCAATCTGGCCCTGGGGCTGACGGCGCTTGGCCTGAAAGTGGCGCTGTTTGACGCCGACATCTATGGCCCGTCGATCCCGCGCATGTTGGGCGTCGCCTCGGTCAAGCCGGTGGCCAACGGCAAAAAGGTGATGCCGGTGACCAATCATGGGCTGTCGATGATGTCGATCGGCTTCATGATCGCCGAAGACGATCCGATCATCTGGCGCGGACCGATGGTGATGGGGGCGCTTGAACAGTTGCTGCGCGATGTCGACTGGGGCACGCAGGACGTGATGGTGGTCGATATGCCACCGGGCACCGGCGATACCCAACTCACCATGTGCCAGCGCGTCGCCTTATCGGGGGCGGTGATCGTCTCCACCCCCCAAGATATCGCCCTGCTTGATGCGAAGCGCGGTCTGGCGATGTTCCGCCGGGTCGATGTGCCGGTGCTCGGGCTGATCGAGAACATGAGCTATCACCTGTGCACGAACTGCGGCCACCGCGAGGATGTCTTCAGCCACGGCGGGGCGCGGCGCACGGCCCAAGAGCTTGGCGTACCGTTCCTGGGCGAACTACCGCTCGACATCCGCATCCGCAGCGGCTCCGACGAGGGTATGCCGATCACGCTTTCCGACCCCGAGGGTGATCACGCCCTCGCCTATAAGGCCATCGCCCGGGCGGTCTGGACCAGCCTGGAAAGCGCCGCGCCGGCCGCGCCAAACGTCGGGTCTCAATGACCCCCGAATCACCAGGGCGGGCGTTTCCGATTTCGGGGGCTTTGCATCGGCGACGATCCCCCCTATATTGGGGGTGCCGGCTTGTCCGGCTATGACGCTAAACCCTTTATGGAATAAGCGTTGTGGACCCGGGGGCGGTACCCGGCGCCTCCACCATTCGCCCAAGTCTCCGGCCTCAGCGCCGGAGACCGGGTTCCTGGGGGCGAAATAGGATCGACACGCGTGGTAAAGATAAAGGTTGTGTTCGGCATGGTATCCACCGTTATCGGGCCAACTCTGACAAGTGCCAACGACAACGTTGAACTTGCCGCTGCGGCCTAAACACCCGTAAGCGCGGTTCGGGGGGGCACCGGGCAACAGAAGCCCCCCCACTTCCCTACAAGGCGGCCCGACAGGCCGCCTTTTGTTTGAACGGCGCCGCCTCGCCCGGCTTGACAGGCGAGCTATGCGCGAAACATCTGGAAATATGCGTGCTCGGGCGTTGTCAATGGCGCCGGAGGGTTTATGCTAGACATACGACTGCGAATTGGCCCGCAGACAGCACGGATTCAGGGAACGCACGTGGACGAACGAATCGAACATTTCGCCTATGATCGTATGGTGGAGCAGGCCTTGCGCGGCGTTCTGCGCGAGGCGCTCAAGGTTACCGAGCGCCAAGGTCTGCCCGGAGCCCACCATTTCTACATAACCTTCCATACCAGTCATCCGGGTGTCGTGCTCTCGCCGCGGCTGAGAAGTCAGCATCCCGATGCCATGACCATCGTCTTGCAAAACCAGTTCTGGGATCTGGCGGTCGACGACGATCTGTTTTCCGTCAGCTTGTCCTTTGGCGGAATTCGTGAACTGCTGACCATTCCCTTCGAGGCCGTCACCGCCTTCGCCGATCCCCATGCCACCTTCGGCCTGCAGTTCCAGGGGGCCCTGGAGCAAGACGACGACGAGGAAGACGACGAAGAGGACGAGGACGAGGACGACGACGGCATCGAGACCGACGGGCCCGGGCGCGCCGCCCCGCCCATCGACGATCAAGATGATGTCCGCGACGGCGCCAAGGACAACGTCGTCACCCTTGACACCTTTCGCAAGAAGCCCTGACAGCCCCAGGCGATCGGGAGTCCGACCCGCCCTGTCGGCTCCCCCTCCCGCGAGTGTGACGCCCCCTTCGCCGGCCGGGCGGGGGCGCCCCATCAAGATGACCGGCGACCACCACGCCCATGAATAAGGGGTGGGGCATGGCGAACGTCCCGCCCCACCCACCAAGGCCCATCCAAGGCCCATGACCATAAGCCCCCCTCGCCCGGGGGACGGCTGTTGAAATGACCGATGTATCGGGGGATACCAGGATCATGATCGATCGCGCTTTCGCGGACGTCTTTCCCTTGGCGGAGGATAAAACCCTCTACCGCGCTCTCGAAGGGACGGAGGGGTTGGTTTCGGTGGAGCGGTTCCGCGGCGAGGAGATGCTGGTCGTCGCCCCCGAGGCCCTGACCCGTCTGGCGCAAGAGGCCTTCCGCGACATCGCCCATCTGCTGCGCCCGGCCCATCTTTCCCAGCTGCGCGCCATCATGGACGATCCCGAGGCTTCGGCCAACGACCGCTTCGTCGCCCTGGAACTGCTGAAAAACGCCAATATCTCGGCCGGCATGGTCTTGCCGATGTGCCAGGACACCGGCACGGCGATCATTCAGGGCAAGAAGGGCCAGCGGGTGTTTTCGGGCGACGACGACGCCCTCGCCCTGTCGGAAGGCGTGGCCCGGACCTATCAGACCCTGAACCTGCGCTATTCGCAGATGGCGGCGCTGTCGGTTTTCGACGAGGTCAATACCGGCAACAACCTGCCCGCCCAGATCGACCTCTACGCCACGCCGGGCGACGCCTATAAATTCCTCTTCATGGCCAAAGGCGGCGGCTCGGCCAATAAGGTCTTCCTTTACCAGCAGACCAAGGCCCTGCTCAATCCCGAGAGCCTCGCCCGCTTCCTTGACGCCCAGGTGCGCACGCTGGGCACCGCCGCCTGCCCGCCCTATCACCTGTCGATCGCCATCGGCGGCACCAGCGCCGAGGCCTGCCTGAAGGCGGTGAAACTGGCCAGCGCCAAGTATCTCGATGGCCTGCCGACCACCGGGGGCAAGGATGGCCACGCCTTCCGCGATCTGGCGCTCGAGGCCGAGGTTCTGGCGATGACCCGGGCCATGGGCATCGGCGCCCAGTTCGGCGGCAAGTATTTCTGCCACGACGTGCGCGTTGTCCGCCTGCCCCGCCACGGCGCGAGCTGCCCGGTGGGCATCGGCGTCTCCTGCTCGGCCGACCGCCAGATGCTGGGCAAGATCACCGCCGAAGGGCTGTTCCTCGAACAGCTTGAAACCAATCCCGCCCATTACCTGCCCGACGTGCGCACCGAGAAGCTGTCGGCCGAGGTGGTCAAGATCGACCTGTCGCGGCCGATGGCGGAAATCCGCGCGACGCTCAGCGGCTATCCGATCAAGACCCGGGTCTCGCTGTCGGGGCCGATGATCGTCGCCCGCGACATCGCCCACGCCAAGCTCAAGGAACGGCTGGATCGCGGCGAGGGCCTGCCCGAGTACTTCAAGAACGGCGCGGTCTATTACGCCGGCCCGGCCAAGACCCCGGCCAATTACGCCTCGGGCTCCTTTGGCCCGACCACCGCCGGCCGCATGGACGCCTATGTCGATCTATTCCAAGAGAACGGCGGCTCGATGGTGATGATCGCCAAGGGCAACCGTTCCAAGGCGGTGACCGAGGCCTGCAAGAAGCACGGCGGGTTCTATCTGGGCTCGATCGGCGGCGCCGCCGCCCAACTGGCCCTCAACAGCATCCGCAAGGTCGAGGTTCTGGAATACCCGGAACTGGGCATGGAAGCCATCTGGCGCATCGAGGTCGAGGATTTTCCGGCCTTCATCATCGTCGATGACAAGGGCAACGACTTCTTCCAGCAGCTTTGAGACTGCGATTGCGCGTCTCCTCCCCCGGTTCGAGAGGGAGGAGGCGGTGGAGCGAAGCGGGAGCCGGACCAAGCATGGATGACAAAGAACGCGGCCGCTATGTGCGGGCCCTGCTGCCGGTGATGCGGGCGGCCCTGGGACAGGTGGAATCGCGCGATATGACCGATGCCACCGGTCTTTATCTCGATGGGGTTCTGTTCGCCCTGGTCTCGGGCGGGCGTCTGCATTTCCGCACCGACCCGATCAACCGCGAGGATTACGATCGCTGGGAGGCGACCAGCGGGCGCGAGTCGGAGTTCTTTTCCGGCGGCCTGCCGGCGGGCGGACAGAAGTTCCGCGTCGTCCCGCCCTTCGTTCTCGATGACGGGGATACCCTGGCCCAATGGGGACGCGCCGCCTGGGAAGCGGCCAAACGCGCCCGCGTCCCGGCCCATCGCTGACCCCCTTCTCCGCTCCTGCGCCATCAGCGCGCCCTGCAACCTTTCGGGTGCTCATCCGTTCTTGGAAGACGGAAAGCACCCCATGCGGACACTTGATCTGCTTCGGTGTCGGACAGACAGGGGTCCCCCGGCATGCCCAGGGACATGCAGAGATCACGGAGAAACAAAGACAATGGACCAGGTCGCTTTCGATCCAACTGTGCGCAAACGGTCGGTCACCATCGCCGGACACCGCACCAGCGTCTCGCTGGAGGAGCCCTTTTGGGACGCCCTCAAGGATCTCGCCAAGGCCCGTGGACAATCGGTCAATGACATGGTGACCGAAATCGACGCCGGCCGCAGCGGGAATCTCTCCAGCGCCATCCGCATCAAGGTGCTTGAAGCCTATCGGGAGGCGCCATCCTATAAGGAAAGCCGGCGCCGCGTTGGCTGACGGACCCGGGCCGATAACGCTCGCGCCCGGGCTCACGTCGTCCCTGTCGGCTTGAGCACGCGCTTTGCCCCCGCCCTCGGCGATCAAAGAAAATCCCCAGCGATCTGAACCAGATCGCGAAGACGATTTTCTTGGCTATCAAACCCTTGAAGCGGTGTGCGGGGACCAAGTCCCAGGCACGGCGCTCTACCGCAAGGGCGGGGTGAGCACGCGGACCACCGGTTTGGCCAGGGGGCCGCGAATTCCAAAAGGAATATCGTCGGGAAGGGCGATATCCTTGGCCAAAGCGGCGCGGGCCTCGGGCGACAGCGCCACCCGGCCCTGGGCATCAATGCTATCACGCCCCAGATCCAGACGGCCGCTCAGGCTGGCCGAGAAATCGGCGGCGCGCAGGCTGATCGCCTCGAAGCTGACCACGCCCTTTTCAAGGCTAAAGGGACCATTGAGATCAAGGGCCGCCCCGGGTGTCGGCCCTCCGACCGCGCCTTTCGGTCCGGCGAGATCGCCAAGGCCGCCAAGCAGTCCGGCCAGACGGGCCAGCCCGCGCCCGGGCGCGGACGGGTCGCTCACGTCGATCGCCGTCAACGACAACACCCCTTTGCCCGAGAGCGTCGAGACAAGGTCTTCCTCGCCCCGCGCGGCGAGATCAAGCACCAGCGATCCGCTGCCGCTTCCCCCCGCCATCCCGCGGGCGGCCAGATAGTCGCCGGCCTTGAAGCCGTCCAGGGTCAGCCCCAGGGTATAAGCCGCCATGGGCCCGGGCGTTCTCTGCGCCGTCGCCTTCAGACGGCCACCATAAAGCGTGCCCTCCACCGGGCTCAGGGTAACGACGCCATCGACCAGCTTCGCCCGCAGGGAGGCCTGCTCAAGACGCAGGCCGGCGTAGGTCAGGCTCGTCGCGCGCAGGGCGAGGGCGCCGTCCACATCGGCCAAGGCCTCCTTGTCGGGCGGGCTCGCCACCGCCCCCTCGCTGGTCGCCACCCGCCGCAAGGGCAGCAAAGAGGGCGGCGCGACACTGCCGCCGCCCAGCATCAGGCCGGCCGCCCGAACCGCCCTCGGCCGCTCCAGCGCCGACAGCCGCGAGGCCGGCAACAGCGGATCAAGATCCAAATCCCCGGCCTGAAGATCGGCCTCGACAAAGGGGCGGTCGCCCTTGCGGTTTACGGCGATCGAGCCGCTGAGCGGAACCGCGCCCACCGTCGCCTGGATATCGCTTAACGCCATCGTTGAAAGATCGCCGGCCAATTGGCCCTGCAGCCGCAAGGCCCCGGGCAGGCCCTGGGCCCGATAGCCGGGAAAGACCATGGCAAGGAACGACGCCGCATCGGGATGGGCAAAGCCGATCCCCATGCTCAGCGTCGGAACGCCGGCAAAGGCGCCGACCAGCGTTCCCTCGGTATTGAGCGTGGCGCCATCGCCGGTGGTCGTGGTTCGCAGGGTCAGGGCGTTGGCGGTGCCATTGACGGTTCCGGTCAGCACCAGCTTGTCGATGGACTCGATGGCCAGCGGCAAATCCAGGCGCAGGGCGCGCACGACGCGGGCGGGATCGGGAATTTCGATATCATAGGTCAGATTATCGAAGCCGGGCGCTCCGCCAAAACCGCTCACGGCACCGCCGAGCCCTAAGCGCATGCCGCCCGGTCCGTCGGCGACCGTGGCCTCGGCCAGGGTGAGCTTGCCTTTGACCAGCGATCCCTTGACGGCGATGCCGCCATAGCTTTCGCCGCCCAGGGTCACCGCCCCGGCCTTGAAATCGAAACTGGTATCAAAGGCGTTCAGGCGCTCGAACCCGGCCAAAAGCGGCAGGGGATCGCCCGTCGCCTGGGCGGCCTCCGAGCGATAGGCGTCGAGATCAAGACGATCGACCATCACCGTGGCGCCGATCCCCGGACGTTTGCCCGGCCGCAGGGTGAAGGCGCCGCGGATCTGACTGGTATCAAGAGACACATCAAGGCCGGTGATCTTCACCTGCGCCGCCGTTCCCACCACGGTCGCCTGACCATCGAAGCGGCGCAGACGGTCGCCGGGCACGCCGCCGACGTCAACCTTCAGCCAATCCAGCAAAGCCCGCAAATTATCCGACCGCCCGGCCAGGGTCAGATCGATCGCCAGCCCCTCGGTCGGAGTGGTGAGAAAACCAAAGGCCGAGACATCGGACACGCCGGGCAGCCGCGCCGACAATTGATTGATCGTGACCTCGCCCTTGCTCAGCGCCGCGCTCAGCCGCAAATCGCGCAGAGCCGAACCGTTATAGATCGCCGCGTCGACGGCGAGATCCAGGGTGACGGCCAGATCCTGGGGAAAGCGCCAAGCCGGCGGCTTCTCTTCGGCATGGGCGACGGCCAGCGCCGCCGGGGATCCGCCCGGCTGGTCGCTCCAGGCGGTCTTCCAAGCCTCGAGGTCGATGCGCGAGGCGACGAACGCCGCATCGATGCGCGGCACCGCCCCGAAGACCGCCGAGGCCCCGCCCTTGACCTCGTTCCCCGCCAGTTGCACCACCATATCGTCGAATTTGGCGGCGGCGGAGGACAGTTCGATGCGCGAATTCACCCGCAAGGGCAGTTTCATCGGCCCGGCGGACAGGCCGAGGTCCCGTCCCATCGCCGCGCCCAGGCGATCAAGGGCGGCGGCCGGATCGTCAACGGCAAGGCCCATGCTGCCGCGCAGGGTCGGTCCGGTTGAAAGCCCCGAAACCAGCCCGGTCAGTTCAAAAACCGAGGGCTGGTTCTCAAGCCCCAGCTTTATGCCGACCTGGGTGGCCCGCCCCGCGTCGATCGCCCCGATCATCGCCTGAAGGCTGACCGGCAGGCCAAGGGCGGTGGCCCGCCCCTGAAGGGAAAACGGCCCGTTCAGGCGGTCGGCGACCAGCGTCACATCGAGATTGTCGATCACCCGTTCCGTGCCGCCATCGCGGTAGCGAACTACGCCATCGACGATCTCGACGTGATTGAAGGCGACCTCCAGCGGATCGGCGCTCTCGACCGGCGGCGCGCCGGGCAGACGGCCATCGACCTCGTCGCCGCCGCCCTGCCCGGCCCGCATCTCCCAATTGCCGCGCCCATCGGCGAGGCGTTCGAGAACGATCACCGGGCGGATGATCTCGACCGAGCGCACGACCACCTCGCCATGCAACAGCGGCAGCAGATCGACCTTGACCTGGACCGAGTCCACCCGCGCCATCACCGGATCGGAGCCGCCCGGCGCATTGGCCAGACTGACCCCTTGCGCCGCCAGGGCGGGGGTGGGCAGCAGATGAAGCGACAGATCGCCTTCGACGACCAGGGCCCGGCCGGTGATCCGCTGGATTTCCGCGCTCAGCCGGTCACGGTACAAATTCCAGTCGACGAAGGAGGGAACGGCAAGGACGGTCCCCACCATCAGGGCGATAAGGACGACCGTTCCAAACAATAGCGTCCGCATGCCCGCATGCCTTTATCGTTAAGAAAAAAGGAGCGGACCCTCTGCGATAAAGCGTACCTCACAGGGTCCGCGGGAAGTCGAGTGGTGGAGCCTTCCGCACGGGGTCCCGGCCGGCAGGCGCCCGACACCATAAGCCGACACCATAGGGGGCGATCAGTCCGAAGGCAAAAGAAGCGTCATCGTCCAGCCGGCGGTGGCGGTGGCCGGGGGATCAAAGCGCACGGGACGCGCATTGCCGATTCGCTCGACGGAATCGCCGATCCCCAAGCGATCGCGCAGCACCCGCATGGTGCCGGAATGGCCAACGATCAGGGCTGGCGCCGCGACCCGTACCGCCTGGAACCCCTCCCAGACCCGGTCGCGAAAGGCCAGCCAGCTTTCCCCGCCGGGCGGCGTCTCGAGATTATCGGGCTTTTCGGCCATCGGCCGTCCCTCCAGATCGCCCCAATGACGTTCCTTCACCTGATCGACGATCAGCGGCACCAGACCCAGGCGGCCGGCCAAAGGGGCCGCCGTCTGCGAGGTGCGGCGAAGCGTGCTGCAGACGATGGCGCGGATCGGCTCGGCGGCCAGGCAATCGGCGACCGCCTCGGCTTGGCGCTCGCCCTCCTCGGAGAGCGGCACATCCAGCCAGCCGCCGATCAATTCGCCGCGGTTGGTCACGCTTTCGCCATGGCGCACAAAATAGAAAGGTCCATCGAATAATCCGCTCGCCTGGGCTGGCGCCATCACGTCTTCTCCTTCAAAAATCCTATCGAGGCCCCCGCCAGAGAGGCTTTCGATAAAACCCCGGGGAGCGCCTCAAACATGGGGGTCAGATACCGCCTGCGCGAGGGGGAACAAAAAAACCAGGGCGCAAGGGCCGGCCCGCAATAGCAAAAGGGCGGTCCGAAGACCGCCCCCCGCCAAACAAAACGTCTTGGTTCGTTCGATTAGAACGCCAGGACGATACCGGTGACGGCGCCGAAGCCTTCACGGCTGGCGTCGACATTGGACGAACCGATGCCAGTCTCGCCGTAGAACACGTTGCCGACCAGATCGATGCCCGGGCCCATCTTGTAGTCGCCACCGATCTTATAGATCGCGGCATCCACACCGGACTTGCTGTCGTTGTCGGTCTGGCCGTAGGTGAAGCCGACGCTGTAGGGGCCAACGGCATAGGACAGACCAGCGGTCCACACGCGACCTTCGCTGGCGTCAGCGTCCCAGCTGGCAACAGCGGCAGCCGACTGATCGTCGTATTCGGTGTAGGCGCCACCCAGGGTGAAGCCGGCATACGACACGTTCACGCCGCCCTGGTAGATCCACAGGTTCGACTGGGTCGCGGCAGCGGCGCTGGCCTTCAGGCCGACGTCACCGAACTCGGCGTCATAGCCAACGGCCATCTGAACCAGATCGCGGTTCTTCTTGGTCGGGGCGACGATAGAGGAGTTGTTGGCGCGCGGGCCCCCCACGTTCGGGGTGTACGACACGCCGGCGCTGAAGCCGTAGAACTGCGGGGTCACATAGGTGACCTTGGCGTCGTCATCGTCAAGCGACTGATCGAGGTAAAGCTGAGTGACGCTGCCATTAATACCGTTGCCGGCACCAAGCCAGCTCTTCGAGTCGTCGAGAGAGACAGACCCAACAGTCGGAGCGACGACCATGAACTCGTCGAACACGCCCGAACGCTGACCGGCTTCGATCTTACCGAAAGCGCCAGAAACGGTGACCCACTGCTTGTCGGCGTTGTTGGCGTTGTCGGCCTCGGCCTCGAGCTCGATGCGGGCGGCGACGGTGATGCCGTTGTCGAGGGTCGTCGAACCGGAGAAGTACACTTCGGTGTCGGTGTCGATACCGAAGCCGTCCTCACGGCCACCGTCCTTCGTGGAGGCGACGCCACCGAAGTACTGCTCCTGCTTACCACCCAGCTTCAGGGTGATCGGGTCGGCGGCAACGGCGGCTCCGGCGAAAGCGCCAGCGGCAACCAACATGGTGGTGCCGAAGAGAACCTTTTTCATGTGCTTTTCCTCATTAACCATTAGAGCAGCGACCCCCCAGGGCCGGGTGCGGTTCGAGACCCCCCGAATAAGCCATTTTTCATCCCGGGGGTCAATTTCCCGAACCGGGGGCCCGTGGCGTTTTTCAAACACTGTTGCAGAATGAATACACCCGTCGGAATGGAAAAGGGGGCGGCCCCCGCAAGGACCGCCCCCCACCCTCAAACCCACGAGAGGGTCGACTTAGAACGCCAGCACGATACCGGTGACGGCGCCAACGCCTTCGCGCGAGCCGGCGGCGGTGTTGGAGTCGTTCTCACCGTAGAAGACGTTACCAACCAAGCTGATGCCCGGGCCCATCTTGTAATCGGCGCCAAGCTTGTAGATGGCATTGTCGCCACCGCTCTTGTGGTTGGTCTGGGCGTAGGCGAAGCCAACGCTGTAGGGGCCGGTGGCGTAGCTGAGGCCGGCGGACCACAGACGGCCCTCGCTGCTCGGCGCGGTCGAATAGACGGTGCCGCTGGACGCGCTCTCGTCGTCGATCTCGGTGTAGGTGCCGCCCAGGGTGAAGCCGGCATAATTGGCGCTCAGGCCGCCCTGGTAGATCCAGAAGTTCGACTGGGTGGCGGCGGTGGCGCTGGCCTTCACGCCGATATCGCCGAACTTGTTATCATAGCCGATACCGAACTGAGCCAGATCGCGGTTCTTCTTGGTCGCCGGAACGAGGCTGCCGCCGGGCTGCGGGGTATAGGAGGCGCCGGCGCTGAAGCCATAGAACTTCGGCGTGAAGTAGCTGATCTTGGCGTCGTCGTCGTTCAGCGTCTGATCAAGGTTGTAGTAGTTGGACCCGCGCGCGAACGAAGAGGTGCCGGCATAGCCCAGCCAGTCGGCGGTATCGTTCAGCGACACCCAGCCAACGACGGGGGCGTAAACGGTGAGTTGGTCGAAGGCGCCTTCCTTCTGGCCGGCCTGGATCTTACCGAAGGCGCCCGAAACGGTGACGTACTGCTCGTCGGCGTTGACGGCGTTATCGGCCTCGGCCTCAAGCTGGATCATCGCGGCAACGGTGATGCCGTTGTCGAGCGTGGTCGAGCCCTTGAAATAGACCTCGGTATCGGTGTCGACGCCAAAGCCGTCTTCGCGGTTGCCGTCCTTAAAGGTCGACACGCCACCGAAGTACTGCTCCTGCTTACCGCCCAAGGACAGCGAGATCGGATCGGCGGCCACGGCCGTACCGGTCAGTGCACCAACGGCAACCAACATCGTGCTGCCGAAAAGGATCTTTTTCATCTGTCTTCCCTCTGAAATATTTGTGTAATAACCCACGGGTCCCGCTGACCGGATTTATCCCCGAACAAATAAGCCGCTTTTCTACGGAGTGGTCAATTTCCCAGACGGACGCGCCCGGCGTTTCCCTTGCCGAGTGGCATAAACACCACAGTCTTTTACCCCTTGGACGGTTTTTTCCCTTCAAGGCTTAATAGAAGCGGTGAGAGATGCTGTTCGTAGCGGCGCCAGCGGGCGACCGAGGTTGCATAGATCGGCTGGCGCACCTGCCAGCGGCTGGCCGTCGCCACCGTCGCCTCCCGCTTATGGAACCTTAGAACCACCTCATCCCAGGCCAGACCGAGGAACTCCAGCATGGTTCGGCTGGCCTTCTCCTGGTCGGCGACCACGTCGGCATAATCGACCTCAAGCATCGGCAGCGGCAGGACCCTGCGCCAATGGGCCATCATCGCCAGATAGGCCCGGGCATAGCGCCCCAGCGAAACCAGATCGTGGCGGTATTCGTGGCCGCCGGCGAAGCTTTGGAAATACAGGGATAGGCAGGTATCGACCAGATCGCGGCGGCAATGGATGATCCGCGCCTTGGGAAAGGCCAGGGCGAACAAGCCCAGGCGCAGGAAGTTGTTGGGCAGCTTATCGACCACCCGCCGCGCCTTGGGCCCGATTCGGGTCAGTTCGTGCAGATAATGGGCGGTGAAGCGATCAAGGATCGCCCCGTCCAGACCGGCGACACAGGCCGGATAGCCCCGCCGTCCCGCCTCGCCCACCCGCCACGGCAAGGAATGCTCGAAGCGGCTGACATGGGTTAGTTCGCCCGCCCCGGCGGCTTGGGGATGGCTGGCGATGATCTGTTCGACCAAGGTGGTGCCCGAGCGCGGCAGGCCGACCACCAAAACCGGCGTCTCGCTGGGCGACCCCAGGCCGGCGAAGCGCTCGAACAGCGCCGGCGTGAACACCGTGCTCACCGCCTCGACGAAGCGGTCGTGGGCGTCGGCGTCGAAGGGGTGGTCGGCGGCCTTGAGCCGATTTGCTTGGGCGAAGGCGGCGAAGGCGCCGTCATAGTCCTGGCGATCATCAAGCACCTTGCCCGCCGCATAGGCGATATCGGCCGAGACGACGCCGGCGGCGCCTTGGGCCGTCCACCGCTCCAGGATGCGATCGCCCAGCGCCTCGCCGCTCTTCATCTTGCCCGTCGCCGTCAGGCCCAAAGGAATATTGTCGTCTTCGGGCAGGGCGTCCCAGGCCGCGACATAGGCGCTCCGCGCCTCCGGAAAGCGGCCGGCGCGCACCAGGACATCGCCAAGCAGCCGACGGAAGCGCGGATCCTCGCCTTGCGTGCCCAGCCAGCCGACGGCCTCGGCCTCGGCCTCGTCAAGGGCGCCGGTGGTCATCAGGGCGCGGATCAGATTCTTGCGCACCTCCTGGCTTGTCGGCGCCAGGGCCACCGCCCGCCGATAAAGCGCCAGCGAGTCCTCGACCCGGTTGTCCTCGAGCAGGAAATTGGCGGCATCGTTCAGAACCAAAACATCGCCCGGGGCGCGGGCCACGCAGTCTTCCCAGGCAGCGCCGGCCGCTTCGTAATCCTCCTGGGCGGCCAGGATGCGCGCCCGGGCCAGCAGGATCGGCAGCGCGTCGGGGGCCAGGGCCCGCGCCCGGTCGATGGCGCTTCGCGCCCGCCCCAAATCCCCCTGGTCAAGCAGGGCCTGGGCGAGATTGAGATGGGCGAGCGCCATGCCCGGCGCCAGGGCCACCGCCCGACCGAACTGGCGCAGCGCCTCCTCGGTCTGCCCCAGGCCGATCAGACAGCTTCCCAGATTGAGATGGGCGTCGGCGAAATCCTTGCGCGCCCGGATCGCCCGGCGGAACCATTCGGCCGCCGCCGCCAGATCGCCCCGCCGCTGATCGACCAACCCACGCAACAAAAGCGCCTCGGCGGCACGCGGCCGCAGGGCCAGGGCCCGGTCCAAAGCCAGCCGGGCGCGCTGGTCATCCCCCGCCCCCAGCCAATCCCGCGCCGCCCGGATCAACCCTTCGGGGCTGTTAAGATCGGGGCCAGGATCGGGCCGTCCCAGGGCGACGGCGCCGGGGCGAAGGGTCGAAGAGCCGGGCGGTCTGGGCAGGCGGGGCATCGCGGTGAGTCCTTATCAAGGAGAAGCGGCAGCGGAGCGGCGTGAGGGAACGGGAGGAACGGGGAAGCGTCACCCCCCGTCGGCTAGGCAAGCGGGCACGCCGGCGGCGCGCAGCCAGTCGATGAAGCAGGCGACCCGGGGGTTTTCCAAATTGGCCGCCGGGGCGACGGCGAAATAGGAGAAATCGGCCGGGCGGCTGAGACCGGCGAAGGGCCGGACCAAACGCCCGGTGCGCAGGTGGTCCTCGACCAGGGCGGTGCGTCCCAGGGCGACACCGACGCCGGCCAGACAGGCCTGGACCAGGGCCGAGCCATCGGTGAAGCCGATCCCGCCATCGGGGGCTACCCCTTCAATGCCTTCGGCGGCCAACCACAGCCGCCAATAAAGCCAGGGCTCGCCGGCGGTCTCGTCGATGCTGCGCAGAAGCGTGTGGTGGCGCAGATCGGCCAAGCCGCGCAGCGGCAAGGCCCCATTGAGCAACGAGGGCGCGCAGACCGGGAAGACCTCCTCGGCCAGAAACGGAATGGCGCGCAGGCCGGGATAGATGCCCCGGCCATAGCGGATGGCCATGTCGATGCCATCGCGGTTGAAGTCGGCGAAGCGGTTTTCCGACAGCATGCGCAGATGAACCTCCGGGCAGGCCGCCTGGAAGTCGGGCAGGCGCGGCGCCAGCCAATTGGCGCAAAAGCTCGGCAGCACCGACACCGTCAACCGGCCGGCCAGTCCGCCCTCGCGCAGGCGTTCGCCGGCGCGGGCCAGGCGATCAAAGCCCCGGCTGAGGTCTGGCAGATAGGCCTGCCCCTCCTCGGTCAATTCCAGACCGCGCGGCAGGCGGCGGAACAGGCACAGGCCCAGCACGTCTTCCAGGCCCTTGACCTGATGACTGACGGCGGCCGGAGTCACCCCCAGTTCCTCGGCCGCCCGGGTGAACCCGCCATGGCGGGCGGCGGCCTCGAAGGCGCGCAGGGCGTTAAGCGGCGGCAGACGGCGGCTCATGACGGATCCTCGCCAAGAAGATCGGGCTGCGCCCCGGCGCCGGCGCCACCGCGACCGGCGGTTTCCAGCAGCCAGCCGATGAAGGCCGCCGCCTTGGGGTTGGTCTGCGACGGCGGCGGCACCACCACCCAGTAACTGAAGTCGGCTGGGCGGGACACCGGAAAGGGGCGGACCAGCCGTCCCGAGCGCAGGAGTTCGGTGACCAGTCCCGACCGTCCGATGCCAACCCCCAGGCCGGCGACGCAGGCATGGATCATGGCGATCGATTCGGTAAAGCCGTGACCGGCCTCGAGATCGATATCCGTCACCCCGGCCTCGGCCAGCCAGGGCTCCCACCCCGTCCACGGCTCGCCGGGCAGGATCCCCGGGTCGTGGAGCAAAACGTGATGGCGCAGATCGGCGAAGCCGCGCAGCGGCACCGGACCGTTGAGCAGGGCCGGGGCGCAGATCGGGAAAACCTCTTCCTCGAGGATGCGGTAGCTCGCCAGACCCGGATAGATGCCGCCGCCATAGCGGATCCCCAGATCAACGCGTTCGCGGATAAAGTCGACCGTGCGCGGCGTCGAGCGCAGATCAAGCAGGATATCGGGATAGCGGCGCAGGAACGAAGCCAGCCGCGGCGCCAGCCAGCCGGCGGCGAAGGACGGCAGGACGCTGACCGTCAGCCGGCCGACCAGGGCGCCGCGCTTGAGCCGCTCGCTGGCGCGGGCCAATTGATCAAAGCCGGCGGTGAGTTCGGGCAGATAGGCCCGCCCGGCCGCCGTCAGCTCCAACCCCTTGGCAAGGCGATGAAAGAGGCTGACGCCCAAGGCGTCCTCCAACCCCTTCACCTGATGGCTGACCGCCGCCGGAGTGACATGCAACTCGCGGGCGGCGCCGGTAAACCCGCCGTGGCGGGCGGCGGCCTCGAAGGCGCGCAACGCGTTGAGCGGCGGCAGGCGGCGGACCACGGCAGTCCCTTTGCGGATGGCTTATTTTTCCTAAACCTCGTGCCGAGAAAGCCTCGTTTGCGGCCCTTCGTCAAGATCCTCATCTTCTTAACAGACGCCGGACGGGGGAATGGCCCCCACCGGACGCCGAAGAAGGAAGCCGACCATGACACCGCCGATGGGCTGTATCGCCACCCCCTGCGCCCCATCCGTCGCGTCGACGGGCAGCCCCCTCTCTCCGGGGTACGAAGCCCCCCTCTCCGCCCCCAGCCACGCCCGGGACAAGATGCCAAGGGGCTGGCTGAGAAGCGGGATCACCCGTCTGCTGATCGGGCTGATCGATCGCGCCTGGGATCGCGCCGAATACAAGCGCCAAAAGCGCCAGCTTGCCGCCCTCGATGATCGGGCGCTGGCCGATATCGGGCTTTCGCGCGCGGAGGCCGATCCGTTCTTCGATTACCCGAGCCAGGGCGGCGGCGACCTCGATCCCCTTCGCCAGTCCAATTTTTTCCGCTAACCCCTCCCCAACCGGGCCCCGGAAGGTAAAAACCATTCCGGGGCCGTTAAGGAAACCGCAACCACCCTGAGGCTAAACCGAGAGCGCTTCCGGATCGTACTTCTTTCTTTTCTTGGAGAGACCCGCCCGATGACCGCTCCCGATCCAATGCGGACCATGGAAAATCGCCTGCTCCACAGCCTGGACCAAGGACTCTTCCTGGGGGACGGCCGCGATGGCGCCGTTCTTGCCGAATGGATGGTCATTTGCGGTGACCTCCCGGATTCGACGATCCTCTGCGACCTGCCCGTCTTGCTCGGCCGTCTATCCCGAGACGGCGGGCAGGTGGACAGACTAAGCCGATGCGGCCTGCTGCCCAAACAGGGCAGCCGGCCGCTGTTCTTCCAGGCCCTGGCCGCCCAGGTCGCCTCCCATGCCCGGCGCCTTGCCGATCACGCCCGCGATCTGTCGGGCGAGAGCGCGCCGAGCGCCTTTCCCGCCCGCATCGACGCCCTGCGCCGCCAGGGCGAGCATCTGCGCGGCCAGATCGACGTTCTGTTCGATGCCGGCTATGCGGTTGAGAAAGAACGCGAAAGACTTGAGGAAAGCTGCCGCCGGCTGACCGCGACCCTCGACAAGCTGCGCGCCGAGATCGCTGACAGCCTTGACAGCTTCCTGGTCGATCGCGCCGGCGCTGCCCGCACCCTGGCCCAATTGGCCGAGGCCGCCGGTCTGGTCGATCGCGCCCAAGCCCTGCGCGCCCTGCCCCGGCTGGCGTTTTCTCCCGCCGTCGCCGTACAGCCGGCGCGCGATCCGGCGCGCCCGACCCGCGGCCGCATCGCCCTTGCCCCCGCCCCGCGCCCGCGCGAGCCTCAGCTCCGCCACCCGGCGTCGTCCGGCTAAACCGGCCGAAATCCGCCATGCCTACATAGGTAGTCCGATCGTTGCGAAAAGGCATCGGTTCGTTTTGGGCCAAACGCATCCTTGTGGCGTTTCCCGCTGGCCTGAGGGCCTGACCTCGCCTATGTGTTAGGGGATGATCGTCCATCCGTCGCGAGCCCCATGACCGAGCCTTCGTCCGCCCTTCCCCAGCCGCCCGCCCCGCAAACCCTGCCGCGCGTGGCCCTGGTCACCGGCGCCGCCCGTCGGCTTGGCCGGGCGATGGCCCTTGAACTGGCGGGGCGCGGCTTCGACGTGGCCGTCCATCACCGCGACTCGCAAGCCGATGCCGAGGAAACCGCCCGCGACGTGCGGGCCTTGGGCCAAAGGGCGGTGGTGCTGAGCGCCGATCTCGCCGATGTCGAGGAAACCACGGCCCTGATCGCCGCCACCGGCGCCGCCCTCGGCCCGCTTGGCGTGCTGGTCAACAACGCCTCGCTGTTCGAATTGGACCTGTGGCACAGCGTCACGCGCCAGTCCTGGGACAGCCACATGGACGTCAACCTGCGTGCGCCCTTTCTGCTGAGTCAGGGGATGGCGGCGGCCCTGCCCGAGGCGGCAACCGGGGTGATCGTCAATCTGATCGATCAGCGGGTGTGGAATCTCACGCCTTATTTCATGACCTATACCCTGAGCAAGGCCGGCTTGTGGACGCTGACGCGAACCCTGGCCATGGCCCTTGCCCCGCGCATCCGGGTCAATGCCATCGGCCCCGGCCCCGCCCTGCCCAGCCCGCGCCAAAGCGAAGAGGACTTCGCCCGCCAGGCGGCGGCGACGCCGCTTGGCCATGGCACCACCCCCGATGAGATCGCCCGCGCCCTTGGCTTCATTCTGGATGCCCCGGCCCTGACCGGCCAGATGATCGCCCTTGACGGCGGTCAGCATCTGGGATGGTCGCAGCCCGGACAGACCGTCAGCCTGGGCGAATAGACGATAAAGACCGGCCGCCGTCCCGCGATATCGGCCCCAAGGGGCAACCCCGGGAAGGCCCGCCCACCCGATTAAGGCTGGAGTCCTCGCCGCAAGACGAGGGCCCGGGCCCGCAAGCCCTTCCGACGCCCGGCGGCTCGCCGGCCGCCGCACGCAGGAGAGTCCGCCCTTGAGCAACCGCAAGACATCCGTCATCGAACCCTTGCGTATCGCCGATGCCCGCGCCGCCTTGCGCCACGTTTTCGTGCGCGATCTGGTGCTCGCCGCCAATATCGGCGTCCATCCCCACGAACACCGGGCGCCGCAGCGCGTCTGCATCAACCTTGACCTCGCCGTGCGCGAGGATGGCCGACCGCTTGGCGACCAGCTTGATAACGTCGTGTGCTACGAGACCATCGTCGTCCGCGTGCGCTCGATCGCCCGCGATGGTCACGTCAATCTGGTCGAGACCCTGGCCGAGCGGGTCGCCAGCCTGTGCCTGCAAGACCCCCGCGTGGTGTCGGCCCGGGTGCGGATCGAAAAACTCGACGTTTTCGAAGATACCCACTCTGTTGGTGTAGAGATCGAGCGGTTCAATCCGCTGCCCTAGGCCTGTTCCCTTAAAGTCTGTAGGGGAAAGCCAAAACCTGCTCGAAGGACTAGGGCTAGGGCCGGAGTTGTGCACACGGCCCGGTGCCGGGGTAAAGGGGAGACATACCCCCCTCTCCCTCCCTTCCCCCTCGGGTTGTCGCAAAACGAAAACAATCTTATTGAGTAAATTCAGTATGTTAGAATGTCTGCCTAAAAAACAGGCAGCCCCTGTAGACCTCCGGGTTTCTGCGGGTTTGGGACGGACCGCCGGGAGTTTTCCACAGGGTTGCCCACAGAAATCGTGGATAGCTTCCGCCTTGACAGGCCACACAGGCACCCTCCCGATTCGGATCGTGCCGCGAAAACGGCCGAAAGGGCCCTTGGCCAATGACTGACCTGCCCGTCGACGAGCCCGACCGGGACGACGGCGCCGATCAGCCCGACGCCGGCGCCGACCCCGCCACCCCACGCGGGGTCGAGGCGATCCGCGCCGCCTTGCGGACGATGCCATCAAGCCCCGGCGTCTATCGCATGATCGATGGCAAGGGCGATGTTCTCTATGTGGGCAAGGCGCGCAATCTGAAGCGCCGGGTGATCAACTACACCCAGCCCCATCGCCTGCCGGTGCGCATCCAACGGATGATCGCCGCCACCCTGACGATGGAGGTGCTGACCACCCATACCGAAGCCGAGGCGCTGCTTCTTGAATCCAACCTGATCAAGAAGCTGAAGCCGCGCTACAACATCCTTTTGCGCGACGACAAATCCTTCCCTTATATCGAGATCACCTCCGATCACGCCTTTCCTCGCATCGTCAAATTCCGCGGCACCCTGCGCAAAGGGGGGGAATATTTCGGCCCCTTCGCCTCGGCCGGCGCCGTCACCAGTACGCTCACCGCCTTGCAGAAAACCTTTTTGCTGCGCACCTGCGCCGATAACGTTTTTGCCAGTCGCAGCCGGCCTTGCCTGCTGTTCCAAATCAAGCGCTGCGCCGCGCCCTGCGTCGATCGGGTGGCGGAGGCGGATTACAAGGCCCTGGTCGAAGAGGCCCGCGCCTTCCTCAGCGGCTCAAGCAAGGCGCTCCAGCACGATCTGGCCAAGCGCATGGACGAGGCGGCCCAGGCCCTGGATTACGAACAGGCGGCGATCTTCCGCGACCGCATCAAGGCGCTGACCAATGTCCAGTCCCATCAGGATATCAATCTGCCGACCCTGGGCGAGGCCGATGTCATCGCCTGCCATCAGGCCGGCGGCCAGACCTGCGTCCAGGTCTTCTTTTTCCGTGGCGGCCGCAACAACGGCAACCGCTCGTTCTTTCCCGCCCATGCCGGCGACGAGGGCCTGCCCGAGGTGCTCGAAGCCTTCCTCGGCCAGTTCTACGCCGGCTTCCCGCCGCCGCGCGAGATCTTGCTGCTGACCGACATTCCCCACCACGATCTGGTCGAACAGGCGCTTTGCCTGCGCGCCGGCCACCGGGTGCGTCTGGTGGTGCCGCGCCGCGGGTCGCGGCGCAAGCTGATCGACCACGCGTTGGCCAATGCCCGCGAAGCTTTGGGCCGACGGCTGGCCGAAAGCTCGGCCCAGCGCACCTTGCTGGAGGGGACGGCCGTGGCCTTCGGTCTCGACGGGCCGCTCCAGCGGGTCGAGATCTACGACAACAGCCATATCTCGGGAACCCACGCGGTGGGCGGCATGGTGGTGGCCGGACCGGAAGGCTTCATGAAGGCCGCCTATCGCAAATTCAACATCCGCTCGCCCGATATCACCCCGGGCGACGACTACGCCATGATGCGCGAGGTGATGATCCGGCGCTTCGCCCGCGCCCGTAAGGAAGACCCCGACCGCGACCGTGGCCAGTGGCCCGATCTGGTGCTGATCGACGGCGGCCTCGGCCAGCTCAACGCCGTCCGCGAGGCCCTGGCCGAGATCGGCGTCGAGGACGTGCCGCTGGTCGGCGTCGCCAAGGGCCCCGACCGCGATGCCGGACGCGAGCGGTTCTTCGTTCCGGGGCGGCCACCCTTCATGCTGCGCCACAACGATCCGGTTTTGTATTTCATCCAGCGCCTGCGCGACGAGGCCCACCGCTTCGCCATCGGCAGCCATCGCACCCGGCGTTCAAAAGCGATCGGAGTCTCGCCCCTTGATAGCGTTCCGGGCATCGGCGCCAGCCGCAAGAAAGCCCTTCTCCACCATTTCGGCTCGGCCAAGGCGGTTTCCCAGGCCGGATTGACCGATCTGGAGGCGGTGGAGGGGATCAGCGCCGCCCTGGCCAAAAAACTCTATGACCACTTCCACAGCGAGGGATAAAGTCGCCCTCAATGATCCGAAGGGGTGCGCCTTGCCCCCGCACCCTATCACACCGCCGCGGGGACCAGCCCTTGCTCACTCTGCCCAACATCCTGACCCTGCTGCGCATTCTGATCATTCCCCTGGTCGTCGTGCTGTTTTATGTCGATGGCGAGGGCTATCGCTGGGCCAATTGCGCCCTGTTCGCCGTCGCCGCCATCACCGATTTCTTTGATGGCTGGCTGGCCCGGCGCAGCAATCAGGTCTCGCGGCTTGGCCGTTTCCTCGATCCGATCGCCGATAAGCTGCTGGTCGCGGCGGTGCTGATGCTGCTGGTCGGCTTTGGCCGGATGAGCCCGTGGAGCTACCCGGCCGCCGTCGTCATCCTGATGCGCGAGATCCTGGTCTCGGGCCTGCGCGAATTCCTGGCCGAGATCCGGGTCGGCATGCCGGTGACCAAGCTGGCCAAATGGAAGACCACCGTTCAGCTGATCGCCCTGCCGGTGCTGATCGTTGGCGATACCCCGCTGATTCCGCTGCCGATCACCCTGATCGGCGAGGGATTGCTGTGGGTGGCGGCCGTCATGACCATCATCACCGGCTATGATTACCTGCGCGTCGGCCTGCGCCACATGGGCCCCGAACACGACGCGCCCCCGTCCCAGGCCCATAATACCCCCCGCTAAGCGGCCCCTTGCCCGCAAGGGCCGCCCCATCAAGGGATCCCCCATGCCCGCTTCTCCCCCACCCTCTTCCCTTCCCCCGCTTTCGGCCGATTGCTTCGACACCGCCGATCGCCTGTTGGCGCTTGATGACGCCGTCGATCGCCTGCTTGACCTGCTTGGCGCGGTGACGGCGATCGAACGCCTGCCGCTCGACCGGGCGCTGGGCCGGGTGCTGGCCGAGGATCTGACCAGCGCCCTGGTCATCCCCCCCGACGATAATTCGGCCATGGACGGCTATGGGGTGCGCTTCGCCGACCTCTCGCCGCAGGCTCCCACCCGCCTGCCCCTCACCTTGCGCGTGCCCGCCGGCCATCCCGCCGACCGCCCCCTGGGCCCGGGCGAGGCCGCGCGCATCTTCACCGGCGCGCCGATCCCCGAGGGCGTCGACACGGTGATCATGCAGGAGGTCTGCCACGAGGAGGACGGCTACGTCACCCTGCCCAGTGGCGAAAAGCGCGGCGCCAACGTGCGGCCGGCCGGCGCCGATGTCGCCATCGGCCAAACCGTGCTGGCCAGCGGTCGGCGCCTGGGTCCGATCGATGTGGCGATGGCCGCCCAGATCGGCGTGGCCGAGCTGGCGGTGCGCGCCCGCCTGAAGGTCGCGGTCTTCACCACCGGCGACGAGGTGGTCGAACCCGGCCAGCCGCTGCCGCCGGGCGGCATCTATAATTCCAATCGCCGCGCCCTGCTCGGGCTGCTGAGCACCCTGGGCGCCGAGTGCCTTGATCTCGGCAACCTGCCCGACCGCCCGGCGCTAATCCAAGGCGCCCTGGCCGAGGCGGCGCGCGCCGCCGATCTGGTCGTCACCTCGGGCGGGGTGTCGGTGGGCGGCGAGGATCACGTCAAGGACGCGGTGACGGCTTTGGGCTCGCTGGCCTTCTGGCGCCTGGCACTCAAGCCCGGCAAGCCGCTGGCCTTCGGCACCGTCGCTGGCAAGCCGTTTCTCGGGCTGCCCGGCAATCCGGTTTCGACCTTCGTCACCTTCTGTCTGGTCGGCCGGCCGGTGGTGTTGCGTCTGGCCGGGGTGACGGGGGAGCAATTACAGCCGCGCGGCTTCCCGGTGATCGCCGATTTCTCGCTGACCCGCAAACCCGGCCGCCGCGAATTCCTGCGCGGACAATTGCGCAGCGATTCCAGCGGCGCCATGGTCGTCGCCCCCTTCCCCGTGCAATCGTCCAATGTCGTCAGCTCGATCGTCCAATCCGACGGGCTGATCGATATCGGCCAAGGGGTGACCGTCGTCTCGCGCGGCGACCGGGTGCGCTTCATTCCCTTTAGCGAGCTGTTTTAAAAGCCAAACCCCCGGCCGCTTCTTCTCGCGGCCGGGGGCTGGGCCCGTCAGGCCGCCGAAGCGGAGGCGGAGGCCGCCTTGTCGTGGGTCCGCCCGACTTCCTTATCGTAATCCTCGACCAACCGGTGGGTGATTTCGCCCGGAGTATAGGTGTATTCTCCGATCTGGCGGACCGGCGTCACCTCGGCCGCGGTCCCGGTCAGGAACACTTCCTGGGCGTCGGCCAGTTCCTCGGGCATGATCGCCCGCTCGCTCACGTCATAGCCGCGGCGTCGGGCCAGATCGATCACGGTCTGGCGGGTGATGCCGTTCAGGAAGCAGTCGGGAATGGGCGTATGCAGCTTGCCGTCGATCACCAGAAAGACATTGGCTCCCGTCGCCTCGGCGATGCGGCCCCGGTAATCGAGCATCAGGGCGTCGTCGAAGCCATCGTTCTCGGCCTGATGCTTGGACAGGGTGCAGATCATATAAAGACCGGCGGCCTTGGAATGGGTCGGCGCCGTGTCGGGGGCCGGACGCCGCCACGGCGAGATCTTCAGGCGGATGCCGGCCAGCCGGGCTTCGGGCGAAAAATAGCTGGGCCACTGCCAGGCGGCGATGGCGACATTGATGCGGTTCTTCTGGGCCGCCACCCCCATCATCTCGCTGCCACGCCAGGCCAGCGGGCGGACATAGCCGTCGACGATGCCGTTGGCGTCAAGCACCCGGCGGGTCGCCGCATCGATTTCGGCCACCGAATAGGGCAGGGAAAACCCCAGAATCGACGCCGATTCGGTCAGTCGGCGCGAATGCTCGGTCAGCTTGAACACCTTGCCGTTATAGACGCGCTCGCCTTCAAACACGCAGCTCGCATAATGCAGGCCATGCGTCAGCACATGAACCTTGGCCTCGCGCCAGGGCACCATTTGACCGTTGAACCAGATGAAACCGTCACGGTCATCGAACGGAACGAGAGCCATCACGACACCTTTCGTCGAAAAAGGAGGTTTGGTCGTCGAAGGAGAAAACTTGGCGGGCATGGGTAGTTTTATGTCCGACAAAGCCGATCTTGCGTAACATCCTTCCGCCAACTATGTCAACATACCTGACCCAAATGCCGCACGAGATTTTTTCATGCAGGATCTAAGCCCTATAAAATCACTCTCAACACCGAAGGCGGGGATCGAGGGATGAGCGAGGTCAAATCGGGCGTGAACCCCCTTTTTCTGCGCGAGGAGGAACTGCGCCAGGGCATCGAGCTGCTGTTTTTCGCCTACCGCGATTTCACCAGCGAGGCCGACGCCATGCTGGCCAAGCACAATTTCGGGCGGGCCCACCACCGGGTGATCTATTTCGTCGGCCGCGAGCCGAAGATCGGCGTCAGCGCCCTGCTGGGGATCCTCGGCATCACCAAGCAAAGCCTGTCGCGCGTGCTGTCGCAACTGGTCGAGGAAGGCCTGATCGTTCAGCATCGCGGCCCACGCGACGGTCGCCAACGCCTTCTGGAACTGACCGAAAAGGGCATCGACATGGAACGCCGCCTGACCGAGGCCCAGCGCCGGCGCTTCGCCCGCGCCTATCGCGAAGCCGGGGCCGAGGCGGTCGAGGGGTTCCGCAAGGTCATGCTTGGCATGATCGATGGCCCGGCCCGCGAGCGCTTCGCCGCCGCCGCCAAGCGCGAGACCCCGCCCTCGCCGCCGCGCGTCAGCCGGGCCGGAGCACGCCGATGAGCGACCCCGCCCTGCCTGTGGCCCCCGTCGCCCCCGTGACCGAGGAACCGCCCCATATCCTGGTGGTCGATGACGACACCCGCATCCTCGCCCTGCTCAAACGCTTTTTGTCCGAACGCGGCTTCATCGTCACCGCCGCCGCCGATGCGGCCGAGGCGCGGCGCCAGCTTGCCGCCCTGCGCTTCGATCTGCTGGTGGTCGATGTGATGATGCCCGGCGAAAGCGGACTGGAGCTGACACGCTCGATCCGCGAGGACTCCGACGTTCCCATCCTCATCCTGACGGCGATGGACCAGCCCGACGACCGGGTCAGCGGCCTCGAAAGCGGCGCCGATGATTATCTGGCCAAGCCCTTCGATCCGCGCGAATTGGTCTTGCGGGTCAATGGCATCCTGCGGCGCCTGCGCCAAGCCCCCGATCTGCCGCCCGCCGCCCCGCCCGAGGGCCCCTTGCCGCTGGGAGCCTGCGTTTTCGATCCGCACCGCCAGGAACTGCTGCGCGGCGACGAGGTGGTGCGACTGACCACCGCCGAAACCGCCCTGCTCAGCACGCTCGCCGCCCGGGCCGGCGAGGCGATCAGCCGCGAGGATCTGGCTGAACTGACCGGGGTGGCCGGCAACCCCCGGGCCATCGATGTGCAGGTGACCCGCCTGCGCAAGAAAATCGAAGCCGACCCCCGCGTGCCCCGCCACTTGCAGACGGTGCGCGGACGCGGCTACATGCTTCGTCCGGGCTGACACGCCCCTCGCGGTGAAGGGCGCCTTTCGCGCCTCGGCAAAACAAGGACGCCGCCATGATCGGTCTTTGGGGGCTTGACCCCGCCCAGCCAGTCCTGGGCCGGATCCGCCGCATCCTGCGCCTGGACCATCCGCTGCTGCGGCCCTTCGCCCGGGCGATCAAGATGATCTTGCCCAAAAGCCTGCTCGGGCGCTCGCTGCTGATCATCGTCATTCCGCTGATCCTGCTTCAGGTGATCACCGCCACCATCTTTTTCGATCGCCATTGGGACACCATGAGCCGCCGGCTCAATGCCGCCGTCGGCTCGGAAATCGGCATGGTGCTTGATTTCATGGCGGCCTATCCCGATCCCGAGGAACGGGAATGGATGTTCGCCCTCGCCTATGGCCGCCAGCAACTGGCCATGCGCTTCGAGCCGGAGGCGACGCTGCCCGGCACCTCGCCGCTGGCCCAGGACGATGATTTCGTCGCCCGCACCCTTTATTCCTCGCTGGCCGAGCATACCGACCTGCCCTATCAGGTCGATGTGATCGACGATAAAACCCTGGAGATCCGCATCGCCGCGCCCGATGGCCTGCTGACCGTCGAGGTGCCGCGCAAGCGGCTGTTCAGCGTCACCACCTATATCTTCATCGGCTGGATGACGGTGTCTTCGGTGATCCTCTTCGCCGTGGCGACCGTTTTCATGCGCAATCAGGTCCGGCCGATCGGCCGGCTGGCCAGCGCCGCCGACGCCCTGGGCAAGGGCCGCGACGTGCCGAATTTCCGCAGCGAAGGCGCCCTTGAGGTGCGCCGCGCCGCCCTCGCCTTCACCCGCATGCGCGACCGCATCAACCGCCAGATCGCCCAGCGCACCGAGATGCTGGCCGGCGTCAGCCATGATCTGCGCACGCCGCTAACCCGCATGCGCCTGCAGCTCGCGCTGATGGAGGGCGAGGAGGGAACGGTCGAATTGACCGAGGATATCGCCGAGATGGAACGGATGGTCGAGGGCTATCTGGCCTTCGCCCGCGGCGAAGGCACCGAGGAGACGGTGGCGACCTGCATCACCGATCTGGTCGACGAGGTGGTCGGCCGCATGCGCCGCAACGGCGCGCGCATCGATCTGCACACCGAACAGCCGCTGACCGTTCCGCTCAAGCCCAATGCCATGGAACGCTGCCTAGCCAATATCATCGGCAACGCCCACCGTTTCGGCCAGCATATCGCCGTGCGCGTCGGCGTGCGCGACGGCCATGTCGAGGTGGTGGTCGACGACGACGGCCCGGGCATCCCGCCCGAACGGCGCGAAGACGTGTTCCGCGCCTTCTTCCGCATCGAAAGCTCGCGCAACCCGCGCACCGGCGGCACCGGCCTGGGGCTGACCATCGCCCGCGACGTCGTCCGCGCCATGGGCGGCGATATCTTCCTGGAAAACAGCCCCTTCGGCGGCCTGCGCGCCCGCATCCGCCTGCCGATGTGAGGGGCGGAGGCCCGCACAGCCCTGGGCCGGCAAGGGGCGGCTTGCACGCGATCTCTCAAGGGATCGGCGCCGTCCACCTTTTAGCCGGGTTTGACCCCTTTTACTCTTTTACTTCTTTTATTCCCCAAGACACCCCGCGTGAGGATTCGAATGGACCCCATCCAAACCGACCGACTGATTCTGAGAAACTTCAAACAGGGAGACGCCGCTGATCTGCTTGCCTATTTACACCAACCCAGGGTGAGCTGCTTTTTGTCTCTCAAGCTGGAGGATCTTGGCGCGGCGGAAGCGGAAGTGAAAACGCGCAGCACAAGCGATGAGCATATCGCCGTCTGTTTGCGCACCCCCGACAAGCTGATCGGGGACATGTTCTGTATGGCAGAACCTCCCGACACCTATTCCGTCGGGTGGAATTTTAATGCGGATTTCCAAGGCGCCGGCCTCGCCTCCGAAGCCGCGCGGGCTCTTTTTGAGTACCTGTTCACGGTGAAAGAGGCCCGGCGCCTCTATGCCTTTGTCGAGGAGGACAACCTCCCTTCGCGGCGCTTGTGCGAAAGACTGGGAATGAGGAAAGAGGGGCTGTTCAAAGAGTTCATATCCTTCAGGACGGATGACGAAGGCGTGCCGGTCTTCGAAAACACGATGCAGTACGCCCTCTTGCGAAAAGAATGGGTGGCCTGACGATCACCGCGGCAAACAGCCCTCTCCCCCTAGCTTTCCGCCAGCACCACGCGGTCGCGGCCGCGCGCCTTGGCCTCGGCCAGGGCCTTGTCGGCGGCGGTGAACAGCGCCGTGGCCGATAGGGGGGGCGCCCCGGCCGGCGTGCCGGCGACGCCGGCGCTGAAGGTGGCGCGAACCTCGCCGGTGGGGGCTCGCAGGGTTTGGCCGCGAAACAGGGCCCGCAGATCCTCAATGACGCCGACCGCTTGCTCGGCCGGGGTTCCGGGCAGGATGACGGCGAATTCCTCGCCGCCGCAGCGCCCCAGCAGGTCGCACCCACGCAGGGCGCGCCGCATCACCCGGGCCAGGGTCACGATCACCTGATCGCCCGTCGCGTGGCCATGGGTCTGGTTGATCGCCTTGAAGTGATCGAGATCGAGCAGGGCGAAGGACAGCGGCGCCCCGGTGCGGCCGGCCCGCGCCCCCTCGCGCTCCAGGCCGTCAAGAATGGTGGAATGGGTGAACAGCCGGCTCAACCCGTCGCGCCGCATCATCTCGGCCAATCCGCGCCCGCGCCGGGCCCGCGAGCGGACCGCCGAAACCAGGAAATCGGGCCGCACCGGCTTGGGCAGGAAGAAATCCGCCCCCGGGCTCAGGGCCCCAAGCTGCAGCCCCAGATCTTGTTCCCGTGACAGGAAGATAATCGGCATCGTGGCGTATTGGGCGCGGTGGCGAACCAGGGCGGCGACCTCGGCGCCCGAACAGCCGGGCATGTGCAGATCGGTCACCAGCACATCGGGCTCGAAAGCCTCCAGCCGTTCCAGGATCTGGGCGGGATCGGTCATCCCCTCGGCCTCCAGACCGGCCGCCCCCAGGATCGTCGCGTAAACCCCCGCCAACACCGCGTCGTCATCAAGCACCAGCACGCGCAGCGGTTCGGCGTGGCGGGTGAGGCGCATCCGCGCCAGCCGGTCAAGCACTTCGCCCGGATCATCCAGGGGCAGATAGGCGTCGACGCCAAGGCGGCAGGCTCGCAGCCCCCAGGGAAAATCGCCCGTTCCGCCGACCGCCAGAACCGGAACGCCCTGGGCGCGCAGACCATCAAGCGGTCCGCGCCACGCGTCGTCGCCGTCCATCGCCTCCAGATTGACGATCACCCCGCCGGGGCAGACGACCGACAGGGCTTCCAAGGCGTCGGGCGAGGCGATTTCGATGGCGGTGGTGCCAGTGGCGCGCACCATGTCGAGCAGCGCCGGTCCGGCGCCGATGGTCGCCACCACCGCCGGGTCGGGCGAGCCGGCCAAACCCGGCGCCGGCGTCATCGCCGCCGCCAGCAGATCGGAGCCGCCGACCGCGACGCCCTTCAGCCCGGCGAGAATGATATCGGCCAGCAAGTCGGCCTGGGCCAGGATATCGGGGGCGACGGCCGCCGCTCCCTCGGCCAGTCGCACCTCGCCGATATCGGCGATCAGGGTTTCCAGGGCGCCGGCGGTCCGCCCGAGATCGCCAAATCCCAAGGTGCCGGCGGTGCCGGCCAGACGGTGAACGAAATGCGAGACATCGGCCGCCGCGTCCTCATCGGCCCATCCGCTGGCCCGCAACAGATCAAGCCGGGGGGCGATGGCCTCGGCGCTGACGATCGCCCCCTCGACGAAAGCGCTGACGGCGCCGCGCAACCGATCTTGCAAGTCAAACATGCTCATGACCGGGCCATCCATAGCTGGCGCAGGGAGTCCGCCAGGGTCAGCGGATCGAAAGGTTTGGTGATCAAGCCAAGGCAACCGGGTTCGGCCATCAGCACTCCGGCCTCGCCACCGCGCGCCGCGGTGACGAACACCACCTTGCCGGCGCCCTCCTCGCCGGCCAGAACCCGCCAGAGGGCGCGACCATCCTCGCCATCGGCCAGATGCAGGTCCATCAGCACCAGATCGGGGGTCTGCGCCCGGGCTTCGCGCCGCGCCTCCGGGCCATTGGCGGCGAAGACCGCCCGCAAGCCTCCCAAATCAACCAGGGCGAGCGCGGCGATGGCCCGAATATCGGGATCGTCATCGACCACCAGAATGCTATGCGGATCGTCGCCTATCGCCATTATCCGTGGTCCCTTAAAGGGTTGGAAGACCGGAAGCCGGCCACGCCCCCCAACGGGATCCGGCTTTTTCCAATGCCCTGCCCTTAGACTGTGCACCGCTCCCCCCAAGCTGACAACTATCCTTAGGGAGAGGGTTAGGCCGCTAGAAGGCCTATACCCTTCAGAAAGGAAGGCAAATCCGCGTCGCGGATCCTCGCCAGGGCATTTCCCGGCGACCGCGTCTTGGCCTATGCTGTCGCCTGCCGTTTCGCTGGCGGCTGGCGGCCGGTTCCCCCGGGCGGGGGGCGGGCCAAGGCCATCCATATCCTACTGAATCCAGATCAAGGTTTTGCGTTAAAGGGTCGCCCTTTGACACGGTTTGATCGAAGGGGCGCCTCCATGAGACTTCTGTTCATCACCGCCACCCGCATCGGCGATGCCGTGCTGTCGACCGGTCTGCTCGACGCGACGATCCGCGCCCATCCCGGCCTGCGGGTCACCGTCGCCTGCGGCCCGGTCGCCGCCGGGTTGTTCGAAGCCGTGCCCGGTTTGGAAAAGCTGATCGTGCTGCGCAAGGGACCGCGCGCCGCCCATTGGCGGGCCCTGTGGCGCGAAGTGGTCGGTCGCCGCTGGGATCTGGTGATCGACCTGCGGGCCTCGGCGGTCAGTTGGCTGATTCGCGCCGATCGCCGCCATTGGCTGCGTTCGGCCAACACCGGCGATCACAAGGTCGTTCAACTGGCCCGCCTGCTGTCCCTGTCGCCGCCCCCCGCCCCCCGCCTGTGGCTGGGGCCGGCCAACCGCGCCGCCGGCCTGCGGCTGGTGCCCGCCGGACCGCCGGTTCTGGCCCTGGCGCCGATCGCCAATTGGTACGCCAAAACTTGGCCGGCCGAGCGTTTCATCGAGCTTGCCGAACGGCTGACCGCCGCCAAGGCGCCGCTGGCCGGCGCCCGGGTGGCGGTGGTGGCCGGTCCGGATGAGCGGACGGCCGCCCAACCGGTTCTTGATGCCCTGCCACCGGCCCGCCGCCTTGATCTGATCGGCGCCGGCCCGTTGTTGGACACCCAGGCCGCCCTGGAACGCTGCGCCTTGTTCATCGGCAACGACTCCGGGCTGATGCATATGGCCGCCGCCGCCGGAATCCCGACCTTGGGGCTGTTCGGCCCCAGCGATGATCGCCTTTACGCCCCCTGGGGCCCGCGAACCGCCGTGGTGCGCACCCCCGAGTCGTTCCTGACGCTCAATCCCCCCGGTGGCGATTGGCGGTCGATGCCGCCGGCCATGGTGTCGCTGAGGGTCGACGCGGTCGAAGAGGCGGCCCGCCAACTGTGGCGCCGGCTGGGGGAAACCACCGCCGATCAGACCCCCGATCAGGCCCCCAATCAGGGATGAAGGGCGTTGTAAAGACGCTTGCCGACGCCATCGCGCCAACGGTTGACCCGCCGCACCCACCGCCCGCCCAGGCCAAGGGCGGTGCGTCGGCGCGGATCACGCTCGCCGATCGTCGAATGTCCCTCGTCGTGATGGACCACCGGACAGGGGTGGACGATGAAGGGCGTGATGCGGTTTTCCCAATAACGATCCAGGGTATGGTCGATCGGCATGAAGATCTTCCGCCCGTAGTCGAGCATCCGCCGCGCGCCCGCCGCCGTCATCACATAGCCTTGCAGGCCAAGGACATGGGTATGAACGCGGTAAAGCCCCCGGTCGTCCCCCAGCCTGCGCAGCGGCCGCAAGCGCCTAGCCTGGGCCGAGATCTTGCCCTCGCGCATGGTCGATAGACGCACCACCTGCCAAAGGCGCGCCGCCGGCGGCGTCGCCATCAGGGCGTCGAGGACCGACGGAAGATCGTTGGCGATCTGGCAATCGTCTTCAAGGATCAGCGCCGCGTCGATATTTTCATCAACGATTTTGCGGAAGATCCGTTCATGGGCGAGATAACAGGCCAGTTCGGTGGCCAGCATATCGACGCCATAGATCGCCCGGCAGCGCGAGCGGTCATAGCGATCCCAATCGGCCTGGGACAGCGTTCCGGCGTCAACGCCATCGATGAAATGGCCGTCCAGCCCGACCCGGGCCAATTCGGCGGTCATCCTCTCCCGCCGCGCGCCGTCACGGGGCAGATTGAGCACGAATACGGGAAGGGACATCGATCGACCGTCCTGCGGAGGGGGGGAAGCAAGGGCCCCCACCCTATCACCGCGATCCCGGCGAGATCAAACCGGGTTAAACGGGAAGCCTTTAAGGCGCTTTGATTGAAAGCCCCCAGGTTAGGACGGCTAGCGGCCTCTTCATGAAAAAACCGGCACTCACCTTGATCCGCCACGCGAGACGAGCGGAGAAAGAGGAGTGCCGGTTTTTTTCGTTGCCCCGGACCGAACAGGGGACTGTCGAGCAAAGCTTGTGCGCTAAAAGGCTCCTTTAGCGCAGCTTGATCTACAGCATACCCTTGCGGCGGGCGACGGCTAGGGCATCGGTGCGGCTTTGGGCGCCCAAGGCCTTGAACAAACGGCCGATATGCATCTTCACCGTCGCTTCGGACAGCGTCATCGCCTGGGCGATCTGGCGATTGGACAGGCCGGCGTCGATATGGGCGAGAACCTCCTTCTGACGCGGGGTCAGCGGAACGTCATCGCCGCCGACACCCATGATGCGCACGGCGCCATCATAAACCCGCGGTCCGCGATACACCTCGGGAGTGATATAGAACCCCCCGGCGAGAATCAGCCGCAGGGCGCTTTCCAGAACATCGCCCTTCAGACTTTTGGGAATATATCCGCAAGCCCCATGGTCGATGGCCGAACGGATCATCGCCACGTCGTCGGCACCCGACAACACCACCACATCGGGGGGATCGGGCAGGCGACGCAGCGCCGAAAGCGCCTCGCGCCAATCCATGTCGGGCATCATCAGGTCAAGGAACACCTTGCTCACCGGGCCATCTTCCGTGGCCAAACGGATGCAGTCCTCGAAGGTATCGGCTTCCACGACATCCAGTGTCGAATCGATGGCGGCAAGCTGAAACCTTAAACCGTTACGGAACAATTCGTGATCGTCTACAATCATAACGCGCATGGTGCGCTTTCCCTTCTCTGCTTCCCAACCCACCTGCCGTCTCTCTCGGGCAGAGGGCCTTCCGCCGCGTTCCCCGCCGCTGACCCATGATCAGTTCGCCTGTTATCGGCCTTCCAGCCTGGAAAAAAGCCACACCCGAGTCCGAGTGGGGCCGGCTGGCAACAACCGGAACGAACCGCCGAACGAGACTAGAACCGCTTTCAAATCGCTTTGAAGCAACCGCCAACGCGCATCCTGCGCACGACCTTCCCCCAGGGAAAGGTCTTGCTCGGCAAGCCCGCTATCCTTACCCATTTTCCGCAACCCCTGCAACCTTTTTGGTACAGCCTATACAGGCTTCAGGGTTTCAGGGAGGGGATTGGACTGAAAAGGCCCTGGTTTCGAGGCCAAACCCGGTTGCCGTACCTCCCAGGCGGGGATATCACACCCCCATCCCTCCGGGGGGTACCGATCCCGGCGTTTTTTGTGCCATCCCCCCTGTGGAACCGCTGTTTCAACCCAATTGCCACCAGCGGACTTGCGGGGGGGGACCAAAGCTTGTACTTTCAATCGGACTCGAAATGCGCCGGAAGCGTCCTTGGTAGTTCGCATGAAGCCGCGCAGGTGAAGGCAATGAAGCGGACGAATTCCTCTAAGGCAGTGGCAGAACTGCTCACTCAGATCGGCAGATTGTCGCACAGCCACGGCTTCACGGGGGGGCTGAACCCCGCCCAATGGATGGCCCTGCGCTATTTCGGGCAGGCCAATCCCTCCGTCTGCACCGTGATGCGATTTGCCGATTTCTACGGGTCAAGCCGGGGCACCGCCTCGCAATCGATCTCGGCCCTGGTGCGCAAGGGGTATCTGGTTCGGCGCCCCAGCCCCGAGAAGAAAAGCTCCCATATTCTGGAAGTCACCGATGCCGGCCGCGTCCTGCTGTCCCAGGACCCGATCAAATACCTGATCCGCGGCATCGAAGGCTTGCCGGCCTCCAAGGTCGCCGATTTCGCCGAATCCCTGGAAATCCTCATCCGCCATCTTTTCAAAGAAGGCGATGGCGACGACATGGCGATAGAGCCCTCCGAATAGGCTGGCGCTAGGCCACCGCCCCCTCCTCCGCCATCCCTTAACGGCCAACGTGCCGACAAAGCAAATCCCGCGCGGTCTGCAGCAGACTGCGGCGATGATTTGCGACGATTTTCTTGGTTCTCAAGATGTTAGAGCGGCGAGTGGAAAAGCCAATTCCGGTTTTTCCGCTCGCCGCCCGTTCTTATCGGCCGTCCCCGATCAAAGGCCCCGGGGCGCGACCGCCCGGTTAATCAAGGGCGGGCTCGTCGGCCATCAGGGCGCTTAACTTGCCGAGCAGTTCGTTGGGGGTGAAGGGCTTGAACAAGATGTCCGAGGCGCCATACATCTCGGTCATCTTCAGGCTCAGCGCCGCCGGGGCGGTCCCGCCGCCCGAGACCGACAGAACCTTCAGCCCCGGGCGGATTTCCATGGCGTGCTTCAGGAAACTGATGCCGTCGACCTTGGGCATCCACACATCCGAAACAACCAGATCGAACATCCTCTCGCCGAGAAGGCGCAGACCTTCTTCTCCGTCGCAAGCTTCCACGACGGCCCAACCCAATTCCTCCACCCCCAGACGGATGGCTTTCCTGACATTCGTATCATCGTCGACAATCAGGACTGTCTTCCCGTTCGGCATGATTCCTCTTCCGCTTTCAGGGATTGTTAATGGGGAAGGATATTACGAATTTTGTACCCGATCCCGGAGCGCTTTCAAGCCCGATCGTACCCCCCCAGGCCTCGACCAGACCATGGACCACCGCCAATCCCATTCCGGTGCCACTGCCTTCCGGCTTGGTCGTAAAAAATGGTTCGAACACCCGGGCCTGGGTTTGCAACGTCATCCCCGGCCCCTCGTCGCGGATGGTGATCACCATTCGCCCCAGATCCGGGGCTTCGGCCAAAGACACGAACACCCGGCCCCGCCCGCCCATGGCGTCGGCGGCATTGCCGACCAGATTAAGCACGATCTGTGACAGCTCGGTGCTATTGGCGGCGATCTCGCCCGCCGTATCGGGGATATCGGTGATGATCTCCAGCCCGGGATGGCCCTTGGCGGCGAAGGCCACCGATCGGGCCAAAGCCGGGGCGAGAACCAGAGGCCGCCGTTCGGCGGGCGTTTGACGGGCGAAGGTCAGAACCGAGCGCACGATATCCTTCGCCCGCGCCCCACCTTCGCATATATCGGCCAGCGCCGCTTCCAGAAAGTCCCGGTCGTCCAGGCGTTTCGACGCGTAATGGGCCATGGTCAGCACCGGCTGCAAAACATTGCCGATCTCATGGGCGATGCCGCCGGCCAACCGCCCCAGGGCCTCCAGCCTTTGGGTGCGGACGCGCTCCTCCTGCAGGCGCTTGAACGGCGTGACATCCGTTCCGGTGCCGCGAAAGCCCAAAAGCTGGCCCCGGCCGTCATATTGCGGCACGCCCGACAGCCGAACCCACCACTGGCCACGTCCAAGCAAGGCCAGGGACACCGTCAGCCCGTGAAAGGCCCGCCCCTCGTCAAAGGCGCTGGCGATCTCATCGGCATCCACCCCCGGCGCGCCGCCACTATCCCCCCCGCCGACAAGATCGACGAGCTTGCGGCCCACCAATTCCTCGGGCCGCAGATCGCCCAGGCCATTGATGCGATCGGAGACCAGCGCCAAGGTGCCGTCACCGGTGGTTTCCCAAAGCCAATCCGACGAGCATTCGGCCAGATCGCGCAGGCGCTGGCGGGTTTCCTCCAGCGCTACCACCGCCTGCTGGCGACGTTGCTTGGCCAACCGCTCGGCCAGGAACAGACTGAGCGTTTCGGCGGTTTCCCGATCCAGGGGATCGAAGGCGACGCTCCGCCCCCGGACCTCTTCGCGCCATAACGAGAACGAGGTGCGCGGATGGATCTTCAAGCCCCCCTCGGGGGTGATCTCGGGCTGCTTTTCCGGCCGGCCGGCCCATTCGATGCTGCGCAGGGTTTCCGGGCGACCAAGCAACAGGAAATCGCGGTCGGGCTGGTCGGACAGCGGCAGAAGAACGCCGCCGACGAAAGACCCGGCCAGTTCGGCGGGAAGACGGAGGCGCCCGCCCAGACGCTCGCTCAGCAACAGGCGCTGATGGGGCGGCACCTGGATCGGCGCCCCTTCCAGCGGTCCCTCGGCGGTCCATTGCCGCCCGTCGAGGCTGATCACCGCCCGACTGGCGCCAAACAGCGCCAGGGTATCGTCCAGGGTGTAGTCCAAAGCCTCGGCCAAGCTGCGGCCGCTGCCCAGCAAAACCGAAATGTCATCGATCAGATCGCCCGTCCGCGAACGATGGCGGCTACGCCGGGTATTATCCAGGCGCAGAACCTGCTGGGCGATGGTTTCGGCATAAACCTGACAGGCGCCCATCGTCGCCAACGACAGGCGTCGCGGCACCCGGTCATGGCAGGCGACAAGCCCCCAAAGCCGGCCATCCACCACCAGGGACACCGAGAAACTGGCGGCCACGCCCATATTGCGCAGATATTCCAAATGAACCGGGCTGACGCTGCGCAAATTACAAAACGTCATATCAAGCTCGCGGCCATCGGGCGACCGACCGACCAGGGGCAGCGGGCGATAGTGAACATCGGGAATGGAGCGCAGAAGGTTGCGGCTGTAAAGGGCGCGGGCCTGGGCCGGGATGTCGCTGGCGGGAAAGCGCTGGCCCTTATAGCTTTCCACCGGGCCGTTCAGGGTTTCGGCGATCACTTCGCCTTCCCAGTTCTCGGCGAAGCGATAGACCATCACCCGCTCGTATCCGGTGAGATCGGCCACCGTCGCGGCGGCGCGCCCGCATAGATCCTCGATGCTCGCCGCCCGCGAGGCGTGACCGATGGCGAAAGGCAGCCGGCCGAAGACCCCTTCAACGGTGGTCTCCTGATCATCGGACCACAATTCGACCAAGTCCGCCTGATCGGTGGCATGGGCGACGGCGGAGAACGACTGTCCGCCCGGGGCCCTGACCGGGAAGGGATCAATCAGATGGGGATATTCCGGGCGGGCGATACGGTGGCGACAGCGTTGGGCCGACCGGGGATCAAGCACCCGTTCCAACGGCTCGCCGATAAGGCGCTGGGCGACCACGCCGGCCACCGCTTCGATGCCCGGCGTAACCTGGGCGATGCGGCCGCTTTTCGAATCGAGCACGACAAGAAACCCGTGCGGCTGCACCAGCCCGGGGACGTGGATAGGTTCCTGGTCGCAGGTGGAATGCACTGTGTCCATGGCCGCCCCCAGTCCGCACGGACACATCCCCGTCCCCGCCTGAAAACGCCACGCAGATCTGACCGGGTTCGTCCCCGCCTCGCGATTTGTTCCCCGATTTCCATGATTCACGGGGAATCCCATCGCTTAACGTATTTTAAAGCATATTTTCGAAAGGGGGGCTCGCTTTGTGCGGGTTTTTGGAAAAAAATGTCGCGAATCAAATACCTGGCCTTCGCCTTCCCGCCAGGAGCGCCCCGTCTAAAACCTTGTCGTGCAAAGCCGTCCGCCATCGCCTCGCCCCGTCAAGGACTTGCGCTTGCGTCACGCTTGCGCCACGCTGACCAGTCTCTCCCTCGGGTAAAATCGGCTCGAAGCCAGGAACCGGGGTCGGGGAGCGGGATAGGGATCGGAGGAGACGGGCATGAAGATCGTCGTGCATGTGGATGGCGGAGAAGCTTGGCCGCGCCGCGCCGAAGCCGCGGCGCGCATCGTGTCGACCAGGGGGGGCGGACGGGTGCTCGGCCTGTTCGGCCAAACGGCAAGCGCCCTGCCCAGTTACTCCATTCATGGCGACAAGGAGGGCATCGACCGCGACGCCCAGCCCCAGCGCGACCGCTTTGAAAGCCTGATGGCAAATTATCCCGACGTTTCGGCCGAATGGCACACCATCCATTCCCTGAACCCGGGCTTCATCGTCAGCGAAATCACCGCCAACGCCCAATTCGCCGATCTGACGGTGCTGGGTCAGGTCGATCCCCGCGCCATCCCCGAACGCCTGCCCAACGATCTGGCCGAGCAGGTGGTGTTGAACTGCGGGCGGCCGATCTTGCTCATCCCCTATGCCGGAACCTTCGAGTATACGTTCGAGCGGGTGGTGATCGCCTATAACGACAGCCGGGAATCCAGCCGCGCCGTCGGCGACGCCCTGCCCTTCCTCGACGGGGCCGAGGCGCGGGTCATCGTTATCCGCCATTCCCCCGAACCGACCGAGGGGGATAGCTGGCGCTGGCGCGAGCTTGCCCGCCGGCTGGAGGAACACGGCCTGCGCCGGGTCGTCGTCGAAACCCCGGTGCTGAACCAGATCGGGGTGGCCGATTTCCTGCTTTCCCAGGCCGCCGACAGCGCCGCCCAGCTTCTGGTCATGGGCGCTTACGGCAAGCTGGGCCTGCCCCGCATGCTGCGCGGCAGCGTCACCCGCGACATCCTGCGCCAGATGACCCTGCCGGTGTTCCTCGGCCATTAAAACCAAGGCCTTCGTCCGAGGGGGACCGACAAGGGCCGCCCTCGGGCGCGGACTCACAGATAGCCCAAAGCCCGCGGCAGCCACAGGGTGAGTTCGGGCACGAAGGTTACGACCATCAGCGCCACGATCATGGCGCCCACGAACCACAGCGTCCAGCCGGTCGCCGCCTCCATGCGGACCCCGGCGATGCGGGTGGTCACCATCAGATTGACCGCCATCGGCGGCGTGAACTGGCCGACGGCGAGGTTCATCGTCACCATCACCCCGAACCAGACCGGATCCCAGTGGAAGGCTTCCATGAAGGGAACGAGCAGCGGCAGCAAGATCAGGAAGATCGAAACCGCGTCCAGCACCATTCCCAGGCCGAGCAGCAAAAGGTTGAGCATCAACAAGACAACGACTTCGTTGTCCGTCGCCTGCAGCGCCGCTCCGGCCACGGCGTCAAAAGCGCCCAAGGTACTGCCGGCCCAGGCGAAAACGCTGGCCAGGGCGATGATCAGCAGCACCACCCCCGACATCTCGGCGGCATCGGCCAGCATGTCGATAAGCATCCGTCCCGACAGCGTGCGCAGGATGAAGACGCCGACGAACAGCCCATAGAAAACGGCGACCACCGCCGCTTCGGTCGGGGTGAAGAGACCGAGCCGCAGGCCGCCCAGGATGATCACCGGAGCGAGCAGCCCCCAGATCGCCCCCTTGAGGCTGACCCAGAAGCCCGGTCGCGGGCCGCTGTCGGCCATGCCGAAGCCATGACGGCGCGACAGATAAACGATCGGTGCCAGCAACGACAGCCCGGCGAGCAGGCCGGGGATCAAGCCGCCGGCGAACAGCGCCGGAACCGAGGCCTGGGGGACGAGAACGCTATAAATGATGAAGGCGACCGAGGGCGGGATCAGAATGGCCGTCGCCGCCCCGGCGGCGATGACGCTGGCCGAAAAGGCCTTGGGATAGCCGGCCTTGTGAAGGCTGGGGATCATCACCGTGGCGACCGCCGCCGCATCGGCCGGACCCGATCCCGAAATGCCGCCCATGACCATGCAGACCAGAACGGCGACGATGGCCAAGCCGCCGTTGCGCGCCCCAACGATCGACGAGGCGAAGGAGACCAACTGGCGGGCCACCCCGACGCGCTCGAAGATCAGGCCGGCCAGAATGAACACCGGGATCGCCAGCAGCGGATATTTGGCGATGCCCGCATACACCGTGGTCGGCACTGAAAGAATGCCAAGCTGGGCCTCGAGGATCGCCACCGATCCGGCAAGGCCCAGGGCGACGGCCAGCGGCGCGCCAAGAAGCGTCAAGCCCAGGAACACGGCAAACAGCGACAGGGTAGCCATTATCGCGTCCCCCGGGCCAAACGGCTCAACCGACCAAGAACCCGCAGCCCCATCACCGCGCTCAGCAGCGGCAACCACAGCGTATAAAGCCATTGGGGATAGCCGAGCGCCGGCGAGGTTTCCTCGAAGCGCCATTGATCATAGGTGAGGCGCCCCCCGTACCAGACCAGCACCCCCAGCATCGCCAGGGTCGCCAGCCACACCAGCGTTTCCGTCACCCGCCGCAGCGGCGCGGGCAGACGATCGACGAGAACGGTGATGCGGATGTGGCGGTCCAGGGCGATCGCCGCCGAGGAGCCAAGCAGGGTCATCACCACCATCAGGAAAATCGAAAATTCCTCGGTGAAGGCCAGCGAGACATCGGTGAAATAGCGCACGACGACATTGGCGAAGGTGATAAGGCAGATCGCCGCCATCGCCAGGGCGGCCAGCACGCGTTCCACAGAGATCGGAACGCTCAAGGCCTCATCTTTGGCGGCGGATTCGGTCGAGGGGGAGGACATGGCGGTCTTCTTGCTGGCAAGGACAGGGGGGCGCCTAGCGCGCCTGGCGCCCCCGGAAGGGTCAACGACCGGCGGCGATGGCCGTTTCGGCCTCTTTCACCAGATCGGCGCCGATCTGCTTGCTCCATTTGTCATAAACGGCGCGGGTCGCATCGCGGAAGGCGGCCTTTTCGGCCGCAGAAAGTGCGGTGATGCTCACCCCTTGGGCGGTGATGTCCTTGAGCAGGGCGTCATCCTCGGCGGTGATGCCCTTGCGAGCCAGGGCCACCTCTTCGCCCGCGGCTTGAAGGGCGGCGGCGCGCACGGCGGCGCGATCCTCCTCGCTCCACGACTCCCAAACCTCCTTGTTGACGACGAAGATCAGCGGATCGGCGACATAGCCCCACAGGGTCAGGTGCTTCTGGCCCAAGGTCGGCAGTTTGGCGGTCATGAAAACCGACAGCGGGTTTTCCTGGCCGTCCACCGCCCCCGTCGACAGCGAAGGCTGGGCATCGGCCCAGCTCATCTGGGTGGGATTAGCGCCGAGCGCGCTGAAGGTATCGAGAAAAAGCGGCGAGCCGACGACGCGGATCTTCAGCCCCTTCATATCGGCCGGGGTGCGAATGGCATGGCGGGAATTGGAAAGCTCGCGAAAGCCGTTCTCGCCCCAGGCCAGCGGCACCACGTCCTTGGTCGCCAAAAGATCGAACAACCGCTGGCCGACGCCGCCCTTGGTCAGGGCGTCAAGGCCGGCGTGATCGGGCAGCAGGAAGGGCATGGAGAAGAGGTTGAGTTCCTTGACCTGGGGCGACCAGTTGATCGTCGATCCCACCGCCATATCGATCACCCCCTGGCGCAGGGCGGTGAATTCCTTGGTCTGATCGCCGTTCAGCAAGGACGATCCCGGATACATCTTCATGACGATCCGGCCCTCGGTCTTCTCCTTGACCAGTTCGGCCCAGCGTTCGCCACCGATCCCCCAGGGGAACGGTTTGCCAAGAACGGTGGACAGCTTGTATTCGGCCTTGTACTCGGCCGCCGAGGCGTCGGGCGACGACGACAGGCCGGCGAAGGCCAGCGCCGCCGCCACCAGGGTGAATAGCTTTCTCATGGACTGTCCCTTCGGTGGTTTTTGGTCTGTTTTCCGAAGGCGGGATGGTACAAAGCTGCGTCCACCCCTGTCATTGAGAAATTTTTAAATCTTTTGACCCATCCGGCCGCGCGCGGCGGCGAAATCGGGGCTGCGCTTGTGCAAAAAGGCGGTCATCCCCTCGCGGGCTTCGCCATGGGCGATCGCTTGGCTAAACAGCGCGGCCTCCAGATCAAGCTGACCTTCCAAGTCATTGGAGCCGGCCGCCTCGACCAAACGCTTGGCTCGGCCGAGGGCGGCGCGCGGGCCGGCGGCGAAGGCCGCGGCCCAGGCCAAGGCGGCCTCACAGGCCGTTCCGGGCTCGACAAGGCGGTTGACCACGCCCAAGCCATGCAGGCGCTCGGCCGAAACCGGCGCGCCGGTCAGGACGATCTCGGTTTGAAGGGCGCGCGGCAGGGCGCGGGCGAGGAAAGCCGTCGCCCCGCCATCGGGGGTGAGACCGACCTTGATATAGGCCATCAGGAAGCTGGCCTCGCGTGAGGCGACCAGCAGGTCGCAGCCCAAAGCCAGCGAAAACCCAGCGCCGGCCGCCGATCCCTCGACGGCGGCGATCACCGGCAGCGGCAAGGCGCGGATGGCGCGGACGAAGCCGTGAAACGAGTCGAGCAAGGCGGTGATGTCGCTGGGCGCCCCGGCCAGCAGCCGCAGATCGCCCCCCGAACAAAACGCCCCATTCGCCCCCGTCAGCACCACGGCGCCGATGCCGTCATCGTCCGCCGCTTCGGCCAGGGCGCGGGTGCCGGCGGCGAACACCGTCGGACTGAGGGCGTTGCGGGTGGCCGGATCGTTCATCGTCAAAACCAGCACGCCGCCGTGACGACGCGTATCAAGCGGACTGGCAAGGGAAGTCGCGGGATCGGCCATGGGGTCCTCCGTTGATGGAGCCCCCATGGTAGCGCAAAGTTCTTGTCCGGCGAGGCCTTTTAACAACCCCGACGGGAGCCTGGGGTCGCGATCACGGCGCTTCCCCGCCCTCCGCAGCCTCGGCCGGGGCGGCGACGGGCAGCCCCAGGCGGATCACCCCATGGGCGGCGCCGGGGTCGATCGGCTTGCCCTTGCGGAACACGCCGATCTCGCCGGCCTTGGCCAAGGCGAAGGCCTCGCGGCGGACCGGGGCGAGATAGGGGTGCCAATCCTCGCCCTCGCGGACCAGGGCCTTGGCGATATCGGTCGGGCACAGGGTTTTTCCACCGCCCTTGGCGCGGCACAGATCAAGAATGGTCTCGCGCACGAGACGGGCTTCGGGAAGGGGACGGGGCATGAAAAATCCTGTTTGAAAGGGGTCGGAAGCCGCGAGCGGAACACCGGGGATCGGGGTCCGCTCGCAGCCCTACTCGTCGTCGGAGGGGCGCGGCACCGCCTGATTGGAGGCGAGACCGGCCAGGGTTTCGGGTCCGCCGGGATAATCGCCGGTCTCATGGCCGGGCAGATCGACCACCCGGTCAAGCCACGACAGGCGGCTTTCGACGCCGAAATTTTCCACGGGCGCCACCCGATCGGGGGTATCAAGGCTTCCCAGGGTCACATCAATCCAGTCCCCGGTCAGATAGCGGAAGCTGAGCGGCGTGCCGCAATCGCGGCAAAAGCCGCGTTCGGCCAGATTGGAACTGGGATAGAAGGCCGGCCGCCCGCTGGTCCAGGCGAACTCATCGACCCGCACGGGGGCCAGGGCGGCGAAGGGACCGCCGACGGCGCGCTGGCACATCCGGCAATGGCACAGGTGAACCCCTTGGGGATCGGCGAACAGGGCGTAACGGACCTTGCCGCATTGACACCCGCCCGTCAGTCGGGGAGCGCGGTCGGAAGACTCTGTCATGGCCGGAATCTCCAGAAAACACAGGGGGGTTGGACGGGGCTCTTTCTATTTATCAAGAGCGTCGAGATCGCCAAGGATCAAGGCGATATAATCCTCGTTGATCCGATGGTCGGGGCTTTCATCATTGATATGGGTGTAAAAAAAACCACCCAACCTGTCCACCGCCGCCCGGACCGCCGGGGCGTAAAGCTCGGACAGCCGGTTGTTCTGGCAGCAGCGGTCGTATTGACCGAAGAACTGCACCTGTCCCCGGCCCTGCCCCACCGCGCCCAGCACGAACAGTTCCAGATAATCGGCCGCCTGGACCAGGGGCGGATAATACTGTTCTTCGGTCGGCGGATGATGGTCGAGCTGCTGAAGATACAGCGGATAGGCGCCGGCCATCGGATAGCTGCGGCGGATGCGCTCGTCCATCGCCGCCGTCACCACGGTGACCCAGCCCCCGGCCGAGATGCCGCCCAGATCGGCCTGCCCGACCCCCAAATCCTCCATCGCCTGATTGAGGCCGGCGACCATCGGCAGGAGGTAGCGGCGCAGCGGCAAGGGATCGAACAGGAAGTGTTCGCGCCCGGGCACGAAGACCCCATGGCCGGGATAGAGGCGCCGGTGCACGGCGCTCTCGCCATAGCCGACGTAATTGAGCGCCAGCACCGTATAGCCGCGCTCGAGCAGCGGTCGCAGCAATCCCGCCGCCTTGTCGATGGTCCCCGCATAGCCTTGCTGATAGGCGAACAGCCGGCCGTTGGGGCGGAGCGGGTGAAGCAGATAGGCCTTGGCGGTGAAGGCCTCGTCGACGACCACGCTGAAGCGGTCGACCGTGGCGACCACGGCCGGATCGCCATAGGGCGCGAGGGCGGCGACGCCCCGGGGATCGATGGCGCGCTCGATGGCATCGGGTCGGGCCTCGCGCGGCAGATCGGGCCGACCGAACACCGCCTTGGTGATCGCCCGGCGCTTGGCCGCCACCGCCTCGGCGTCGGGCAAGGCGATCAGGCTGGCCGGATCGGTTTCCAGATAGACCGGCTGAATGCCTTCATAGCGATAAGGCTGGGCGCGCAGCACGTTGTACCAGCGGCGGAAATCCGCATTGTGGGTGAACAGGGCATCGGCGATCAGATAGATCAGCCCGGCCAGGGCGCCAAGAACGATGGCCCCAGCGACCAACCAGGCGGAAAACCGTTGAAACGTCGCGATGAAACCAGACCGCATGAAGGATTACCCGAACAATGAAGGAGGGGCGACCCAAAGCCGGATCGCCCCTTTTCGCACAGTCTTAGCCTAAAGGATCAGGAGAGGGCGTCCATCGGCCGCACGCCCCAAATATCCTTGGCATAGGTATGGATCGCCCGGTCGGACGAGAACTTGCCAACCCGGGCGATGTTGAGGATGGCCTGACGCGCCCAGACGCGTTGGTTGGTGTAAAGCCCGTCCACCGCCTTTTGCGCATCCATATACGAACGGAAATCGGCCAGCACCAGATAGGTATCGGACCCCAGCAGGGCATCGGCGATCGGCCGATAGCGGTCGGGTTCCTCGGTCGAGAAGAAGCCGTCGCGGATCATATCGATCACCGTGCGCATCTCGTCATCGGCCGCATACCAGCTCCACGGATCGTAGCCCTGCGCCTTGATCTGCGAAACCTCCTGGGCGGTGTGGCCGAAGATGAAGATATTGTCGTCGCCGACCTCTTCGCGGATTTCGATATTGGCGCCGTCCAGGGTGCCGATGGTCAAAGCGCCGTTGAGGGCGAATTTCATGTTGCCCGTTCCCGAAGCCTCGGTGCCGGCGGTCGAGATCTGTTCGGACAGATCGCAAGACGGGATCAGGATCTCGGCGGTCGAGACGTTGTAATTGGGAACGAAGACCACCTTCAACAGATCGCGCACCGCCGGATCGTGGTTGATGGTCTCGGCGACATCGTTGATCAGGCGGATGATCTTCTTGGCGACGTAATACCCGGGCGCCGCCTTGCCGCCGAAGATCACCGTGCGCGGCGTCATGACCGCCTTGGGATCGCGGCGGATGGCGTTATAGCGGGCGATCACCTGCATGATGTTGAGCAGCTGGCGCTTGTATTCGTGAATGCGCTTGATCTGGATATCAAACAGCGAGGCGGTGGAGACGACGACGCCGCAGCGCTCGGCGATCAAAGCCGCCGCCCGGGCCTTCGCGCCGGCCTTGATCGTCAGGAAGCGGTCCTGGAAGGCCGGATCGTCGGCCAACTTCTCCAGATCGCGCAGGCGGTCGAGATCGGTCAACCAGCCTTCGCCGATCGTCTCGCTCACCAGGGCGGCAAGCGGCGGATTTGACTGCAAAAGCCAGCGGCGCTGGGTGATGCCGTTGGTGACATTGACGAATTTCTCGGGGAAGAAGGCATCGAAATCGGGGAAGACCCGCTCGCGCAGCAGTTTGGTGTGAAGGGCCGCCACGCCATTGACCCGCCGGCTGCCAACCACCGCCAGATGGGCCATGCGCACCCGGTGGGTATCCTCGTCGATCAGCGACATGCGGCGCAGCATGGCGACATCGCCGGGGAAGGCGCGGCGGACCTGCTGAAGGAAGCCGTAGTTGATCTTGTAGATGATCTCGAGATGGCGGGGCAAAATCGCTTCGAGCATCGCCACCGGCCAAGTTTCCAGGGCCTCGGGCAGCAAGGTGTGATTGGTATAGGCGAAGGTGTCGCGGGTGATGTCCCAGGCGGCATCCCATGACAAGGCGTGATTATCCATCAACAGCCGCATCATCTCGGGCACCGCCAGGGCCGGATGGGTGTCGTTGAGCTGGATGACGATCTTCGCCGGGATCTGCTTGGGGTCCTTATGGACCTTGAAGAAGCGGGCGAGGATGTCTTGCAGCGAGGCGGAAACGAAGAAATATTCCTGCTTCAGCCGCAGTTCCTGCCCCATCAGCGTCGTGTCCATAGGATACAACACCTTGGACAGGTTCTCGCTGGTGGTCTTGTCCTTGACCGCCTCGATATAGTTGCCTTCGTTGAAATAGCTCAGGTCGAAATCCTGGGTGGCGCGGGCCGACCACAGGCGCAGATTACAGCCGTAAGCGCCGCCGTAGCCGGTTTCCTTAAGGTCATAGGCCTCGGCGATCACCTCGTTGGCGTCGACCCAGCGGCAGCGCTCCTCGCCGCCTTCGTCGCGGAAGCAGACGATGTGGCCGCCAAAGCGCACCGGATAGCTGACGTTGTGGCGAACGATTTCCCAGGGATTGCCGTTGCGCAGCCAGCTTTCGGGATGTTCGACCTGCTGACCGTTTTCGATGGTCTGCGAGAACATGCCGAATTCATAGCGGATGCCGTAGCCATAGCCGGGATAGCCATGGGTGGCCATGGAATCAAGGAAGCAGGCGGCCAGCCGGCCAAGGCCGCCATTGCCCAAGGCCGCGTCGCTTTCCTGCTCGGCCACCCGGTCCAGATCCTGGCCCAGTTCGCGCAAGGCGGCGCGCACCGCCGACTCGATGCCAAGATCGAGCAGATGCTTGACCAGCCGCCGTCCGGTCAGAAACTCCAGCGACAGATAATAGACGCGCTTGGTATCGCTGCCGTATTGGGCGCGCGACGTCATCATGCCCTTTTCGCTGAGATGGCCGCGCAACAGGCTGGCCAGGGCGAGAAACCAATCGTGCTCGGTCGCCGAAGCCGGATCGAAGCCGACCCCACGGACCATCGACGTGACAAGCCCGTGCTTGATCTGCTCGACGTCGGTGAAGTCGATCCCCTCGTCGAGCTCGAAATCGGTGCGGATCACCGTATCCATGATGAGGATCCTCGTTGTTGGTGGAGGTAAAGACAGGGAGAAACGGGGACGCGACACATAAACCGCAAGCCCCCGCGCTCGATGGGATAAGACCACGAAATCAAAGAGTTAGACATGGACGCGTCCATATCTTGGGGCAGAGCCTGAAAGACCGCCCGCGCAAGGGTTGGCCGTGATCAAGGCCGGTGAACATCCCCGCCCACCATGGAGCCGTAGACTCTAAGGTACTCTTTGGCGGAGCGTTTCCAACTGAAATCCTGGGACATCCCCCGCTGGCGAACTTTGTTCAGCGTCGCCTTGTCGCGATACAGCGTCATCGCCCGACCGATCGCCCACTCCAGGGCGTCGGGAAGCGCATGGTCGAACACGATGCCCGTTCCGTTCGGACCATCATCGAGATGGCTCACCGAATCGGCCAGCCCACCGGTGCGGCGCACCACCGGAATGGTGCCATAGCGCAAGGCGTAAAGCTGGGTCAGCCCGCAGGGCTCGAAGCGCGAAGGCACCAGCAGGAAATCGGCCGCCCCTTCGATCAGATGGGCCAGATGCTCGTCATAGCCGACATGGACGGCCGCCGCCCCGGGATAGCGCCCGACGATGTCGTTCAAGGCCGCTTCAAGGCCGGTGTCGCCGGCGCCGAGAATGGCGACCTGGGCGCCGCCGGCGATCATGCCGGGCAGCGCGGCGACCACCAGATCGATTCCCTTCTGGGCGACGAAACGGCTGACCAGACCAAACAGCGGGCGATCGCCATCGGCGTCGAGTCCCATCCGCCGCTTGAGCATGTCCTTGTTGATCCGCTTCCCCGGCGCCGGATCGGCCCCGTCGATGGGCGCGGCCAAATAGGGATCGGTTTGCGGGTTCCAGGCGTTGGAGTCGATGCCGTTCAGAATTCCCGAAAGATCGCCCGCCCGCGCCTGCAGCAAGCCTTCCAGCCCCTGGCCGCCGACCGGAGTCTTTATCTCGGCGGCATAACTTGGGCTAACGGTGGCCACGGCTTGGGCATAGACTATCCCGGCCTTGAGCGTGGAGACCAGCCCATGGAATTCCAAGCCGTTGATCGAGAACTGGCTGCGCGGCAACCCGATCAGATCAAGGATCTCGGGACCGAACAACCCGCGGTATTCCATGTTGTGGATCGAGAACAAAAAGGGCGGACGGCGCGCCCCCCAGGCATTCAGATAGGCCGGAACCAGTCCGGTCTGCCAATCGTGGCCGTGCAACACGTCGGGGCGCCAGTCCATCAGGTCGCCGGCGGTGCCGATCATCGCCGCGACCTTGGACAACAAGGCGAATCTTCGGAAGTTATCGGGCCAGTCGACGCCCGAATACATCATGTAGGGCCCTCCGGTCCGCTCGTACATCGCCGGGCAGTCGAGCAACCACAAGGGGCAGCCGGTATCGGGCATCGTCCCTTCAAGCAGTCTGGTCTCGCCAACGCCAAGCGGATTACCAAGCGGTACGGTCTTGCCCGTCAGGCGGGCCCGGCGCATGGCGTCGGGATAGGCGGGCAGAAGAATGCGGGCATCGACGCCGATGTCGCGCAGGGCGGCGGGCAGAGCCCCCGCCACATCGCCCAATCCGCCGGTCTTGACCAGCGGGTAGGCCTCGGAAGTCACGAACAAAACCTTCATCGCCGTCCCGGATCACCCCGTTCCCGGCTTTCGCTGGCCGCCCCAACGGCAGACCCCGACATCCGGGCGACCATCACTGCCAAGAAAAGACGTAGCGCACAAGCACCTTTATCGTCGGGCGAGGTTGCCCCCCCTTGCATCTTTATCGTGGGGCGGGACCGCGTCCCCTGGCTTTTCGACCACGACCCCCCACCCTTTATGCGGTGTTTTTAAAGGAAATGCCCGTGTCTTCCATTTGTCCGGTGCAAGCCTGGGGCGATCCTTCTATAGTCCGTTTCGAGTGAAAATCATCAGGATACCGCCATGGACCAGATTACCGAATTTCAACTCGACATCAATCGGGCGTTGAAGGAAACGCTCGCCTTGGTCCTGGCGGGAGGCCGCGGTTCGCGTTTGCGCGATCTGACCAATCGGGAATCAAAGCCCGCCGTTCCCTTTGGCGGCAAATACCGCATCATCGATTTCCCGCTTTCGAACTGCATGAATTCCGGGATCCGCCGCATGTGCGTGATTACCCAGTACCGGGCCCATACCCTGATCCATCACATCCAGCGCGGCTGGGGCTTCCTGCGCGCCGAAATCGGCGAGTTCGTCGAGCTGTGGCCGGCCCAGCAGCAGACCGACAAGGAGAGCTGGTATCTGGGAACCGCCGACGCCGTCCACCAGAACCTTGATCTGATCCGCATGCATGATCCGCGCTTCGTGCTGATCCTGGCGGGCGATCACATCTACAAGCAAGATTACTCGAAGCTTCTCGCCCACCACATCGCCCGGGGATCGGATTGCACGGTCGCTTGCGTCGACGTTCCGCGCGAAGAGGCCACCGGCTATGGCTGCGTCGAGGTCGACAACGACGACAACATCGTCCACTTCCTTGAAAAGCCGGCCAATCCGCCGGGCATCCCCGGCCGCCCCGACCGCGCCTTCGCCTCGATGGGCATCTATATCTTCAATGCCGATTTCCTCTACGAAATCCTTGAATCCGATGCGCTGAACGAAGCCAGCCAGCATGACTTCGGCCGCGACATCATTCCCTCGCAGGTCGGCAAGGCGCGCATCGTCGCCCACCGCTTTTCCCAATCCTGCGTCTATTCGGTCGGCCGCCGCGAACCCTATTGGCGCGACGTCGGCACCGTCGACGCGTACTGGTCGGCCAATATCGATCTGGTCAGCGTCACCCCGGCCCTGGATCTGTACGACGCCGACTGGCCGATCTGGACCTATCAGATGCAGCGGCCGCCGGCGAAGTTCGTTTTCGACACCGACGAGCGCCGGGGCATGGCCAAGGACAGCCTGGTTTCGGCGGGCTGCATCGTCTCGGGCGGCGCCGTGACCGGCTCCTTGCTGTTCAACGACGTGCGGGTGAATTCCTATAGCTCGGTCATCGATACGGTGATCTTGCCGATGGGCGACATCGGCCGCCATGCCCGCCTGACCAAATGCATCCTCGATACCGGTTGTCGCATTCCCGAAGGGCTGGTCATCGGCGAGGATCCGATCCTCGACGCCAAGCGCTTCCACGTCACCGAACAGGGCATCACCCTGGTCACGCCAGACCGCCTCGCCCTGCTCTAAAATATCCGTGATGTTCAAGCGTGTTTTGGCATCCAAGGACGCCCTGCCTTAAGCAGGGCGTCCGTGAGTACGACCATCTTTCGCATGGTAGCGGTTACGGCGACTTTTTTTTAAGCTTTCCCGTGGCGACGAGTTAGCCCTACTTGGTCTTGCTCCAGATTCGCCGGGCTCACCCGGCAAACGTCCGCCGTTCAGGAAAAGGCCGCGCGGATTTCCATGTAGCTGTTGTAATCAACAAGATCCTCCTGGGTGGTCAGGCGGAGTGTGCGTTGGCTTAGGGCCGAGAAAATCTGCATGTATTTGTGATGTGCGGCCTCGCTGAACGACAGCGGGATGTAGCGCATCTGGTTCATGTGTTCCTGCATTTTCATCATGAAGATCGCGGGATTTAGATAATCGCGCAGTTCGGCCGAAGGCCAAATCACGCCGTCTCCGCCATAACGAGATTCGATCTCGGAGTTGCACCCATCTTTGCAGGACAGGCACCCATCTTTGCAGGACAGGTGGACGGACGTGACTTGCGAGATGTTGTAGTCATGTCGAAATAGGATCGTCCCCCAACCGGGGCGAAGAATGCTGTCTTGCAGGAGATCATTTCTACAAACCTCACAGAGCAGCGGGATCAAATTACCGAAGGTGGGGTGGACCGGACGCAGGGCAGCCAAGCTCCACGGCATGTATTGCGCCATAAGCAAGGTCATTCCCCTCGAGATGAGTAGTTCCGCGATCCGGGCGCCATCGAAGAATTCCACAGCCTGCACATCCTGGGGAGATTTGGATCCCTCGATTCGGTCGATCAGGCCTTGAGACGGGATTGTGGAATAAAACCCCATGAATCCGTTCGCCTGATGCTGACGGACCCGAGCGGGGACATCATTTTCGACCATGGGAGTTACCGAAGCGCCACTGATTGCGTTGTGCTTGCAACTCACCAGCCAGACGAATTTGCGTTGGTTCCCGTCCTGATCTGGCATAAGCTGGCTGACTGCCATATCTCGGCCACGGTCAGCCCCTCGTCCGGGCGGGATCTCAATTGTGAAGCCCAGTTGCCGCAGGAACGCCTGGGCGAACAATTCCCATTGCTCTCCGTTTGGAATTTCCTTGAAGTCGATCATTCTCATCTCTGCCCAATCGGAGTGACGTTGGACGGGCGCGATCCCCGGATGTACCCCGCCGCCGCCAGCATCTCCTCAACGAGATCGCTCAACGCCTCGGAGATCTCGTCCGCGATATCCGTCGGCCGCGCCAGCACCTGGGCATCGGTGTAATTCATCACCCGGCACGTGGCATCCATCAGACCTCGATCCCGGGCAATCGCCTCGGGAGCACGTTGGCGTCCGTCCCGGGCGTCCAGGGTTACCGCCAGCAGGCGCCGATCATCGCCCTGGCAGCACCGGAACAAAAAGTCCGCCGTGTGGCCGCCGACCTTGACCCGGTAGCCCATGATGGTGCCCCAGGCCGGATCTGAGTGCACATCCCAGGCCGCGCGGAATTCGACCTTCTCGTAACCGTCGATGATGGTCAGTAGATAGCCCGCCAGCAGCAACTCAGCCTCGCGTTCGTCGCCAGTCTGGAGCGCGGCGTAATTGGTGGCCCAGCGTTCCTGGTAATGGAGTTTGGCGGACTCAGCCTGTTCGTCAACATGACGTTGCAGGGCCTCTTCGGGGATGCTCATGGATGGCGACCTTCGGTTGTGGCTGCTGCCTCCGAAATTGCCCCATCTGATAGCGGACAGCAACAGGGAGAGACGCGCAGCGGCGAGGAGGAAGCCGCAGTCTCGCCTCACGTCACTGGATCATAGGAAAGACCAGACGCACTCATGAACACAAAACAATGCTGCGCCACCCAAACTACCGGATGCCGCCTGGATCAATCCGCATCAGAATGCGACGATTATCTGCTTGACTATCAAGACCTTAGGACGGCGTGCGGGGACCAAGCGCCCCGCACGCCGCCTTAAAAATATCAGTCCGGGGGGACGCCCCCCGGCCCCCGCTTTTTCAACGCCCGGCGGCGATGGCCCGGGCGTCGGCGAGGAAGGCTTCGACATCCTCGTCGGTGGTTTCAAAGCTGGTCACCAGCCGCACCGCCTGCGGGCCATGGGCCGGCCACGGATAGAAGGCATGGCCGCGTCCGCGCAGGCCGTCGCTCAACGGCTGGTCGAAGGCGACAAAGGCCATATTGGCCTCGACCGGGGCGACCAGTCTGGCGCCCGGAACCGTATCGAGGCCGGCGCCCAGCCGTTGCGCCAGACCATTGGCGTGGCGGGCGGCGCTCAGCCAGCGCCCCTCGGACAGCCAGGCGACCAACTGGGCCGACAGAAACCGCATTTTTGAAACCAGATGGCCGGATTTCTTGCGCCGATAGGCCAGGGTTTCGGCCAGGGCGGGATCGAAGACCACCACCGCCTCGGCGGCCAGGGCACCGCCCTTGGTCGCCCCCAACGACAGGATATCGACCCCGGCTTTCCAGGTCAGGTCGGCCGGCGAGCAGCCGAGGGCGGCCAGGGTGCCGGCGAAGCGGGCGCCATCCATATGCAGCCCCAGCGAAAACGTCCGGCAGACATCGGCGATGGCCGCGACATCGGCCGGAGCGTACAGGGTGCCGCCCTCGCTGACGGTGGTGATCGTCACCGCGCTGGGCCGGGCGACATGGACGGGATGATCCGACCCGGCGGCCTGGGTGACCGCCGCGCGCAGGGCCTGGGGATCGAGGCGGCTGTCGCGCCCGCCAATCCCGATCAGCTTGGCCCCGCCGGTGAAAAACTCCGGCGCGCCGCATTCATCGACCATCACATGGGCTTCGTCGTGACAATAGACCGCGCCCCAGGGCGGGGTCAGACAGGCCAGGGCCAGGGAATTGGCCGCCGTGCCGGTGGCGACGGGAAAAACCATCGCCGGGCGCTCGAAAATCTCGGCCACCAGGGCATCGAGCCGGGCGCTCCACGGATCGGCGCCATAGGGCATGGCCGCGCCGCGCCCGGCTTCGACCAGGGCATCGAGCACCGCCGGCAGGGCGCCGGCGACATTGTCACTGCAAAGATTGACCATCGGGGGACGCTGTCCTTCTGGGGAGGGCCTGGAGCAAAAGGGATGGCACGCCATCCGCCTTCGCCGATCCTTCCACGACCTCAAAGGAGAAACAACCTGTTAGGCGATGGTGAAAAGCCCTTGCGCCACGCGGGAAAGCCTCGTTAGGCTCACAAAGAGACAAGGGGTGTGCAACCATCGCGGCCCTGCCCACAGACCGGGCATTTTCGCCCGGCGACCGTGTATAGTCAAAGGAGCCCGATCCGGATGGCCGGCGGAACAATCGCCTTGCAGGTCAAGGATATTCACAAGACCTTCGGCCGACTGGAGGTCTTGAAGGGTATTTCCCTGACCGCCCGCGACGGAGACGTGATCTCGATCCTCGGCTCGTCGGGCTCAGGGAAAAGCACCTTCCTGCGCTGCATCAACCTGCTTGAGGCCCCCGATCGCGGCGAGATCAGCCTGCGCGGGCAGGATCTGGCCCTGCGCCCCGATCGCGGCGGCGGGCTGACCGCCCGCGACGCCCGGCAGTTGGCCGCCTTCCGCGCCCGCATCGGCTTCGTTTTCCAAAGCTTCAACCTGTGGCCCCATCTGACCATCCTTGAAAACGTCATGGAGGCGCCGGTCCACGTCAAGGGACTGCCCAAGGCCCAGGCCCGCGAGAAGGCGATGGCCCTGCTGGCCAAGGTCGGCATCGCCGAAAAGCGCGACCATTATCCCGCGCATTTGTCGGGTGGCCAGCAGCAGCGCGCCGCCATCGCCCGCGCCCTGGCCATGGAGCCCGAGGTCATCTTGTTCGACGAGCCGACCAGCGCGCTCGATCCCGAACTGGTGGCCGAGGTGCTTGGCGTCATCCGCGCCCTGGCCGAAGAAGGGCGGACCATGCTGATCGTCACCCATGAAATGACCTTCGCCCGCGACGTATCCTCCGAGGTGGTGTTTCTCCACCAGGGCCACATCGAGGAACAGGGTCCGCCCGCCCAGATGTTCTCCCAGCCCAGATCGGACCGGGTTCGTCAGTTCCTGACGAACCACCTCCACTAGGCCGGGCATCCCGTCGGGGGACGGGGAAACACCCCGGCTCCCGTCCAAAGGGGTCCGCCGTCCCGGGCTCCACCAGACAGGCACAGGAAAACGACGACCATGATCAGCATGAAGAAGACAGCGACCGCGTTGTTCGCCGCCGCCGGGATCCTCCTGGGCGGCCAGGCCGTCACCATGGCCCTGGGCGTTGCCGACGCCCGGGCGGAAACCATCCGCTTCGCCACCGAAGGCGCCTTCCCGCCGTTCAACTTCACCGATGCCGCCGGCAAGCCCCAGGGCTTCGATATCGACATCGCCAATGCGCTGTGCGCCCAGTTGAAGGCCGAGTGCAGCATGGTCACCCAGGATTGGGATGGCATCATTCCCGGACTGCTGGCCAAGAAGTACGACGCCATCATCGCCTCGATGTCGATCACCCCCGAGCGTCAGCAGAGCGTCTTGTTCACCGACGCCTATTATAACAACCAGTTCCATTTCGTCGGCCCGAAGGGCAAGGATTTCGATCTGAGCAAGGCCGGCCTGAAGGGCAAGGCCATCGGCGCCCAGCGCGCCACCGTCTCCTCGCAGTGGATCGAGGACACCCTTGGCGACACCGTCAGCCTCAACCTTTATGACACCGCCGAAGAGGCCTATCTCGACCTCGAAGCCGGCCGCGTCGATTTGCTGCTCAACGACACCTATCCCACCTACGACTGGCTCAACAGCCCGGCCGGCCAAGCCTATGAACTCAAGGGCGAATCGGTGATCAAGGACGACGTCGTCGGCATCGCCTTGCGCAAGGACGACACCGCCCTGGCCGCCAAGCTCAATGGCGCGCTCAAGGAAATCATCGCCAATGGCACCTATGCCAAGATCAACGAGAAGTACTTCCCCTTCAGCCTGCTGAACTAGGGTTAGGGGTAGAAGACCTTTCGGGGGGCGCTCCCCGGGAAGACGGTGGGTGTGATCCGGGCGTAAGGCTTGGGGATCGCGCCCTGAACCGGCCCGGGGAGCGCCCCCAAAGCTTGCGGGGGATAGGATGGATTTCCAAGGCTACGGCGACCTGCTGATCACGGGCGCCGCGATGACCATCAAGCTGGTACTGGGCGCGGTGAGCTTCGGGCTGGTTCTCGGCCTGATCGGAACCACGCTCAAGCTGTCGCGCAACGCCCTGGCCCGGGCCGTCGGCAACGCCTATACCGACCTGTTCCGCGGGCTGCCCGAACTGCTGGTCGTGCTGATCATGTATTACGGCGCCGAGGCCCTGGTGCGCTGGCTGGTCAACGACGTGCTGGCCCTTGATGTCGCCGTCTCGATCAGCCCCTATGTCGGCGGCGTGCTGTCGCTCGGGCTGATCTTCGGCGCCTATGCCAGCGAGGTGTTTCGCGGCGCCATCCTCGCCATCCCGCGCGGCCATGTCGAAGCCGCCCGCGCCTTCGGCATGGGCCCGGTCCTCACCTACCGGCGGATCATCCTGCCCCAGGTGTGGCGGGTCGCCCTGCCCGGCCTGGGTAATCTGTTCCTGGTCTCGCTCAAGGATACCGCCCTGGTCTCGGCGATCGGCTTGAACGAGCTGATGCGCTCGGCCAATATCGCCGGGCGATCGACCCGGGATTATTTCACCTTCCTGCTGGCCGCCGCCTTTTTGTATCTGGCGATGACAATGGTCAGCATGGCCGTTATCGCCCTTCTTGAACGCCGGGCCAATCGCGGCCATGTCGGCGCGGCCGGGCACTGAGGAACGCGATCGATGAACCTGGATCTGGTCGCCACCTTCCTGCCCAAGCTGCTGTTCGAAGGGCTTCCCGTCACCCTCAAGCTGGTGACCCTGGCCGTCGCCATCGGCGTTTTCATCGCCATCCCAACGGCGTTGCTGCGCGTTCACCCCAGCCCGCTGGTCCGCGCCTTCCCTTACGCCTTCATCTTCTTTTTCCGCGGCACGCCGCTGCTGATCCAGATCGCCCTGGTCTATTACGGCCTGTCCACCCTGCCGTGGATCCGTGAGAACGAGGTGCTGTGGCCGATCCTGCGCGAGCCGTTCTGGTGCGCGCTGATCGCTTTCGCCCTGAATACCGGCGCCTATTCGGCCGAGATCCTGCGCGGCGCCATCCAGGCCATTCCGCGCGGCGAGGTCGAGGCGGCGCGGGCCTATGGCATGCGCGGCCTGCTGATCGTGCGGCGGATCATCCTGCCGCGCGCCTTCCAGATCGGCCTGCCGGCCTATGGCAACGAGATCATCCTGATCCTCAAGGGCAGCGCCCTGGCCTCAAGCATCACCTTGCTCGATATCACCGGGGTCGCCCGCCTTCTCTATGCCCGCTATTACACGCCGGTTGAGGCCTTCGTCACCGCCGGGGTGATCTATCTGATCCTGGTTTACCTGCTGACCCGCGGCCTGCGGCTGATCGAACGCCGGCTGTCGCGCCACCTGCTCGGCCCGCCGGAAACCGAGCTTGCCGAAGACCGCTAGGGGCCGCTGACGGTGGCCGTCCCCCCTCCCCCCGCCCGGCTCGGCCGGCTCGAGCCCCTGGTCATCTATGGGCGACGACGGGCGATGTGGGCCTATGGCACCTTGGCGACGGGTCTTGGTGTGACGGCGGTCTTGCCGCCGCTGCTTCTGGGGCGGGCGGGATTGGGCGGCCTGCTGGTTCTAGCGCCGGTGGCGTGGCTGGCGCTGATGGCCTGGGGGCATGGCATGCTGCGCATCGAGGTCGGTCAGGTCGGGATGCGCCTGCGCGTTCCCGACCAGCGCTTCGGCCTGCTGCTGCCGCCGCTGTCCGATCTACGCTTCACCTGGAGCGAGGTCGAGGCCGTCACCCTGATCGAGGGGGCGCGCGGAGCCTGCCACGAGGCCATCTCCCGCCCGGGCGCCCCCTCTCACCGGCTGATCGTCCGGGCCAAGGGCCAAAGCGTCACCCTGGGGCTGGGGCTGATCGGGGCGCAGATGCTTGATATCGCCGAACTGGTCGCCGTCGCCTCGAACCACGCGGTCGACAGCGGCGAGCCCTTCGCCCCGGGCGGCCGCTAGAGTTTGTCAGGGAAAAGTGGGCACCGCTTTTCCCGAAAAGACAAACTCAAACAAAGGGATCCAGGGTCTGTCCGCTTCAGCATCAAGCGGACAGACCCTAAGCGCCGATCGCGCGGCCCTTCGCCCTGTCGACCGATGCGAAGCGGTTACTTCGTGCCAAACAGCCGGTCGCCGGCATCGCCCAAGCCCGGGCAGATGAAGGCCTGATCGTTCAACTGGCGATCGAGCGCCGCCACATAGACCGGCACATCGGGATGGGCGGCGTGGAAGGTGCGCACGCCCTCGGGGGCGGCGACCAAGGCCATGAAGCGGATGCGCTCGGCTGGCACGCCATGGCGCAGCAAAACGGTGGCGGCATGGGCGCCCGAATGGCCGGTGGCCAGCATCGGATCGACCAAAATGAAGGTGCGCTCGGTGGTTTCGGGCAGCTTCACCAGATATTCGACCGGCTGGCGGGTCACCTCGTCGCGATAGAGGCCGATATGGCCGACGCGGGCGCTGGGAACCAGTTCAAGCAGGCCATCGGCCATGCCCTGGCCGGCGCGCAGGATCGGCACCACCACCAGCTTCTTGCCGCCGATCACCGGCGCCTCCATGGCCTCCAGGGGCGTCTCGATGGATTCGGTGGTCAGCGGCAGCGAGCGGGTCACCTCATAGCCCATCAGCAGGGCGATTTCGCGCAGCAACATGCGGAAGGTGCGCGTCGAGGTCTCGCGGCGGCGCATATGGGTCAGCTTGTGCTGGATCAGCGGGTGATCGAGCACGAACAGATTGGGGAAGTCGGGATGGGCGGTGGCGGACATCGGGTGGGCTCCCCCTTATGGTTTGAATGGCGCCGGTTATAGGCAAGGCGGCGCGGCCCGTAAACCGGTGTCATCGGCAAGAAACCCCTTCGCCGGTGGAAATCCGGGCGAGAGGCCCCTCGCCACCCGCTAAGGGCATGGCTGGATTACATAAGGGTAACTTGAAATACCGACTCGCCTTGCCCATGCTTGGAATGCGGTCTTGCACCGTATGAGTTCTTTTTTCGATGGGGACATTTTCAATGAAACGCATGATGATCGTGGCCGCCCTGGCCGCTTTGACCACCACCACCGTGGCCCAGGCCGCCGACCCCGCCGCCTACGTCGAGTACCGCAAAAGCGTTCTGTCGGCCACCAGCAACTACATGAAGGCGATCGGCATCACCCTGAAGGAGGACCTCGCGGTTCCCAATCAGACCGCCGATCACGCCAAGGCGATCGCCTCGATCATGGAAACCCTTCCCGCCGCCTTCCCCGAAGGCACGGCCGGCATCGCCAAGACCGAAGCCAAGGCCGCCATCTGGAAGGATTTCGAGGCTTTCAAGGTCGCCTCCAAGAAGTCTCAGGATGCCGCTCTTGAACTGGCCTCGGCCGCCGAGACCGGCGACAAGGCGGCCATCGGCGCCAAGCTTCAGGCCCTGGGCGGCACCTGCAAGGCCTGCCATAAGGAATTCAAGGCCGACTAAAGCTGATCGTCGTCGCGATCCTCTCCAGATCGCTCGGGATTTGCTTTACGATCAGCCTCTTGGAGCGGCGCACCGGACCCGGATGTCAGGCGCGCCGCTCCAAGCGCTCACCTGCGCATCGGTTGATAAGGGGGAAGGATCTTCCCCCTTTTTTCATGGGGCGCCTTGAAAAGACCTCGCCTTTTTAACCGACAAGATTAACGGAGTAGGATATAACCCTCGGCCCCTGCGGAAAAGCCACAGGATGGGACAGTCTCTTTTGCGTCTTGCGCAAAAACGAAAAGGGTCTCGGACATCATGGATATCCTGAGCGGTATGCGCCTGCTGAGCCGGGTGGTCGAGGCGGGGAGTTTTTCCGAAGCCGGCCGCCTGTTGGGCATGGCGCCCTCGTCGGTGTCACGCCAAGTCAGCGCCCTGGAAGACACCCTTGGCACCCAGTTGCTCAACCGCACCACCCGTCGGCTCAGCCTGACCGAGGCCGGCGGCCTGTTTCACGACCGGGCCCTGCGCATCCTGGCCGATGTCGAAGACGCGACCCGGGTGGTCTCCTCGCTGGAATCGGCGCCGCGCGGTACCTTGAAGCTCAATGTGCCGGTGGGCTTTGGCAATTACCACGTCGCCCCCGCCCTGCCGCTGTTTCTCGCCCGCTACCCGGATCTGACCGTCGATCTGACGCTTTCCGACCACTTCATCGATCTGATCGAGGAAGGCGTCGATGTCGCCGTGCGCATCGGCGCCCTGCGCGATTCCAGTCTGGTCGCCCGCCGGCTGGCCGATAATCGACGGATGGTTTATGGCAGCCCCGATTACCTGCGACGCATGGGTACCCCCGAGACCCCCCATGATCTGACCGCCCACCGCTGCATCGCCTATCGCTACCGCCCCGGTCCCCAGGGCTGGCTGTTCGAGCGCGACGGCATCCGCCTTGACATCACCGTCACCGGGCCTTTGACCGCCAACAACTCGGAAAGCCTGCATAAGATGATTTTGGGGGGCTCGGGTCTGGCGATGCTGCCGACCTGGATGGCCTATAGCGATGTCAAAAGCGGCCTGCTGGTGCCCTTGCTCGGTGATTGGACGATGTCGCCGACCAGCCTGGAAAGCGCCATTCACGTCGTCTATCCCGAAAGCCGCCACCTGTCGGCCAAGGTCCGCGCCTTCATCGATTTCATGGCCGACCACATCGGCAAGCCCCCCTATTGGGAGCGCTAAAACCCACGAAGGCCCCCCGGTCGGCAAACCGGGGGGCCTTCGCGTAAGGCTATGGGCGTAAACTCAGTGCAGGTCGCGTTCCATCTTGGTCGCGGCCTTCATGCCCCGGCGAACCCCTTCGCCGGCTTCATGCAGACCGCTTTCCACGGCGTTGCGGGCGCGTTCGACGCCGTGACGCAGTTCGGATTCGGCGACCACCCTGGCGCGATGGGCCTTGCGGCCGAAAGCCCGGCGCTCGGCTTTCGAAGTCGGAACCATGGCGCCGAGCAGAACGCCGGCCAGAACCCCCAGCCCGACATACAGCAGCGGCCGTTCGTGCAACGAGCGATCGGCGGTCTCGACCGCCCGCCCGGCTTCGACGCGGGCGCGCTCGGCGACCTCGCCGGTGCGGCGGCGCACCGTCTCGTATTGGGCCTCGGCCTCCTCGCGCAGATGGGCGCCGGTTTCGCTCAAACGCTCGCGGGTGTGCTGAAGCGCCTCGTCAACCCGGTGCTTGGCCTCGCCAACCCGGGCCCCGGCTTCGTGACGCAGGCCCTGGGCCCGCTCGCGCAGGCTCTCGCGACCGTCAGAGTCGGCGCCCATGCGTTCGGCGGCCGATTTGGCGAAATCCTCGGCGTGGCCCGAGCCATTGCCGGAGGGGCCGTCGCTCTGGCCGGGATGGGCGTTATAGCTCCGGCTTTCGCCGACATCGGGATAATAGGCCTCGCCCATGGCCCCGGGCTGCAGGGCGTCCTCCCAGGGACCCTCCTCGCCGTCGGCGGCGTCGTTGCGGCTTGATGTCACCTGACGGGCGACGAGCCAAGCCACGCCGGCCCCCAGCAGGGTCAAAGGCACCCAATTCCGTCCCGCGGCATTGCCAAGGTCTTTGGAAACCTCTCGCGTGCTACGCATGTCGTCCTCCATGGAAAAAAGAGTGTCCGGGACCGTCTCAGCCCACGGATCGATCAGGTCCGGCGATCAAAGCGCGACGGTTTCGTCGGCTCGACCGGCGGCGGAGCGCTTGCGTCTTTCATTAATCGCTTCGCCGCGTCCTTCGTCCGCTGGGGAGCCCGGCGGACCTCGGCGAAATGATGGCGCCCGATCAGGGCGCAGATCATGGCGAGAACCCCAAAGCCGCCGCCAACGGCGACGAACCCCGCCCAGGCCGGCAACACCTCGCGCAGCCAGACCGCCAACCCCGCCCCGAGGAAACCAAGGGTTAGGATCGTCAGGCCAAGGGCCGCTGCCATCCAGCCGACACCTTGACCCGAGCGCCGGGCCGCGGCGAGGGCGTCACCGCCCACCGATTTCAGGGCCTCGGTCGCCACACCGGCGACCTGGGCGCCCAGGGTGTTGAGCAGGCGACTAAGACCTCGGGCCGGCGCGGACCCGGGCTCGGCGCCTTGCCGGGCGGTCCCACCCTCGGAAGAGGAGGCGTCTCTCACCGTCGTCTCCCCCCGCGCTCGAGCTTGGCGCCCGCCCGGACAACCGGGGGCCGGACAACCGGGGGAACGTGGGGATCATCGGTCATGGCAAGGTGCCTTCATCGTCCCAATCGGCGTAGCCGCCCGGCGGCGGCGGAGGCGTGGTGGCCGACGCCTTGGCCGGGCGCCGGGGCGTTTCGGGATCATCGAAGGCGGCGCGCAGGAAACGTCCGGCGGCAAGACCAAGCAAGGCGGCGGCGCCGATCACCAGAACCGGTTGGCGGCGCACCACATCGCTGACCTCTTCGACCAGATCGTCCATATCCTCCAGACCGATGTGGTCGGCGGTGGCGTCAAGGGTTTCGGCCACGGATTCGATGCCCTCGGCCAGGACCGGATCGGTCACCCGAAAGGGTTGGGCCGCCTGACGGATAGCCCGGGCCCGCAGGGCGATGTTATCGGCCAGTCGGCGCTTTTCACGCTCGGCCAAGCCGATTGCCATGGTCTTGGCCTCATCGATCAAGCCCCCGGTGCCCGCTCCGACCCGCTCGGAAAACGCGTCCGCACGGCGCTCGGTTTGCGGATCAGCAGAGAAAGTCTCGTCTATCGGCCTATGAACAGTCATCTCCGGTTCTCACTTCGGCAAAATGTGCGGGGTCAAATCCAGGGAAGCCGCCCTTGGGAAGCCTTGACCCGATAAACGCCATCACCCGTTCAGGGTTCCCGCTCCTTTCGCCAAAGCGCGATGAACCTTTGGCGGCAGGCGGGCGTTCTGTATCCGAACGGTGCCCCTATCCGTTCCTATCTGGGGGGCGCTCGGCCACCCGTCACTGGAGAAAGCAAGATGACTCTCACGAAAGGCATCGCCGCGATTGTCGCCGTTTGCGTGGTCGCCGCGGTGGCCGCCGTTATCGCCAATCCCGACCTTCTCGAAACTCGCAAGACGCTGTTCGAGGCCAAGACCGGGGATGGCACCGGCATCAAGGTGCTGGAACCCAAGACGGAGGGCGGCCTGCCCGAAGTGAAGACCACCGAATAATCCCCCTTCCGGCGCCGGTGGCTTAAAGAAACCCCAGATCTTTGAGCGCACTGGCCATGGCGGCCGGCATCTCCGGATCGGCGATGCCGGGACCGCCGCGATCGGGTGGGGCCTTGTCGGGGCCAAGATAGCGCCAGCCCTGAAACGGGCGGTGGGGCCATGTTTCGGTCGCCACCAGCGCCGGATCGAGAACGATGGCGCAATACTCCCGGCCCTCCTCATCGGGCTGGATGCGCAGATCAAGGATCGGCTGGCGGGCGCGGATGGCCTTGTCAAACACCCAATAGATGCTGCCGCCGGCCAGGATTTCGCTGGCCCGCCGGGGAGCGCGGCGGGTGGGATGGATCACCTCGCCCCGCGCCGCCAATTGTCCGGCCTGCCAGCGCGCCAGACCTTCCACGCTCTGGCTGCCCACCGACAGCTTGATCAGATGCAGGGGCCCGTCCGTCATGTGCCTTGTCCTTCGTTTGGGGAAGGACCGGCCGACCGCCTCAGTTCCCTCCCAGCAATTTTGAAAACCCGAGCCCCATTCCCGGCAAGCCGTCGCGGTTCAAACGCTCGGTCGCCACCAGCGCCAGATTGTCAAAGGCGAAGCAGACCAGCGCGAAAGCCCAGACCGCCCCGGCCATCGGCCAGCCGATCGGCGCCATGAACAGCCCGCCAACCGCCGCCAGGGTGCCAAGCCCCTGGGTCAGGACGATGGCGACAAGAAGCCGGTGGGCGGGAAAGGGCCGCCGCCAGACCCAGCCGTCCCTGCGGGTCAGGGCGATGGTCATATTGCCGCCGATCAGCAGTTTCAAGAAAAGGATGGTCTGCTCCTGGGCGGCGGGCAGATCCAGGCGATGGTCGAGCAGCCAGAGCAGCAGGAACGAACTCGCCACCCCCGAGACGCCGAGCACCCCGCTCACCCGCACCACCTTCAGCATGTCCCAGCGCACAGGACGGGGCGGGGGCGGCGCCGTATCCCCGGCCACGAACAGGGCCGGCAGGCTGGCCAGGATGCTCAGCAGGGCGATCATGGCCAGACTGATCGGAAAAGACCCCAGCATCAGGTAAGCCAGGGCGACAAAGACCGGCAGGCGCAGGGTTTCGGCGATGCGATAGGCCGCATAGCCGCTCATCCGCCCGAGGATCCGCCGGGATTCGCTGACGGCGCGGGTGATGATCGCCAGCCCCGAGGCGCCGAGCACGACATCGGCCGCCTGACGGGCGGCGTCGGAGGCGCCCTTGACGGCGATCCCGACCTCGGCATGGTCCAGGGCGGCGGCGTCTTCGCCTGCCGCGCCGGTTATGCCAACCCGGTGGCCGGCGCGCTGAAGGGCGCGCACCAAGCGCAGGCGGTGCTCGGGGTGGACCTCGGCGATGACATGGGCGTCTTCCAGATCGTCGTCGCGGTCGGCGCCGCACTCGGCGCGGCCGGTGCCGCCGTCTTCGCCCAGACCATCCACCATCCGTCTGGCGCAGACCACCCGGTCGCCAAGCCCCATGCCGCGCGCCACCCGGCCGCCGATGGCGGCGCGCTCGGGGGTGATCATCAGCACGCGCAGTCCCAGGACCCGGGCGGCATCCAGGCTGCCCGGGGAATCGCCGCGCGATGGCTCGACCAGGGCGATCAGCCCCAGATACCGCCAATGCTCGACCTCTCCCCCCTCCTCGGCCCGGGCAATGCCGACGGCGCGAAAGCCGCGTTCGGCCAGATCATCGGTCGCCTCGCTGATCCGCCGCACCAGGGCGGGCTCCAGCCCCGTCGCTTGGGCGACGGCCAGCGGCTCGCCCTTGAGCACCGAAAAGCGGGCGACGGCGCCGCTTTCAAGCGGTCGCTCGACCTCGGCGCGCAGGCAGCCCCCCTCCCCTGCATCCTCGGTTAGCGGCTGCAGAAACAGGCAGTACCCATCGCCGGGAGTCAGGGCCGGCTGGCCGGCCAGGATCGCCAGATCGACGGCATTGGCCCCTTCGGCCGGACAGGCCAGGGCGGCGGTCCGCAACAATTCTCCCCGTCCCGAAGCCTGCAACAACACCGGTTCGCCCATCACCAGGCGCGGCTCGCTCAAGGTGCCGCTTTGGTCGGCGCACAGCACGTCCAGGCCGGCCAGATCCTCGATCGCCGCCATCCGGGCGACGACGGCCTTCATCCGCTCCAGCCGCAGCGCCCCCGCCGACAGCGTCATCGACAAAACGGCGGGCAGCGCCAGGGGAATCGACGCAGCACTCAGAACCAGCACGAACAGCACGGTCTCCAAGGGCGGATCCTGGCGATAAAGCGCCAGGATCATCACCGTCACCATCATGACCAGCGTCAGGGCGACCAGGGTATTGCCGATGCCAAGCATCGCCGCGCGCAGGGCGGACGGCTTGCGCCGCGCCGTCACCGGCGGGCTGCGGCCAAACAGCGTGGTCGGACCGGTGGCGGTGACCACCGCCTTCATCTCGCCGCCGCGCACCATCGATCCGGCGTGCACCTCGTCACCGCCGGTCTTGGCGATCACCCGGCGATCGCCGGTCAGCATCGAAGCGTCGATGCTCAAAGCCCCCTCGCCCAGCAACACCGCATCGGCGGGAACGACCCGCCCGAGTTTCAGAAAGATCACATCGCCGGGCACGACCTCGTCGGCCGGACGGTCGGCCCAGACGCCATCGCGCAACACCCGGGCCATCGGCGCCAAACGGCGGCCAAGGCGGCTCAGCGCCCGCCCGGCGTGACGCTGTTCGACCAGGGAGACCCCGGCATTGACCAGCAGCAAGGTCAGGATAAGGGCGCCGTCGGCCCAGCGTCCGGCCGCCAAGGCCAGCAGGGCCGCGGCCTGCAGCATCCAGGCGACGGGCCCCGACAGACTATTGGCAAGCCGCCGCAAGCGGCCGGGATTGCCGTCGTCAAGACGATTGGCGCCCCATTCGGCCAGCAGGTCGGCGGCCTGACCCGAGCTTAGGCCGTGGTCGCAATCGACATCGGGATACTCCGGCGAGGGCGGGCGGTGGGCGGCGGGGTCCCCGATCGGGGAAAACGGCAAGGCATCCATCAAGACCGGTTCCACGGGCGATCCGTCGCCCCCGAACGGAGGCGGGGAAACGGATACGAAGCCCTTTGGTGTGGCGGCTCCCCCAAGCCGTCGCCCCCAGGATGGCGGGCGGGGCGACGAAGATCGTTTGCTGCCCCCGCCCCGTCCCTCGCGCTGTCACGCGAAAGCGCCTTCAAGGGCCGGAAAGCCCCTTCTTTCTCATCTGGAAGACTGTGAGGGGACCGGCTCCCCCGAACCGATCCCCTCGTATCGGACGGGGGACAAGCCTGCCAGCCCCCCGTCCAATTCCTTAAAGCGAATACTCAGCCAAACTTGAACAGAATGCCATAGCCGCCACGCGGATAGGCCCATTCCAGTTCACCGGTTTCCTGACACACAATGCGACAGGTCCCGCACTCCATGCAACCATCGGGAACAACTTCGACCTTGCCGTTCTCCCCTTCCACGTAGCAGCCGGCGGGGCAGATGTCGACCATCGCCTTCAACTGCTCGGAGGGGACCTTGGACGCATCGATACGGACGTGGGGACAGCCCTCGTCAACCCGATAGCGGTTCTGATACAGCTTTTCTTCGATTTTGTCGCTCATCGCCATGCCCTCGCCACCTTGACGGCGTCGCCCACCAGACCGAGAACACCCCGGGCCTTGCGGAAGCTCCGCACGATGTCTTTTTCCTTGGTCAGCTTATCGACACCATCGACGCGGAAGAAATTCTCCGCCGCCTTGGCCATCAATTCGGGATAGGTCGTCACGAACTGCTTGTTGCGCCACAGGGTGTGGGGAAGGTCCTTATACTTCTTCAGGTCCTTCAGCACGAAGCTTTCCTCAAGCTTCTGGCGATAGAGCGCCAGATTGGCCTCGGTCATCGCCTTGCCTTCGGACTTCAGCGCGATGATCGTTTCCGCCGCCAGCCGCCCGGAGGTGAGCGCCAGATTGGAGCCCTCGCGGTGGGCGGCGTTGAGGAAGTGGGCGGCATCGCCGCAGATCAGCCAGCCGGCGCCGTAAAGCTGGGGCACCGCGTTATAGCCGCCTTCGGGGATCAGATGGGCGGCGTATTCCTTGACCTCGGAGCCCCTGATCAGCGGAGCGATCGAGGGATGGGCCTTGAAGCGTTCAAGCAGCTTGGCCGGACCGATCTTGGTCTCGACGAAATCGGACACGATGCAGCCGATGCCCAGCGAGATGCTCTCGCCATTGGTATAGAGGAAGCCGGTGCCCAACATGCCCGAGGTCACGGTGCCCAGGGCCTCGATGACCACGCCTTCGTCATCGCGCACGTTGAAGCGCTCGTTGATGACCTCGCGCGGCAGGAAGTGCATCTCCTTGACCGCCAGGGCGGCGTGCTCGGGGCTGATCTCGGAGCGGATGCCCGAGCGCTGGCCGACCAGGGCGTTGACGCCGTCGCAGAGGATGACCACCTCGGCATAGACCTCGCCGCCCTCGCGGTCGCAGCGCACGCCCACCACCTTGCCGGCATCGTTGCGGATCAGATCGAGCACGGTGGTCTCGCAGATCACCATCGCCCCGGCGTCGCGGGCCTGACGGTTGAACCACTTGTCGAACTGGGCGCGGATGATGGTGTAGCGGTTGGGCTTTTCCTCGTTGAAGTTCTCGCTGCGGAAATGGCTGCCCACATAGGAGCGGTCATCGAGCATCCACATGCGCTGTTCGATGACGTGGCGTTCCAGCGGCGCGTCATCGCGGAAGCCGGGAATGATCTGCTCGACCGCATTGGCGTACAGAATGGCGCCCTGAACGTTCTTCGACCCGGGATATTCGCCGCGCTCGATCTGCAAGACGTTGAGGCCGGCCTTGGCCAGGGTGTAGGAGGCGGCGTTGCCCGCCATGCCCGCACCGACGATGATTACATCGAAATGCTCTGCCATGATCGTTGATCCTTTCGATCAGCTCGCCATCCGCCGGACCGCGAGGCGCGCTTCGAACGCCTTGGTCAGGGCCGGAAGAATACGGGTCGCGTCGCCGACCAAGCCGTAGTGGGCGAATTCGAAGATCGGCGCGTTGGCGTCGGTATTGATCGCCAGGATCATATCCGCCCCCTCGACGCCCACCCGATGCTGAATGGCCCCCGAAATGCCCGCGGCGATATACAGCTTGGGCCGGATGGTCTTGCCGGTCTGGCCGATCTGGCGATCGGCCGAGATCCAGCCCTTTTGAATGGTCGGCCGCGAGCCGCCGTATTCGGCGCCGAGAACCGCCGCGAGATCGGTGATCAGGCGGAAGTTCCCCGGATTGCCCATGCCCAGACCGCCGGCGACAACGATGTCGGCATAGGCCAGATGGGCTTCCTCGGTCGAGGTATCGGGCACGAAATCAAGGATCTTGGTCACGATGTCGTCTTCGACCATCGACAACTTGAACTCGATGACCCGGCCGGGCTTGGCGTCCCTGCGTTCGGGCATCGCCATCACGCGCGGGCGGATGGTCGCCATCTGCGGGCGGAAGTTCAGGGTGAAGATGGTACAAAGCAAGGTGCCGCCGAAGGTCGGACGGGTCGCCGCCAGACAACGGTCGTCGTCGATGGCCAGTTCGGTGCAATCGGCGGTCAGACCGGTCTTGAGGGTGGTCGCCACCGAGCCGGCCAGATCGCGGCCGAGCGTGCTCGCCCCCAGCAACAAGATCTCGGGCTTATGGGTGTTGACCAGATCGGTCAGCGCCTTCGAATAGGGCTCGTTGCGATAATCCTTGAGCAGCGGCTCGGACACCACATAGGCGAGATCGGCGCCATAGCTCCAGGCGTCGCTGATCGCCTGCTTAAGATCATTGCCGGGCGGGCCCAGGATCACCGCGGCCAGTTGCACGCCCAGCTTGTCGGCCAGCTTGCGGCCCTCGCCCAGCAGTTCCCACGACACGGTGTGGACCTTGCCACGCTCCATCTCGATGAAAACCCAGACGTCCTTATAGGTCTTGAAATGCTCGGACAGCTCTTTTTTGGCGGCGCCACGGCCGGCCGCCGCCGGGGCGGGCTTCTTCTCTTCGCTCATCTCTCGCTCCTCCGTATTACGACGCCGCGGCCAGCTTACGGAGGTCGGTCTCCAGCTTCGGATTGGCGGAAAACAGGGTATCCAGGGTGGCCTGGGCGATCTCGGCATCGGACTTGCCGGCGGTCTCGACCATCTTGGCCTTTTCCTTGCGCGGTTGCGGCGCGAAGACCTTCTTCACCACCGTCGGCGAGCCACGCAAACCGCACAGCGCGATATCATCGACGCCGGCCTGTTGGGCCGACCAGGTGGCGATGGTGGCGCGCGAGGCGCGGAACATGTCGTCCATGGCGCCGCGGCGCAGGGTGTTCGTGCCTTCAAGCATGGTGATCAGGCAAGGCAGCCCGGTGCTTAGCACCTGCACGCCGCCCTCGGCCCGGCGTTCGACGACGATCGAGCGGTTTTCCAGATCGAGCGAGCGGATGGCCGCCACATAGGTCAACTGGTTAAGACCCAGCCGCTTGGCGATCCCCGGCCCGACCTGGGCGGTATCGCCGTCGATCGTCTGCTTGCCGGTGAAGACGATATCGACGGGCTCCTCCTCGCCGATCTTGCGGATCCCGGCGGCCAGGGCATAGGAGGTGGCCAGGGTATCGGACCCGGCGAAGAAACGGTCGGTCAACAGCACGGCGGCATCGGCGCCTAGCCCTAAGGCCTTGCGCAAGCTTTCATCGGCCATGGGCGGACCCATGGTCAGAACGGTCACCTTGCCACCCATTTTGTCACGAAGCCGCAGGGCCTCTTCAAGGGCGAAAAGATCATAGGGGTTGATGATGGTCGGCACGCCCTGGCGCATGATGGTGTTGGTCACCGGATGCACCCGGATTTGCGCGCTGTCGGGAACCTGCTTGATGCAGACAACGATATGCATGGTTTCCTCCGTCGCGGGGCTCCCGGTGGGGGAGCGGAAAAGTCCTCTGCGGGTTATCCCGCCGAACTTCCGTTTTTGGCGTCCTAATCTTTCGAGGGACGGACACATAACGGAAGAATCATACTATATTTGGTTTTTGCGATGCAGCAAATTTCTCTAATAAACTGCAGCAATCCAGACCCGCTCTAAGAACGTGTCTAAGCCTCGGCGCTGGAATTAACTTTCGACTCAGAACGCTCCGCCGCCGCCAGCGGCAGGATGGCATCGAGGCCGACGAAGGCCTTGCCGGCCTCGCTCTGGAAGACCTTGAACAGCTTTTCCGAGCGGGCGTCCGAGGTCAGGAAGTCGGCGTAAGCCCGTTCCAGGCAGCGTTTGTGGGTCTCGCGCGACACGCTTTCGCCGTTTTCCTCGGCGTCGCACGCCTTCAAGTAGGTCTGATACTTCTTCAGGATGTGTAAACGGTTCACCTGAACAACCTTCGGGTTAAATTCGACTCCGAGGAAGCTGAAAAACTCCTCGGCGCTCGACAGACTCCGCAGATCTTCGAGAAAGCGGCTCATCACGGGGCGTCCCTTTGCGCGGGTCAGCTCGCCGCCTGGGGCGGGCGGCTGAAATCAAGGGTTTCGATGGCCTCGGCCACCGAGCGGGTTTCGTCGAAGAAGCGGCGCAGATCGGCGTCCGTCGGCGGGCGCTTGGTCGCCCCGGCATGGAGGCGGACGCGCGCCAGCATGGCCCGCGCCTGGGCCTCTCCGGGGGCCAGCCCCAGGGCGTTGCAGGCGTGAACGATGCTGGCGACGCCCGAATGCTTGCCCAGAACCAGACGATGGCAACGCCCGAGATCGGCGGGGGACAACGCCTCGTAATTCTTGGGATCGCGCAGCAGGCCGCTGACATGGATCCCCGATTCATGGGTGAAGATCGCCTCGCCGACGATCGGCTTGTTCGCCGGAACCGGCCGCCCCGAGGCCTCGGCCACCAGTTTGGAGACCGCCGCCAGGGCCATCGGCGCGATGCCGGTATGGCGGCCATACAGATTGCGGCAGGCCATCACCACCTCTTCAAGGGGGGCGTTGCCGGCCCGCTCGCCCAGGCCATTGACGGTGGTCGAAACATGGGTGGCCCCGCCAAGCACGGCGCCCAGGGAATTCGCCGTCGCCAGCCCCAGATCATCGTGGGCATGGATTTCCAGTTCCAGGCCGCTGGCGGCGCGCAGGCGCTTGAACATCTGCAAGGTGGTGAAGGGATCCATGATCCCCAGGGTATCGGCGAAGCGGAAGCGCCGGGCGCCGCTGGCTTCGGCGCGTTCGATCACCCGAAGCAGGAACTCGGGATCGGCGCGGCTGGAATCCTCGCCGCCCAGGGCGACCTCCAGCCCCTTTTCCAGGGCGGTCTTGATCATGGTCTCCAGATGGGCGAGCACCCAGCCGCGATCGCGGCCCAGCTTGCCCTTGATCTGCTGGTCGGAAACCGGGATCGACAGATTGACCATATCGACGCCGCAGGCCGCCGCCGCGTCAAGGTCGGTCATATGCATGCGGCACCAGGCGATCGGCCGGCTGGCCTCGCATTGGGCGACGACGGCGCGGATCGACTCCTGCTCCTCGGGCCCCATGGCCGGGATGCCGACTTCCATCTCGGGCACGCCGGCGCGCTCCAGGGCCTTGGCGATCGCCACCTTTTCGCCCAGGGTGAAGATCACCCCGGCGGTCTGCTCGCCGTCGCGCAGCGTGGTATCGTTGACGATGACCGATGACCAATCCATCTTCCGATCCTCCCCGCCCGTCCGCCTCAGGCCAAGGCCGCGGTGGCGGCAGCGGCGGCTTTGACCGGGGGCTGACCGGCCCAGGGCACGGCATGGGCGGGGATGACCCGCACCGGGCGGCCCACGGCCTCCATCAGCTTTTGCTGGATCCCCGACAGCGTGATGCTGGAAAGCTGGCAGCCGACACAGGCGCCGGTCAGCGTGACGAAGATCTTGTGATCTTCGATGCGCACCAACTCGATATCGCCATTATCGCGGCGCAGACGCGGCCGGATCACCGTTTCCAGGACTTCGGCCACCTTGGCTTCAAACGCCTGCTGGGACATGGCATCACTCCTAAAAAAATAAAGACGGGGGAAAAGCCCGGAGGCCGCTCAACAGGTCGCGGCGGAAAACGACTTGCCGCAGCTGCAGGTGTTGAGCGCATTGGGGTTGTCGAAGACGAAGCCCGACGCGGTGCCGCTGTCGACGAAATCGACCCGGGCGCCATCCAGCAAAGGCAAGCTTTGCGGATCGACGAAGACCTTGGCCTCGCCCAGATCGATCACGGCGTCGTCGTCCTGGGCCCGGGCCTCCAGACCCATGCGGTAGACGACGCCGGCGCAGCCGCCGGTCGAGACCATCAGGCGAAGGCCCGTGGCGGCTTCGGGGGATCGGCCAACCACCTTACGCACGGCGGCGGCGGCACTCTCGGTCCATGTCATCATCGGCAGCACCCTCCTTTCCGGGAGAAGATCAAGGGTGCCTTTCCTTAAGCAATCACCGTGCCATTTATTTAAAGCTTTGATTTAGCTTTGATATCCCAATTTCCTCCCCTGGCGCCTTTCCGACATTTGCGTGACATCCCGGGCAGGCGCCGTACTTTGTCGGAAAGCCGACAGGGTCGGCCCCAGGGCTTTTCCCGCACCGATCGGCGGGGCAGCGGGGCGGTTGTCACACGCTCTCCGGCTATGGCGCCGTCGATCGCGATCCGTTGTTTCCAACCTCGGCGGCCGTCCCCGAAGACGACTCGATTCGTCCCCAGATACCGCTTGGCCGCTAGGACCGGACCGACGAGATCGCCCAGACCGTCGCCTTCCCGCGCTCCGAAGGGGCGGCCCATATCACCGGCCAAAACATCCGCGTTGAGGACGGTCTGGCACACGGTCTTTGACCTGTTCGTCGGATTTCCGCCCGCGAAAAGTGTAAAGACCGCATCTCTTCTGTGGAAAAGCCGTTATGATGGGCCAAACTTCGGGCGGTTGCCCCACCGTCCATCAGGCGCCAACCAAACGGAAACGAACCATGGATCAGAATTCCGCCATCACCCTCGCCGTCTTCATCGGTATTTGCATGCTCACCGCGCTGTCCGGCGCCTTCTTCCGCCCCGGAAAGTGGTATCAGACCATCCGCAAACCCTCGTGGAACCCGCCCGACAAGGTTTTCGGGCCGGTTTGGGGCATTCTCTACATCATGATCGCCGTCGCCGGCTGGCTGGTGTGGATGACGGCGCCCTTCAGCGAGACCATGATCCTGCCGATGACCATCTTCGGCGTGCAGTTGGTCATGAACTTCCTGTGGTCGGGGCTGTTCTTCGGCGCCAAGCGCATCGATCTCGCCCTGCTGGAGGTCAGCTTCCTGTGGATCTCGGTGATCGAACTGATCCTGGCCTTCCTGCCGATCCATCCTCTGGCGGGCTATCTGCTGATCCCCTATGCGCTGTGGGTCAGCTTCGCCGCCTTCCTCAACCTCGTCATCTACCGCTTGAACCGCAAGCCGACGCCGGTCGCCGAACCCGCCGTCTGACGCGCCGCGCCTAACAGGAAGGGGGGCGCCACCTAGCCCCCCTCCCCGCCCCTCGCCTCACCGGGTCGCCGAGCGCCGTCCCCCCTCGTCATCGCCCACTGAGGCGGCCGCCGGACGGGCCGGCAAAATAGCCCGCTGAAGCGCCCGCGAGGCCGGATGCTCAAAGCGCTGAGCCCCGGTCACCGGGGCCTCCTCAACGATCTTCCCCTCGTCAAGCACGATCACCCGCTGGCAAAAGCGTTCGACCAGCCGCAGGTCGTGGGTGACGAACAGATAAGCCATCCCGGTTTGGCGCTGGAGATCCTTGAGCAAATCGATCATCTGGATCTGCAGCATCAGATCAAGGTTCGAGACCGCCTCGTCGAGCACCAGCAAGCGGGGTCCGGGCGCCAGGGCCCGGGCGATGCAAACCCTTTGCAACTGGCCACCGCTCATCTGCTGCGGCAGTTTATCGGCATCCTCGGGCGTCAGACCGACCTGACGCAATAAGGCGTCCCGGCGGGCGGCGCGCCCGGCGTCATCAAGCGTCGTTAAATGGCGCAACGGCTCGCCGATGATCCGCCCCACCCGGTGGCGGGGATTGACCGCCCCCAGGCTATCTTGAAACACCATTTGAACCGCGCCGCGAAAGGCCCGCCACTCGGCGCGCGAAAAGCCGCCAAGCGGCCGGCCGCGAAAGGCGATCGTGCCGTGATCGGGCTTTTCCAGGCCAAGCAGCAGACGGGCCAGGGTGCTTTTCCCCGAACCGCTGCGCCCGAGCAGGGCCACGGTCTCGCCCTCCGACAGGGTTACCGTCGCCTCGCTCAGCACCGTCTTCGCCGGCGATCGACCAACCAACGAGACCGTCCGATAGCTTTTGCTGGCCGCCCTGGCCGTCAACAAAGGACTCACGCTACGCCCTCCAGGCCATAAAGCGACAGATGGGCCGCGACCAGGGCCCGGGTGGCGTCGTGACGGGGCCGGTGGAAGATCTCGCCGACCGGCCCGCTCTCGACGATGCGTCCCTGGGCCATCACCGCCACATCATCGGCCAGCCGGGCGACGACGCCCATGTCGTGGGTGACGATCAGCAGGCCAAGGCCGCGCTCGGCGACCACCCCTTCGAGCAAGGACAGCACCCGGGCCTGCACGACCAGATCAAGATCGGTGGTCGGCTCGTCGGCGAACAGAAACGGCGCCTCGGTCAGCAAAGCCAGGGCGATCATCATGCGCTGAAGCATGCCGCCGCTCATCTCGAAGGCGTGCAGCCCAAGAACCCGCCCGGGATCTTCCAGGCCAACCCCCTCAAGCGCTTGAAGAAGAACCGCCTCGGAGCGCCGGTCATGGCGTCCCAGCGCCTTCAGGGTTTCAACGCCGTGAGCGCGCATGGTCCGCACCGGATTGAAGGCGCTGCGCGGGTTTTGCATGATCGAGGCCACATGGCGGCCCTTGAGGCCGGCCAAAGCCTGCTCCTCGCCATCAAGCAGCACCCTGCCCGACAGGCGGCGCACACCGGCCGGCAACACGTCGAGCGCCCCGGCGCAGGTCAGCGATTTGCCCGAGCCGCTGGCCCCGACCAGGGCGAGGATCCGACCGCGCCGCACCTCGAGGCCGACCCCCTCCACCAGCATCAGGGGATGGGCGCCGAGGGTGGCGATCGTCAGACCCTCGATCCTCAGACCATCGTTTCTCAATGTCCATGCTCCGCGCAGAGGTGCGGATCAAGACGATCGCGCAGGGCGTCCCCAAGCAGGTTGAAGGTCATGACGCTGACGAAAAGCGCCACTCCGGGCCAGACCATCAGCATCGGCTGGGTCCAGACGAACTGGCGGGCGTCGTTGATCATCACCCCCCATTCGGCCATCGGCGGGGCGACCCCCAATCCCAGGAACGACAGGCCGGCGACATGGAGCATCATGTGGCCGATATCGAGACTGGCCAGCACCAGAAGCTGCGAGGCGGTGGCGGGCAGCAGATGCTCGACGAAGATCGAGACCCGCCCCGCCCCCGACAGCCGCGCCGCCAGGATGAAATCGCGCTCGCGCAGCGACAAAACGATGCCGCGCACGATGCGGGCGTACCAAGCCCAATGGGACAAGGCGATGGCGATGATGACATTGGTCAGCCCGCTGCCCAGCACGCCAACCATGAACAACGACAGCACCAGGGTGGGAAAGGTCAGGAAGACATCGGTGACGCGCATGATCGCCTGATCGGCGCGCCCGCCCAGGACCCCGGCGGCGCCGCCCACGGCGATCCCCATCGCCAGCACCAGGGCGAGGCACAGGGCGACCGAGCCCAGCGAGACGCCGGCCCCGGCGAGCAGCCGCAAAAAGATGTCGCGGCCCAGGTGATCGGTGCCCAGCCAATGCTCCCAAGACGGCGGCCGCAAGCGCGCCGCGAGGTCGATGGCATTGGCATCGCCGGGAAGCAGAGATTGGCCGACGATGGCGCTGGCGATCAGGGCGACCAGCACCAGAAGGGCCAAGCGCAGGCTCCAGCTTCGGCCGATGGGCAGGCGGGCGAGCCACCCCCGGAGCGGGGCGGCGTCTGGCGGGCGATGCCCCTGCTGGCAATCAGGCATGGTCATTGGGCCCCCTCCGCCGCCAGCCGGATGCGCGGATCGGCCCAGGCATAGACGATATCGACGATCAGATTGCAAAGAACGAAGATCAGCACCATCAGCAGCGTGAAACACTGGATGACCGGATAATCGCGGTTGAAGATGGCGGAGACCGCAAAGCGGCCAACCCCCGGCCAGCCGAAAATGCTTTCAATGACCAGGGTGCCGCCGATCAGTTCGCCAACGTGCATGCCCGTCGCCGTGATGATCGGCAGCAGGGCGTTGCGCAGGATATGGGCGCGTTCCACCTTGGCCGCCGACAGGCCGCGCAGGCGGGCGTAATAGACGTGACGCTGCCCGGACACCTCGAGCATGCTGGCGCGCAGCAGCCGGGCGTTGATCGATAGCGACATGAAGGCGATGGCGACGGCGGGCATGATCATATGCTCCGCCCCGCCCCGCCCCATCGCCGGCAGCCAGCCAAGCTCGACCGAAAACACCAGCACCAGCAGGAAGCCCAGCCAGAAATTGGGCATCGAGACGCCGAGAAAGGCGACGCCGCGAACGATCTGGTCGGGTAAGGCGTCGCGCCGCCGCGCCGCCCACATCCCCAAAGGGATCGACAGGCCCAGGGTCAGCGCCAGGGCCACCCCGGCCAAGTGCAAGGTGGCGGGCAGATAATGCAAAAGATCGGGCAGAACCGGCCGCCCGGTGGCGTAGGACACGCCGAAATCCAGATGCAGGGCCTTGTTCAGCCAAACCCAATACTGAACCGCCAGCGGCTGATCGAGCCCCAGCCTCTGGCGGGTCTCGGCCAGGGCCTGGACGGTCGGCGGAATGCGCGATAGCCGCAGGTAATCCATCGCCGGATCGCTGGGCCCCAGGCGCAGCATCAGGAAGATGACCAGCGAGGCGCCGAGCAACATGGGAACGAGCAGCGCCAAGCGCTTGAGAACGAAAGAGACCATAACGATCACGGCGCCAGGGGAACGAGGTTTTCGAAGGGGATCTCGCTCGACATCGCCCCGAACGACAAGGGCCCCACCGCCTTCTTGGCCAGGGCGATCGCCGTGACATGGGTCAGCGGCAGATAGACCGCCTGATCATGCAGGCGGGTCAGGATCTTGGTGTACAGCGCCTGACGCTCCGTCTCGTCGGTGGTGACCAGAACCCGCGAGATCGTCGCGTCGATCTCGGCCTTGTCGGGCAGGCCACGTTGGGCCTGATAATCGGCATGGGAGGGCACGCGCATCGAACTGACGAAGGCATGGGGATCGAAGGGGGCGCCCCAGGTGGAATTGAAGATCATGCCGAAGCGACCATCATGCTGGCGCGAAAAGACGCTGCTTTCCTCCTCGCCGACAAGAACGGCCCCGACACCGATCTTGCGCAGATCCCCCTGGACGATTTCCGCCATCGATTTGGCGACCGCGTCGGTGCCGACGAAGACGAGATCGATGAGCAGCGGCTTGCCGTCCTTGCTGCGCAGGTCGCTTCCCGCCTCGAAACGCCAGTTCGCCGCCTCGAGCAAGGCGGCCGCCCGCGCCCGATCATAGGCATAGGGCTTCAGAGCGATATCGGCATAGGGCACATTGGTCGAAAACAAGGTGTCGGCGCGGGTCTGGGTGCCATAGAAGACCGAGGCGATCATCGTGTCCTTGTCGATGGCGTGATTGAGCGCCTGCCGCACCGCCAGCTCATTGGTCGGCGCGCGGTTGGAATTGAGCGCCAGCACCCGGGTTTCCACCGGAGCCGACAGGGCGGCCGTATAGAGGCCCATGGCGCGCAGGCGGTCGAAGGTATCGGGATAGACCGGACCATCCACACCGTAGATCAGATCGATATCGCCGGTTTCAAAGGCGATGGCCCGGGTCGTCGGATCGGGGATGACCTTGACCATGATCTTGTCATAGGCCGGCTTCTCGCCCCAATAGGCGTCGTTGCGCTCGAACAGATCGTATTCGCCCAAGCCGCTGGCCACCAATTTCCAAGGTCCGGTGCCGACCGGCTCCACAATGCCGTCCTTGGTGCCGCCGGCCTTGCCAAAGCGCGAAGGCGCGATGAAGCGGAAAGGCCGCGGCAGGGCGAGTTCCTGAAGGATCGGGTAATAGGCCTCTTTCAAGGTCAGGCGAAACGCCAGGTCGTCGACGACCTCGACCCTCTCGATCTGATTGGCCAGTTCCAGCCATTGGTGGCGGGCGCGGTTGGCCAGAACCGCGTCGAAATTGGCGACCACCGCCTTGGCGTCAAAGGCCTCGCCATTGGCAAAGAGCACATCGGGACGCAGGGAGAAGGTATAGACCCGGCCATCGGCCGAAATCTCCCACGAGCGCGCCAACCAGGGCACCACGGCGCCATCGGCCCGATAGCGCACCAGCGGCTCATAGACCATCGCCTGGGCGAACATCTGATTGGGAGAATAGAGATGGGGATTGAGCGGGCCGACGTTCTGCGGCCAGGAAAAATTCAAGGTTTCGCCGGCGCGGGCGGCGCCAAAGGGCGACAGCGCGCATAACGCGATGCCAAGCGCCCCCACCAAAGCATGAAACGATCTCACGGTCTTTCCCCTTCCCCTGACGACGGCCCCCCCGTCCCAACCTGCCCGGACCTCCGAACACAAGCCGACGGCCGGCATACTGGATGACCCAGTCGCATAATGTCAATGTCGGGAGTGTGGGAATTCGTGAGCGTTTTTTGCGTGTTTCAAGGCCGCAACCAACAGGCGCCAAAGCGTTTCAAATAATGACGATGGGTCATTGTTTTTGTCATGAAAAACCGCCTGCCCCAGGGCTGTTTAACGGTGATCATGTGACCCTCTAGGAGAAGATGAGATCGAGGTTGATTGCCGTCCCGGCCCAGAGGATTCGTACGACTTCGGCGAAGCCGTTTTTTCTTTCGCAGGATGTTGAGGGCAAAGCTTCGGGCGCGGCTTTGCGGTTGAGAAAGAAGTCGAAGCTGCCGCGCAGTAATTGCTCACGTAGCTGGCAAAATTGGTTGCGCGGGGGCTCCAAACATGAATCAACGTATGGATGAAACTGTTGCTGCGCTATCTCCTGAGTAACGCCGAGAAAGACGCCCTGCTGACGGAGCAGGCGGCGCTGATCGAGCGCATGGCGGCACGGATTGCCGAGCTTGAGGCGTCAGTCGGCAAGCCGAAGAAGACCTCGTCCAATTCGCATATCCCACCGTCAAAAGATGGCCCGGGCCGAGAAAACCGGAAGCCCCAGCCCCCTCGGAAGCAGCGGCCATCGCGTCCTGGCGTGTCGCGCCCGTTGACCGAAACCCCGGACAAGACCGAGCGCCGGATGGCTGATATCTGCCTGCATTGCGGAAAAACCACGCCCGAGGCGGGGCAGCGTTGCCGCCATCGCTATGACCATATCGACCTTCCGCCGATCCGCCCGGTGGTGACGCGGGTCGAACTGTTCGGCGGCCGGTGCGGCTGCGGCAAGCGCTATCGGGCCGAGGCTCCCGCCGGCATGGAGCCGGGGACGCCATTCGGGCCGGGCATCCGCTCGCTGCTGCTCTATCTCCATCACAGCCACCCTGTCGGCTTCGAGCGACTGTCGCGAATGCTCCAGGAATTGTTCGGCTTGGCCATCTCAGAAGGCGCCATCGCCAATGCCTTTCGGCGGAGCCAAGCCGGTTTGGACCAAGCCCGGGCGGCGATCAAAGCCAAGCTGCTGACCGCCCGAATCATCGCCTCGGACGAAACCACCACCCGCGTCGATGGTGTGACCCAGTGGCAATGGGTGTTCATCTCGGATCAGGCGGTTCTGCATGAAATCGCCCCGCGCCGGGCCAAGAGCGTCGCCGAAACCGTGCTGAACGGTCACCGGCCCGAAATCTGGGTTTCGGATCGCTATGCGGGGCAACAGGATCTGGCCCGCGTCCATCAAGTCTGTCTCGCCCATGTTTTGCGCGACGTGCAATACGCCATCGACAGCGGCGATACGGTGGTCGCGCCAAAAATCCGCGACCACCTGCGATGGGCCATCCGGGTCGGCAAGCGACGATCCGACTTGAAGAACAGCACGCTGGCCGCCTATGCGGCGAAGGCCGAACGACGCCTCGACGCCCTGGTCGGCCACCCCACCGCTCACCCCGCCGGACGGCTTTTGCAGCGGCAAATCAAGGCGTGGCGCGCCAAGTTCTTCGTCTTCCTGACCGACCGAGGCGTGCCGCCCACCAACAACGTCTCCGAACGGGAAATCAGGCCCTCCGTCGTCTTCCGCAAGGTCACCAACGGATTCCGCTCCGACTGGGGCGCCCAAATCCATGCCGGATACCGATCCGTCACCGGCACCGCCCGCCTGAAAGGCCAGACGGCCTTCGCCGCTGTTCGCGCCCTCGTCGATGGCCAATTCGCCATCGCCTGAGCCAGGACGCCACCCCCGTGAGCAATTACCAAGCGCTTACGCTGCAAGAAAGGCTCCGGTCGCTTCGCGAGTAAGCCTTGTCCGAATCATATCGTTGATTTGCCTATTTGAGTTCACAAACCGGATTTTTGCTTTAATTTGATCCAAGCTCATGCAGTCCAGAAGCTCAACAAAAGCGCTATTTACGAAAGAGGACGTAACAGAGGTAAAGCCGGAAAAGGAGACGATAACAGGCTGTGGTGAATCAGCGAGAGCACGCAATAAGGCTTGCCTCACTATGTCACCTTGGTCGTTGGTATTGCCACCTGATACTAGATCAATCACGCGAATTACCATTCGAAATCCTCCTCTTCGTCATCCAAAACCTCAATCGTATCCTTTCGGAATTCAATGTCGAACAGCGTTCCCGGACTGAAGCCACTAACGACGCGCGGATGCGGACAGATCCGCTCGCCTTCCTTCTTAAACGAGACGATACCATTGTGGGAGTAGATCGTCACGCTTCCCCCGTTGCGCAACACGACATTCTGAAGAAGATAGTGGAGGCCCGCCCCTCGATTTCGCGGGCTAGTTTTGGTGGTAAAACCGTCTTCAGTGGCCTTCAGTATTGCGTCTATAGATGAAATTTTTGGGGAAAAACGCCGAACAACAGAAGGAATGCCCGCCCCAAAATCCGCAACTGAAATAAGAATTCTCCCTTCATTCGGGTAATATTGGCAGAATATACTTCCTATTTCGCAGCATGTGTGATCTGCAATATTATTAAACAACTCAGATAGGCAGACTCGGAATTCTCTCAGAGAGGATTCTGGAACAGAAAAATGGTTGGATAACCAAGGAGTCAAATCCATTTCAAGCCACCCATGACTCTCGGCTTGTGTAACTTTTTTTAAGGGAATGGTCGTTGGCCTGGGTGAACTATACGGCCTTAGCTTTGTTCCTAAATGTTGCTCAAAAAAAAGCGCATCATCCAAGAATTTATTTGACTGTCTGTGGGGGGAGAGCCCCTCAAGAACTACTTTGGTGCCTTTTGCATCAAGCCATTGAATAAGATTACTAATAAAAACAACCCCGGATGGGCGTGTAAAATCGAGCGTTGAAAAATCAATCCATAATTCTTTTGGTAGTTTTCTGTCGCAAGACGAAATCAATTGATGGATAACTTGTGGCATGGTATCGCCGTAAAAATTTCGCGGAAGCGGAATTATCGGAACCTGAGCCATTAATAGACCTCAATGAATCGAGAAGCTGCGACACTGAAGGTTCAGACCACAGCCTGAAACGCTTCAAGTATCCAGCAGCATCCTCACCCCCCGCCCACCGCCATTCTCGGGAATAAACTCGATCTCAGCACCCTCAAGCGCGGCGCGCAAGGCATCAATCGTGGTTGGTTTCAAGGTCTCGCCTCGCTTAAACTTACCGATAGTGCCCAGCGAAACGCTGGCCTTCTTTGATAAATCACGTGTTTCCCACCCCAGAGTGGCAAGGGCCATTTCGAGATGAACAGGCAACATGTCGAATCACCGATACGATTTGTGTTACGGAACTCATTCCCATGAAGCTGTCGTATCACTGATCTGATTCAGGATGCAACTCGCCCCTGCTGGTTCTGCAACACCAAGCCGGGGCCTATCCACAACGCACCTACAGGAGAGGCGCGCATGGACAATCATACCTTAACCGTCCCAGTCCCTTTGAGTCTCGCGGAGACATTCCGCCTGCGTCTGGGAGAAAGGCGCGTTGCGCGACGTGTGCGCGGTCCTCTCGTCCATTGAATTGATCATCCGGCCCTGCGGCCGCGAAGACGGAAGCCCGCTCGACAAAGCGACCCTTCGCGGGGCACGGCTGTTTCCTGGGGCGAGCACTCGGGGATGGGACGTTGGGCAAGCCGCAGGCGAGGTGCTGCGGCGGGCCCAGGCGTAGGCCAGCGAGCCTCGACCCCATGGCTCTCCTGGGCCACTTCTGCGGTGAGTGCACTGGCACGGGTATTGGATAGGGCCTCGAGCGGAGCCCACTTTTTCCTACAGGTGGATGCCTCCGATGCTTGTGGGGGACGGAGAGGCGTAAAACCGCGTCGGCGCGGCACAGAACTTAGACTCGATGGAAGGGCGCGCTTAGCCTCGATCACATCCTCGCATGCAAGACGCATCTAATCAGCGTTGAACCGCCCTGCTTACCGCCGCAGGGCGAGCAGGGCTGGGCCGTCTTCACCGCCGAAGCAGTGGGCGTGATCGTCGCAGGCGGCGCAGTGCGGCGCCTTGCACACCACCACGCCCTCGCGGCGGCAGAGTTCGCGGTAAAAGAACTTCTTCCACTTCATGTTTTGCACATTGCGCGCCGCCAGCCCGGGGAAATGGCGGACCAGCAGGCCCGACAGATCGCTGCGCGCCGTCAGCCCCAGGTCCTGCCACAGATGGTTGGGCCGCAGCGAGCGGCGGGCGAGGATGGTGGCCAACCAAAGCTCGATCTCGCTCGCTCCCTGCCGGTCTGATCCCCTCGCTCCATGCCTGTTTGATCCACTCGCTCCATGCTCGATCAACAGGGCGCGCAGGTCCTCTTCCTCCAAGGCCTCCTCGCCCGGTCCCTCGTCGTCGCTCAAACCGACCAGCAGACCACGGGCCTCGGGCACCCTGGTTTCGATCAGCCGCGTCACCTCGGCGGCCGATAGGCCAAGCCCCGCCGTCAGCGATCCTTCGCTGCCGGCGATCGCCACCATGCAGGCCAGAACGTGATGATCAAAGGCGTCTCCCTCGTCGGGGCCCTCGTCGGGGCCCTCGTCCGGGATCGCCAAGGCGGCCAAAGGGACGGCCGGCCGCGCGGCATGAACGGGAGCATGGATCATGGCATCTCTCCAAAGCCGGACGGAAAGCCGATCACCGGGGGCACGAGCCGCCGCCTTTGGCTCAGGCCAGGGCCGGTTCGGCCGGGGCGTGGGTTTGCGCCTTGGTGCCGCAGACCGTGCCGCAGGCCTCGCAGCCGATGCATTTGCCGCCGTGGGAGACGACCATCACCTTGCGAACGATCTCCTCATCCTCGTCATAGGGGTCGCACAGCGCGCCCTCGTCGTTGATGCCCTTCATCTCCAAAACATCGTGACCGCAAACCTTGAAGCAGCGGCCACAGCCGATGCACAGCGCCTCGTCGATGGCGGTGATGTACTGGGGCACCCAAGGGGAGCCGTCGCGGGTGGTGAACGTCAGAGGGCCCATGGTCGTCTCGTCCTCAAAAGGGTGGCTCGGAAGGTTTGAAGGAAAGGCGTCGGGGGATCGATGCGACGACGCTCAGGCCGAGGCGGCGTCGGGAAAGGCTTCGATGGCCGCCAGACCCTCGGCCACCAGCTTGGCGCCCTTTTCGGCCAGCTTGCTGAGCGAGGGGAAGCCGAAGCGGTGGATGTCGCGCAGATAGGCGTTGATCACCACCAGCTTGCCGGTGGTCAGCAGCATGCGACCAAACCCCTCGTGGCTCATCTTCATGATCGGCGAGGCGACGCGGCCGGTGGCCTTTTCAATGGTCAGGCCGACGGCGGCATAGAAAATCTCCAGCCGCCACAAGATATCGGGATCGGGATCGCCGATGATCGGGATCTCGCGGCGCTGTTCGGCGGTGACGATGAAGGGCCCCAGAACCTCGGCGTCGGGCTTGCCGTCCCAGGCGCCATAGGTATCCTCGGCGCGGATCTGGCGGACCAATTGACGCACGAAGGGGGTTTCCAGGGCGGCGCGATCGGCGTCGTCAAGCAGGGCGGCCTCGTTCATCACAGGCTCTCCTCGGCCATATCCTCGTCATCGAGGAAATCCAGGCGGTTTTCCCCGGCGCCGTCGCGGGTCATGATCTTGCGCAGCCAGGGCGGCGGATTGCCCTTGAGCATCGTCTGCACGCGGTCCAGCACATCGACGATCGGCTCGTCGTTGGGGATCTTCATCGGATGGATGCGCGACTGCACCACCCGCGCCGCCGCCGGGCCGCCGATGGCCTTGACGAACAGCAAGGCGATGCCGTCAAGCGCCTTGACCTTGGCGCGGACCCGGTCCTCGCCATCGTCGGAATGCTTGCCATCCTCGTCGCTGACCGCGTCGAACTGGATGACCTCGACGAAGCTGTAGCCATCGGGACCGACCTCATAGATCGCCATGTGGCGGGCGCCGTTGAAATGGGCGTTGACGGTCTTCATGTCCTGGGTAGCGAGCGCGACTTTCATGCGTCCTCCTGTAACGGAACCCCGATCGGGACCGGCCTCAACCAAGCGCAAGCGGCGAGCGGCCATGATCAGCGCCCTCCTCTGCCCGATTGGTGTTGGCCGGATGGGCGGTGGGGGCGTGAGCGGTCTGGGCGGCTTCGATCAGGGCGTTGCCCAGGGCGAAAACCGTGTCGCGGGTGCCGCGATAGCCTAGCGCCACCCGGTGGGCCACCCCCAGCCGGTCAAGGATCGGGAAGCCGGCGCGAAACAGCGCCACCCCCGCCCGTTCGGCCGGCAGCCGGGCATTGGCGTTGGCGATCATCAGATCACAGCCCCCTGCCCGTTCGGCCAGATCCTCCAGATCGCCGACCACCACCTCCTCGGTGTCCAGCCCGGCCAAAAAGGGGGCGTCGACGCTGGTCACCACCGCCTGCAGACGGGCGCCAAGCCCGCTGACCAATGTGCCCAGCGTCCACACCAGATCGGGCTCGCCGGCCAGGGCCAGACGGGTGCCGCCAAAGGAAAAGTGGCTGTCCATCAGGGCGTCGATCAACTGGCTGCGCTGACGGCGCAGCCGCATCGGCACCGGCCGCCCCGAAATCTCGGCAAGCAGGCTCATCAGGGTGTCCACCGCCTCGAGCCCAGTCACCCGATCCAGGAAGGCGGTCGGCACGCCGGTGCGTTCTTCGAGCAAGGCGCCGGAAATCCGCATGTGCTCGCCAATGGCGATGGTCCGCGCCGCCCGCCCCAGGGTCTGGATCTCCTCAAGCGGTGTGCCGCCCAAGGTCGTCGGCACCCAGGTTTCGGGCAGATGGCCATCAAGCGAGCCCGACAGATCGGGCAGGATGGTCGGGCGCAGGCCAAAGGCTTCGATGATGTCGCGCAGTTCCTCGATATCGCCCGGGGTCAGGTGACAGCCGGCCAGAACGGTCACCCGCTCGGCATCGCGCGGCTGCGGGCCGGCGGGCACCAGGGTGGCGATCATCGCGCTGACCGCCTTGCCCCAGCCGGTTTCCAGCCCGCCGGAGAAGTCGGGCGTCGAAGTCAGCACCACGACGGTGTCGTCAAGCACGGGGTTGCGCTGGCGAATGGTCTTGAGATCGCCAACCATGTCCTCGCCCCGGGTTTCGGTCAGCCCGGTGGTGATCAGACCGATCACCTTGGGATGGGTGCGCTTGGTGATGTTCAGCAGCGCCTGCTCGATGTTCTCCAGGCCACCCAAGATGGTGGTGACCTCGTTCATCGCCGTGGTCTGCAGGGGAATGGCCTCGCGGAAATGGCGAACCATCATCACCAGCGAAAAAGCGGTGCAGCCCTGGGCGCCGTGGAACAGCGGCAGACAGCCGTCGATCCCCATGAAAGCCATGGCGGCCCCCAAGGGGGCGCTGGTCTTGAGCGGGCTGACGGTCAGCGCCTTGCGCGAGCGCACCAGGGTGGCGGGGGGGGACAAGGTCATGGCGCGGCCCTCCGACCGGCGGGGATCAGCGGCGTGACGCCGGGGCTGGCCGCCGGCGGATCCCAGGGCGCCGGGGCGCGGACCTGGGCCCAGACCGGATTGTTGATCTCGATATCCATCTGGCGCACCAGTTCCAGCATGCCGTCATAGCCGGCATAGCCGTGGTGGCGTTCCTGATTGATGTCCATCCAGGCGGTGCGCGCCTTCAGGGCGACGAATTGCGAGCGCCCACCCGAGAGCATGATATCGGCCTCGCCGTCGCGGAACATCCGGTACATTTCCGGGTTGGCAATGGCGCCAAACAGCTCGCCAACCTTGCCGGTGTTCTGATCAAGGGCGGCGCGGGCGCGGGCCTTGTCGTCCTCGGTCGATTTGCGCACCGAGGTGCCGACCACCTCCATGCCCATTTCCTGCAAGGCGTGGACGACCGACCAGCTTTTGACCCCGCCGGTGTAAAGCAGCACGCGCTTGCCCGCCAGCCTCGGCCGATAGGCGGCCATCGCCGCCCAGGCCTTGGCCTCCTCGCGGGCGATCAGGGCCTCGGTGCGGGCGATCAGATCGGCCGTGGCGCCGCGTTCGACCAACAGCGTGGCGATGGTGCGCAGGGTCTGCGAGGTATCGCCGATGCCGTAGAACGATCCCTCGAAGTAGGGAATCCCCCAGCGCTCGCGCATGCCCCGCCCCAGGTTGATCATCGCCTGCGAGCAGACCATCATATTGACCCGCGCCGTATGGGCGCCGGCCAAGTCGCGATAGCGGGAATTGCCGGTGATACAGGCGCGGATGCGGATGCCCAATTCGTCAAACAGCGGCTTCACCAGGGCAAATTCGCCGGCCACATTGTATTCGCCGATGATGTTGATATCGGTCGGACCGGCGTCCGAAGGCTCGATCGTGCCGATGACATGGGCGAGCAGGGCTTCGGCGCCCAGTTTGTTGCCCAGGTTCTTCGAGCCGACGAAGCCCGGGGCGTTGACCGGCACCACCGGCAGCCCCAGACGCTCGGAGGCGACCTTGCACACCTGATCGATATCATCGCCGATCAGGGCGGGAACGCAGGTCTGATAAACGAAGATCGCCGGCGGCGCGTATTTGGCCACCGCCTCCTTGATCGCCCGGTACAGCTTCTTTTCCCCGCCGTGGATCACATCCATCTCGGACAGATCGGTGGTGAAGCCCCAGCGGTAGATCAGCGGCCCCGAGGTGCCAACATTGCGCGTATCCCAGGAATTACCCTCGCAGGCGATCGGCCCGTGCACCAGATGGACGACATCGGTCACCGGCTGCAGGGCGATCTTGGCACCATCGAAGGCGCAGCCCCCGGCCGCCGCCCCGGGGGTCAGCCCCTTGGTGCCACACCCCTTTTTGCGCTCGCCAGCCGTCTTGCCGCGGTTCTTCTCGCAATCGGGCTCGTTGAAGACGCTGGCGATCTTTTCGCTGATCATGGCGATCCTCCGAGGCTGGACGGGGAAAACGGGACGAGAGGGCCTCGGGGACAGGGGTAAGCAAAACCAATGCCAGACAGCTAATGTCTTGCTTTCGTTTATCTTTAGACAGAGGGGGAGGTGAAAAGACGGAGGCGTCGGGCCGTTGAACCCCGACAATGTCGGGTTTACGACAGGGCCACCGCCGGGAAATAAGGACGATGGCGCAAGCCGGACATGTCAGTCCTTATCGACGCGACGGTTTAGCTCTTGCGCAATATCAAACAACTGCTTCAGCAGCGCCGGCAAGGCCGTCTGAACGGTTTCCCAGACCACGTTCAAATCAGTATCAAAATATCCATGAGCGATCCGGTTGCGCATCCCGCGAATACTACGCCATGGCACCTCGGGATGCCGGTTGACGAATTCCGGGTGGCGATCCATCACTTTCGTAGCGGCTTCTCCAACGATGATCAGGCTCATGATCACGGCTTGTTGGGTTCGTTTATCCTTGAGAAAGTCCTCTTTGCTATAGCCATGGGTGAAATCGCAGGCGTCCAAAGCCGCCTGCCGCATGTGGTCGATGGAATCACTCAGCGAAATCAGACTCACAGGGGTTGCGCTTCCGCCAGAACGTGCGAGCGGAACTTTCCCGACAGGTCGGCCGGTGTGCGCAAATCGACCGGAATACCCAGCAGATCTTCCAGATCGGCCTGTAACCCCCCCAAATCGAACAGCGTCGTCCCGGGAAGCGCATCCACCAGCAGATCCAGGTCACTCCCCTCGCGGTCAGTGCCGTGAAGAACCGAGCCGAAGACGCGGGGATTGCTTGCCCGGGAGCGTCCAACGCATTCGCGAACGGCGACGCGCTTAAGCTCAAGGGCGACAGACGGCTTCAAGGCGGGCCTCCCTCAAATCCTGAGTCAAATTAGCGGACCACGATTGCCACAAAAACACCAGACCGCTTTTCCTCTCTGTACATGGGACGCCAACGCCTTTGTTGGGAGAGCGCCCCGTCGGACATCATGCCGATTTCCACCCCGGCATGGACAGGGCCCCTGCCCTGGGCCAGACTCGGCGCGGGATCCGCGTCACACCAAAAAACTGTGGTGGCGGGCGGGGGATTGATGTACGACACTATTCCACACTTCGTTTGGACTTTAATTTTAAGTTTAACAATTTAAATACGTGAATAGGATCTTTTGTCGTGAAGCACCTGGACTCCCTGGAAGCCGAAAGCATCCACATCCTGCGCGAAACGGCCGCCCAGTTCCGCAAGCCGGTCTTGATGTATTCGATCGGCAAGGACAGCTCGGTTCTGCTGCATCTGGCGCGCAAGGCGTTCTATCCCTCGCGCCCGCCCTTTCCCTTTCTGCACATCGACACCACGTGGAAATTCCACGAGATGATCGCCTTTCGCGACAAGCGCGTCGCCGAGGAGGGGGTGGATCTGATCGTCCACACCAACCGCGCCGGGGTCGAAGCCGGGGTCAGCCCCTTCACCCATGGCGCGGCCTATACCGACATCATGAAGACCCAGGCCCTGCGCGAGGCGCTGACCCAGGGCGGCTTCGATGGCGTCATCGGCGGGGCGCGGCGCGACGAGGAGAAATCCCGGGCCAAGGAGCGGGTCTTCAGCTTCCGCGACGCCCATCACCGCTGGGACCCCAAGAACCAGCGTCCCGAATTGTGGAACACCTATAACGGCCGGGTCGGCAAGGGCGAAAGCGTGCGGGTCTTCCCGCTGTCGAATTGGACCGAGCTTGATATCTGGCTGTATATCCTGCGCGAATCGATCCCGGTGGTGCCGCTTTATCTGGCGAAGCCCCGGCCGGTGGTCGAACGCGACGGCGCCCTGATCATGGTCGATGACAACCGCCTGCCCCTTGAACCGGGCGAAACGCCGCAAACCCGCTGGGTCCGCTTCCGCACGCTCGGCTGTTACCCGCTGACCGGGGCGATCGAAAGCCGAGCGGCCTCGCTGCCCGAGATCATCGCCGAAATGCTGGTGGCCCGCACCTCCGAACGCCAGGGGCGGCTGATCGACCAGGATCAGGCCGCATCGATGGAAATGAAAAAGCAGGAAGGATACTTCTGATGGACGGCGTCAGCGACGCGGCCCGCCAGGTCGAAAACTATCTGGCCCACCACGAGGACAAGGGGTTGTTGCGCCTGCTCACCTGCGGCAGCGTCGACGACGGCAAATCGACCCTGATCGGCCGGCTGCTCCACGATTGCAAGCTGATCTTCGATGATCTGATGGGGGCGCTGGAGCGCGACAGCAAGACCTCGGGCACCACCGGGCCGGGCAAGCTGGATTTCGCCCTACTGCTTGATGGCCTGCAGGCCGAGCGCGAGCAGGGCATCACCATCGATATCGCCTATCGCTATTTCGCCACCGACAAGCGCAAGTTCATCGTCGCCGACGCCCCCGGCCATGAACAATACACCCGCAATATGGCGACCGCCGCCTCGACCGCCGAACTGGCGATCTTGCTGATCGACGCCCGCAAGGGGGTGATCACCCAGACCCGGCGCCATACGGCCGTTTGCGCCATGATGGGGGTGCGCAAGCTGGTGCTGGCGGTCAACAAGATGGATCTGGTCGGCTATGAGCAGGCGACCTTCGACCGCATCGTCGCCGATTATCGCGCCTTCGCCGCCAAGCTGGGGATCGAGGCGGTGACCGCCATCCCGCTATCGGCGCTGGAAGGCCAAAACATGATCGTCCGCAGCCCGGCCATGCCCTGGTACACCGGCCCGGCGCTGCTGCCCTATCTGGAAGAGGTCGATGTCACCACCGACCGCGAGCTTTTGCCGATGCGCTTCCCCGTCCAATGGGTCAACCGGCCCAATCTGGACTTCCGCGGCTTTTCCGGCACGCTGGTTTCCGGGGCGGTCAGCGTTGGCGACGGCGTCAGCGTGCTGCCCGGCGGCCAGACCTCACGGGTGAAGCGCATCGTCACCAAGGACGGCGATTTGCCGCGCGCCGTCGCCGGTCAGGCGATCACCCTGACCCTGGCCGACGAGATCGACATCAGCCGGGGCGATCTGCTGGTTCCCACCGGCGACCAGCCGGCCCAGGCCGATCATTTCGCCGCCCATCTGCTGTGGATGGACGCCAAGGCCTTGATGCCCGGGCGTGATTATCTGGTGCGCATGGGGCCGCTGCAGATGCGCGGCCAGATCACCGCGATCAAGCACAAGATCGACGTCAACACCATGGAGGAGCGTCCGGCGCCGACCCTGGAGCTTAACGACGTCGGCTCGGTCAATCTTCAGGTCGATCGCGCCGTGCCCTTCGACCCTTACGACCAGAACCGCGATACTGGATCGTTCATTCTGATCGATCGCCTGACCAACGCCACCGTCGGCGCCGGCATGATCCGCTTTTCGCTGTGGCGCTCGACCAATCTGGTCTGGCAACACATCGAGGTGGGCGCCGCCCAGCGCGCCGCCCAGAAAGGCCAGAAGCCCTGCGTCATCTGGCTGACCGGGCTGTCGGGATCGGGCAAATCGACGATCGCCAATCTGCTCGACAAGCGGCTTTACGCCGAGGCCCACCACACCACCATGCTTGACGGCGACAACGTCCGCCACGGGCTGAACCGCGATCTTGGCTTCACCGAGCAAGACCGGGTGGAGAACATCCGCCGCGTCGCCGAGGTCGCCAAGCTGATGGCCGACGCCGGCTTGATCACCCTGGTCTCCTTCATCTCGCCCTACCGCGAGGAACGGTTGGCGGCGCGCGCCCGCATCGGCGAAGAGCGCTTCGTCGAGGTCTATGTCAAAGCCAGCGTCGCCGATTGCGCGGCGCGCGATCCCAAGGGTCTGTATCGCAAGGCCATGGCCGGCGAGATCCGCAATTTCACCGGCATCGACGCCCCCTATGAGGAACCGGTGACGCCCGATCTGCTGATCGATACCGCCGTGCTCACCCCCGAAGCCGCGGTCGAGGTGCTGATGGCTTGGCTGCGCGCCAAGGGCTATCTGTCGGCCGAAAGCGAGGGCTCGGGGATCTGATCCCCGGCCCCAAGCCGAAGAGAGAAAACCAAAAAGACGAGTGGAAGACTTTTTTCGCTTCTAAGGACGCGGTATACTCGCAAGGCGTTAAAAGGGGATCCCTTTAAGCTTTGCGAGGTCTGCGATGTGCGCCGAAATCCCCGCCATGGGCCCCGATCTGGCCATCGCCCGCGCCGCCGCCGCCCGCTGGCGCAAACGGGCTGCGGAACGCGAGCAGACCCGCAAAACCCTGGACCACCAGCCGGCGGGGCACTTCACCCCCGTCGATTCGGTCGATCGTCTGGCCAAGCGCGCCGGCCGCCTGCAGCAATGGGCCGCGGCCATCCGCGCCCTGCCCCCGGCGGCGATCCTCGGCCTTCCCGCCGCCCCGCCCCCGACCGGCGGCGCCGCTGATACCCGGGAGATCGACATGGTGGCCCCGGCCCTGTCCCTGCGCGCCCTGGCCGCCGAACGGATCATTGGCGAGACCAGTGATCTGCTGTCGGTCGAATTCCTGGAAATCGGCGTGGCGGCGGCGCGGGCCGTTGGCCTGATCACCACCCGGGGCGCCCCCAATGGCACGGGCTTCCTGGTCGCCCCCGATGTGGTGCTGACCAACAACCACGTTCTTCCCGACGTTCGCACCGCGCGCGCCAGCGCCCTGGAGATGGATTTCGAGACCAATCGCCACGGTCCGCGCAAGGAGGTGCAAAGCTTCGAGCTTGATCCCGATGGCTTTTTCCTGACCGATGCCCCCCTGGATTTCACGCTGGTACGCGTGCGCCCCACCTCGGATGGCGGTCAGGCGCTGTCGGACTATGGCTTCCTGCCGCTGATCGCCGCCGAGGGCAAGATCGCCGTGGGCGAGCCGCTCAATATCATTCAGCACCCGGGCGGCCGGGTCAAACAGGCGGCCCTGCGCAACAACCGGCTGCTTGATCTGCCGCCGTCGAACGAGGCCGACGCCCTCAACCCCGATGCGGTTTTCCACTACGAGACCGATACGGAAAAAGGCTCCTCGGGCTCGCCGGTTTTCAACGACCAGTGGGAGGTGGTGGCCCTCCACCACACCGGCGTTCCCAAGACCGACGCCAGCGGCGCCATGATCGACGCCGATGGCCGCGTCGTTCCCGACAGCCAGCCCGAGCGCATCGTCTGGATCGGCAACGAGGGGATCCGCATCTCGCGTTTGTATCAGTATGTCTTTACCTTCACCTTCGCCGACCCGGCGATGGCCTCGGTCCGCGATGCCCTGATCGCCCTGTGGACCGACGCCGGACGACCGGGCTGGGCGCGGACGGCGGCCGAGGCGGAGACCATCGTCCACCCCCCCGCCGCCCTTGCCGATCCGCCGCCGGCCGCCCCGGCGATTATTCCCCTGGCTGAAGAACGCGGCGCGGCGATCGCCCCTGATCCCGCCGATCCGGCCTATGCCCGCCGCCCGGGCTTTCGCAGCGATTTCCTGGGCTTGCCCACCCCTTTGCCGCGCTTGGTCGATGACAGCCGGGGACCGCTCGCCACCTTTGGCGAGGGCGTAAGCGAGTTGCGCTACCATCATTACAGCGTGCTGATGAACGCCCGGCGGCGTTTGGCCTATGTGGCGGCGGTCAATATCGACCACCGCGCCCCCTTCGACGTGCAGCGCGGCACCGACCGCTGGTTCTTCGATCCCCGCCTGCCCAAGCGCCTGCAAGCCGGGGGCGATTATTACGCCGCCAATCCCCTTGATCGTGGCCATCTGGTGCGCCGCGACGATGCCGCCTGGGGCTATACCCAGGCCGAGGCCCAATTGGCCAATGACGACACCTTCCATTGGACCAATTGCTCGCCCCAGCACGAGGTGTTCAACCAATCGGCCAAGGCGTCAGGCAAGGGCTTGTTGCTGTGGGGCAATCTGGAAAACGCCGTGGTCGATCTGGCCAAGGCCACCAACGGCCGGCTGTGCGTTTATAACGGCCCGTTGTTTACCGAGGACGACCGCCCCTATCGCCAGGATTTCTTCGTGCCCGGCGCCTTCTGGAAGCTGATCGCCCTGATCGATGGCCAGAGCCGCCCGCGCGCCCTGGCCTTCCGCCTCAGTCAGGCCGCCCAGATCGCCGACCTACCCGCCGAGGCCTTCGCCCCCGCGGAACTCGCCGCCTTCACCCCAGTCCAGATCCCCGTCGCCACCCTCGGCGCCCTGACCGGCCTCGACTTCGGCGCCCTCGCCCAATGGGATCCCTTGGCGGCGGGCAGCGACGGAGTTTCCAAGGAAACCCTGTCGCCCCCCCGCTCCATCATCCTAACCCGCGAGGCCGATATCGTTTTTTGAAAGAGCGATCACCACAGCCGCCCCCTCACCCGCCCTCGGGGCCGGGGGGGAGGAGGACGGGTTTGCCGTCGGGGGGGTTGATCAGGGTGCGGCCGCCGGGCAAGGGGCGTTGGAACCAGCCGCGCCGCGCCGCCTCCGCCGCCAAAGCCGCCGGGCGCGGGGCCAGGAAGCCCAAGGGGTGGTCGGCCGGGCCGAGGCCGGCGGCCCAATGGCGCAAATCCTCGGCCAGTCCGCGATCATCCAGGGCCTCGACGCCGCGACGTTCCCAGAGCCGGGCCAGATCCAGGCGTTGGGGGCCATCCAGGCGGCCGAGCACGCCCAGGCGCTCCAGATCGCCACGCATTTCCTCCCAGGTTCCGGCGGCGGCCATCACCCGCAGAGCGGTTTGCCAGTCGTCTTTGCCGTGAGCGTCCACCGTCATGCCGCCTCGCGGCTTCCCGAGGGCGAGGACGCGGTGGAGCGCAGGCGCTCCAGGGCGTTGGCCATGCGCATCGCCTTGCGGGTATCGACCATGCGCGCGGGCAGCGGCGGCACCGAAGGCACCCGCAAGGGGGCGCAGGGCGCCCGCCCGGCGACATGGATGACCGGCCGGCCCGGCGCGTCGTTGTCGAGGGCATAGACATTGCGGATATAAGCCCGCGCCAGTTCGCGGTCCTCGATGCGCGCCGTGGTCAGGAAATGCAGGCCATCGCAGGTGATCACGCCATAGCTGTCAAGATGGCGCCGGGCGGTGCGGCGGGCTTCGGCCAGGGTCTCGAAGGCGAAAGGCCGCTCGCCACGCCCCAGCAGGGCCACATCCAAAGCCTCGAAAGCCTCAATGATCTCGCCCGTATTGATCCGCGCCCGCTCCGCCCCCGGCGCGCGGGACATCCTGCGAATCTGATTGGGAACCGGCGCGGTGACGGGATGGGGCGCGGTCTGGCGCCAAACGCGATGCCCGACCAGCGGCAGGCCGACCAGGGCGACGGCGGCGGTCAGGGCGGGGCCGTCGAGGGTTTGACCGAGAACGGCCACCAGACCCACGAAAGCCGCCGAAAGCAGGGTGCCGACAAGAAGAAGAATCGGTGTCATCGTCGTAATCCTCGGGCCTGCGACGGGGCACGGCAAGCGGAAAACCCGGCACCGCCCTTCCGCGCCATCGCCGCTCTAACTTGGTGACTCGAGAGCGGATCCTCCGCGTCAAAGGAACCGCCCTTAACGCCGTCTGCTCTGGCGCCGGTCCGATACCCTGACCATTGGCGCATCCTTACAGCCCTGAGGATGCACTAGGCTGGTTAAGAAATCGCCAAAACCGCGAACCGGCCGCGAGGATCGGCCCGCCCCGCCGCGCGGCTTGGCAAGCCCCAACGGAACAATTCGCGCCGACCGCCGTTGCCTCCCGCACCCGAGTAATTTCCCAAGACAACGGGAAAAATCCACCTCGGCGTTGTTTGGTCACTCAAAGACGGCGTTGAAGGAGAACCACCCCGATGTCGGGTCAGGAATGGTGGAAACGGGCCGTTATCTATCAAATCTATCCGCGCAGTTTCCAGGATGCCGATGGCGATGGCATCGGCGATTTGGCCGGCATCGCCCAACGCCTGGATTACCTGTCGTGGCTGGGGGTGGACGCGATCTGGATCTCGCCCTTCTATACCTCGCCGATGAAGGATTTCGGCTACGACATTCAAGACTACCGCGATGTCGATCCGATCTTCGGCACCCTGGCCGATTTCGACGCCCTGGCGGCGCGGGCCCGCGCGCTGGGGCTGAAGCTGATCTTGGATTTCGTTCCCAACCACACCTCTGATCGGCATCCGTGGTTTCTCGAATCCCGCCAATCGCCCGCCAGCGCCAAGCGCGACTGGTACATCTGGCGCGACCCGGCCGCCGATGGCGGCCCGCCGACCAACTGGCTGGCCGAATTCGGCGGCAGCGCCTGGGAATACGACGAAGCCAGCGGCCAGTATTACTACCACGCCTTCCTCAAGGAGCAGCCCGACCTCAATTGGCGCAATCCAGAAGTCCGCGCGGCGATGTATGACGCCATGCGCTTTTGGCTCGAGCGCGGGGTGGATGGCTTCCGCGTCGATGTGATGTGGCATCTGATCAAGGACGACCAGTTCCGCGACAATCCGCCCAATCCGGCCCGCCCGCCCAATGCCGGTCCGGCCAATGCCCTGATCCCGCTCTACACCGCCGATCGCCCCGAAGTGCACGACATCGTGCGCGAGATGCGCGCCGTGGTCGACGCCTATCCCGAACGCGTGCTGATCGGCGAGATCTGGCTGCCCACCGATCGCCTGGTCACCTATTACGGCCATGATCTGCGCGGTGCCCATCTGCCCTTTAATTTCCAATTGATCGGCGCCGCCTGGGACGCCGGCGTCATCAAAGAGATCGTCGGCGACTACGAAAAGGCCCTGCCCCGGGGCGGCTGGCCCAATTGGGTGATGGGCAATCACGACAAGGGCCGCATCGCCAGCCGCCTGGGCCCCCGGCAGGCCCGGCTGGCCATGCTGCTGCTGCTCACCCTGCGCGGCACCCCCACCCTTTACTATGGCGACGAGATCGCCATGCGCGACGTGCCGATCCCCCCCGACCGGGTCTGCGATCCTTACGAAAAGAACGTGCCCGGCCTGGGTCTGGGGCGCGACCCCCAGCGCACGCCGATGCAATGGGAGGACGCTCCCCAGGCCGGCTTCACCCGCGCTTCCCGATCCTGGTTGCCGATCGCCGCCGATGCCTCAACGGTCAATGTCGCCGCCCAACGCGCGGCGCCGGCCTCGATGCTGACCCTCGTCCACCGCCTGATCGCCCTGCGCAAAGCCGAAGCGGCCCTAACTATCGGCGATTATGGGGCGCTCGACGCTCCCGAGCGGGTGGTGATGTTCCTGCGCCGCGTTCCCGGGCGCCGCCTGCTCATCGCCCTCAATCTGGGGGAAAGCGCCCAAAGCCTGAGCCTGCCCGGCGACAGCCGCCAAGCCACCACCCTGCTGTCCACCGACCCGGAGCGCCCGCTGGGCGATCTGGCCCCGGCCTTCACCCTTGGCGGGGGCGAGGGCATCGTCGTTTTGCTGGCCGACCGGGAAACGGCCCCCCCGTCCCCGGCGGCGTAATGGGAGGAAAAAACAATGGAGAGCCCCCTGACCCCGCCCGTGGCGCCGGCGCCACGCCCCCCCCTTTCCTCCCTCGTCGCGGCGCCCCCCGCCGAAGATCCGCCAAGCGCGCGATCGGTCGCGGCCGCTCCTCCCCCCGCCCCGCCTGTCCGCCGCCTGCCCCAGGGCGCCGAGGTTCAGCCGGGCGGCGGCGTGCATTTCCGGGTTTGGGCGCCCGGACGCCAGGCGGTGACGCTGTGCCTGGAAAACGGCGCGGCGATCGCCATGACGGCCGAGGACGACGGCTCTTTCGCCGCTCTGGTCGCGGAGGCGGGCGCCGGCACCGCCTATCGCTACCGTCTGGAGGGAGTTGAGGCGCTTTGCCCCGATCCGCTGGCGCGCTTCCAGCCCGAGGGCCCCCATGGTCCGTCGCTGGTGGTCGATCCCGCCGGCTTCGTCTGGAGCGATCAGGCCTGGGCCGGGGTCAGCCACCAGGGCATGGTGCTTTACGAGATGCATATCGGCACCTTCACCCCGGAAGGAACCTGGGCGGCGGCGATGGCCCATCTGGAGCGCTTGCGCGATCTGGGCGTCACCTGCCTGGAAATCATGCCGATCGCCGAGTTTTCCGGCCGCTTCGGCTGGGGTTATGACGGCGTCAATCTATTCGCCCCGACCCGGCTTTATGGCCAGCCCGACGACATGCGCCGCTTCGTCGATCGCGCCCACGCCCTTGGTTTGGCCGTCATTCTCGATGTCGTCTATAACCACCTTGGCCCCGATGGCAATTACCTGGGCCATTTCACCAATGATTATTTCACCGACCGCTATAAGAACGATTGGGGCGTCGCCATCAACTTCGATGGCCCCGGCAGTGCGGGCGTGCGCGCCTTCTATCTGGCCAACGCCGGCTATTGGATCGAGGAATTCCACCTGGACGGCTTGCGCCTTGACGCCACCCAGCAGATCTACGACCGCTCCGAGCCCTCGATCCTCGCCGAAATCGCCCGCGAGGTTCGCGCCGCCGCCAAGGGCCGCAACACCTTCGTCGTCGCCGAGAACGAACCCCAGGAGGTCCGCCTGATCGAGGACGAGACGGCGCAGGGCTACGGACTCGACGCCCTGTGGAACGACGATCTGCACCATGCCGCCATGGTCGCCCTGACCGGTCGCCGCGAAGCCTATTACCTGGATTATCTTGGATCACCCCAGGAGCTTATTTCGGCGGCTAAATGGGGGTTCCTTTATGCTGGCCAGTATTACAGCTGGCAACGCAATGGCCGGGGCACCACCAGCTTCGCCATTCCCGGGCGGGCGATGGTCGCCTTTTTGCAAAATCACGATCAGGTCGCCAATTCGGCGCGCGGTCTACGGCTCGACAAACTCAGCGACGAGGCCCAGTTCCGCGCCCTGACCGCCTATCTGCTGCTTATTCCGGCCACGCCGATGCTGTTTCAGGGCCAGGAGTTCCGTTCGAGCGCGCCGTTTTACTATTTCGCCGACCATGGGCCCAAGCTGGCGGCGATGGTCAAAGACGGACGGGCTGATTTCCTGACCCAGTTTCCCAGCATCGATCAGGGCTGGCGGAGCGAGGATCTGCCCGACCCGGCGGCCGAGGCGACCTTCGAACGCTGCAAGCTTGATCACCGGGAATGGCAAAGCCATGCCGAATGGGTCGCCCTGCACCGCGACCTGCTGACCCTGCGCCGCGAGACTCCGGCCTTCGCCGCCCAGGATTGCCGGCGGATGGAGGGCGCGGTGCTCGGCCCCCAGACGTTCGTTTTGCGGTTTTTCGCCGAAGAGCGCCTGAGCGATCGCCTGATGCTGGTCAACCTCGGCCCGCAGATCACCCTGACGCCGATGGCCGAACCGCTGCTGGCGCCACCGATGGGCAAGGCCTGGACCACCCTGTGGGCGAGCAGCGATCAACGCTATGGCGGCGCCGGGCTGACGGCGGTCGAGCGAACGCCGCTGTGGGAGATCCCCGCCCGCACGACCGTGGTTCTTGGTCCGGGCGAGAAAAAGCCCTTCATCGCGCCCAGAACATCGGGCTGAGCCTGGGCTTAACGGCGGCGGCAGCCAAGGCCTTGACGCTTTTCCTTGCGCCTGCCGGGCGGGCGGGTTAGGCAAAGGGCTTGCCTGACCCCCCTAGAGGAACGGATAACACCCATGCGGACGTTGGTTCTTCCGATCGCGGCGATGGCCGTGGTCGTCGTCTCGTCGAATTACCTCGTCCAGTTTCCGCTGAACGACTGGCTGACCTGGGGCGCCTTCACCTATCCGGTGGCTTTTCTGGTGACCGAAATCACCAACCGCCTGCTGGGTCCGGTGCGGGCCCGCCAAGTGGTTTATGTCGGCTTCGCCCTGGCCGTCGGCCTGAGCCTGTTCCTGGCCGACCCGCGCATCGCCGCCGCCTCGGGCTCGGCCTTCCTGGTCGGCCAGTTGCTTGACGTGTTCGTTTTCAATCGCCTGCGTCGGCGCGTCTGGTGGCTGCCGCCCCTGGTTTCTTCGACCCTGGGCTCCATGCTCGATACCGCCATCTTCTTTTCGATGGCCTTCGCCGCCACCGGCCTGCCCTGGATCACCTGGGCGATCGGCGATCTCAGCGTCAAGCTGACGATGGGCCTGCTGCTCGTCGCCCCCTTCCGCATCGCCATCGCCTATGCCTTCACCCGGGGCGCCCTGCGCGACCGCGACGTGATGGGAGCCCGCTAACCCAGACCCTGGCGGAAAAGGGACGACCGCTTTTCCGCCAGACCGTGCCTTTCCCTAGGCGTCGATCGTCGCGCAGAAGGCCTCGAACTCGGCCAGGGTGGCATAGGAGCTTTGGGTGCCGTTGCGGGTGATCGAATCGGCGGCATAGCGCACCGCCTTGCGCAGGGCGGCGGCGATATCGCCGTTTTGCGTATAGTAATGGGCGAAGCTGCCGATGAAGGCGTCGCCCGCCCCGGTGGTGTCCTTGGGGGTCACGCGGACCGGCGCGATGCGGGTGGCGCCCTTTTCCTCGACCAGCAAGGCGCCGCGCGCGCCCATGGTGACGATCACCGTGCGCACGCCCTTGGCGATCAGGCTGCGGGCGGCGGCCTCGACCTCGGTTTCGCTCGCCACCGGCATCCCCGACAAGATCGCCAGTTCGGTTTCATTGGGGGTCAGGAAGGAGAGCGTGCGCAGGCGCTCGACATCGAGCTCGGGCACCGCCGGGGCGGGATTGAGCAAGGTCGGAATGCCGTGCGCCGCGCCAAAGGCCACCGTGGCATAGATGGTTTCCAGGGGCACTTCGAGCTGCATCAGGATCAGGGCGCAGCCTTTCAGCGCCTCGCCGGCCTCCTCGACATCGGCCGGCGATAGATGGGCATTGGCGCCCTTGACGATCAGGATCGAGTTTTCGCCGTTTTGTTCGACGAAGATCGGCGCGACGCCGCTCGGCGTGCCCGGAACCTTGCGCACAAAGCGGGTATCGATGCCATTGGCCTTGAAATTGGCGATGGTATTGTCGGCGAAGATGTCATCGCCAACCCGGGTGACCATCAGCACATCGGCGCCCAAGCGGGCGGCGGCGATCGCCTGATTGGCCCCCTTGCCGCCGCAGCCCAGGGCGAAGTTCGGCGCCTCGATGGTCTCGCCCTTGTCGGGCATGCGGGTGACATAGGTAATCAGGTCAACCATATTGCTGCCGACAACGGCGATCCTGCCCGACATCCTCTAAGCTCCCTTACCAAAAGACAGGGCCTTGATCGCCCGTTCGGCGGCCTCGGCCGCCGGTTCATCGAGATAGCCCAAAGTCACGGCGAAGGCCGCCCTTTGGCCCGGCGCCAAGCTGCGGACATTGCCCTTGGCCTTTTCGGCCAGATAGCCCTCGGGTTCGCAGGTCGACGGCAGGGCGAAGGCGCAAACCTTCTGATCGTCGTTGACCAGCACCCAGCGCACGCATTTGGGAAACAGCGCCCCGTCATAGGCGATATGGAAGGCGCCGCCTTGGGGCAAGCGCATCATCTGGGCGGTGCGGCCCTGGGCGTCGCTCAAGGGGTCGCGGATATAAAACACCTGTTCAGGGGCATAGCGCGCCGGCTCGTCCAGCACCTCCATCCCCGAAGGATCGACGGCCAGGGCGGCGAGCAGGGCGCGGTAATCCTCGGTCGGCACCACATGGCCGGGGATGGCGGTGCGCACCACCGTGCGTTCGGGCGTGAAGGGGGCGGGCTGAACGATGCGGGCCCCTTCCTGGAAAGCGAAGTTCACATGGCACATGTACATCAGGTCCATGGGATCGCCCGCCAGATTGTCCACCGTCATGGCGATGGTGAACAGCGTCTCCGTAGGGCGCAGCACCACCCGGGGGCGGGCCCGGTAATGGGCGCCAAAGCCCATGACGTATTCGCGCATGCCGGTCACCGCCAGATAGGGACCGCTTTCATCGACGCCGGTTTCCAACCCGGCCTCGTCCATCGGCGCGCAGGGCATTTCGCCGTGCAGGGGATGGGTATCGTCGGGCGAGGGACAGCCGTTGCGCAACAGCCCGGAATGGAAGGCGAAGCAGCCATAGGTGCCAACGATTTCCCCGGCTGGGCGCGGTTGGGCGAACATATTGGTCATGGTCAGATCGACGCCGTCGAACACGGCATCCCAGATCATCTGGCCAAAGAACGGCAGCACGACCAGATGACCGCGCGCATTGGTCAGGCGGATCGCCTCGATGCCGCTGTCATAGCGGAACAGGCTGGCGGTCATTCCGGCGAAGGAGACGACCGGGCGCTCCTTTTCCCCGAAAAAGCAAGAACGCAGCGTAAGGGCGGTTACGGACATGACGGAAGGCCTTTTTCCCGAAAAACCGATCAGCGGGAGCGGTTGCGCAACGCATTGATGGCGATCACCAGAAGCAGGAAGGCGCCCCAGATGAAATCGATCAGATGATTGGAAAAGCGCAGGATCTGGAAACCGCTCGACAGCAGCATCAAGGCGACGACGGCGATGCCGACGCCCAGCACCGAGCCCTTGCCGCCGGCGGGATTGGTCCCGCCGAGCACGGCGATCAGCACGGCTTGCAGCAGATAGGAATTGCCATAGTCGGATTTGGCGGCATTGGTCCGCCCCGACAGGATGATCCCGGCGACGCTCGACAGCATGCCGGTCAGCACATAGCTGTAAAACACCATGCGCGCCGTACGCAAACCGGCAAAGACCGCCGCCTTGGGATTGGTGCCGATCAGCATCAGGTTCACGCCCAAAGTGGTGCGCACCAGCATGAACGAGATCAGCACCGCCACGCCCAGGAAGACGAACAGCGGCGTGGCGATCCCCAGCACCTTGCCATTGCCGATGAAAGACCAAGCGTCGGGAAAGCCGACGATCGCCGGGCCGCCGGTCAGCACCAGGGCGATGCCGGTGAAGACCTGCCCCGTGCCCAGCGTCGCCAGGATCGGCGTGATGCGCAAGCGGGTGATCAACAGGCCGTTGAGCGCTCCGGCCAGGGCGCCGACGCCAAGCGCCAGGGTGATCCCCAGGGCCACGGTCGGCAAACCGGCTCCGGCCACCCCGCCCGACTGGTCGAGCAGGCGGTGGAAGACGATGCCGGCCAGGATCCCCGACAGATTGGCGATGCCAACCACCGACAGATCGATGCCGCCCGTCAGCATCGCCACCATCATGGCGATCGATAAGATGCCGAGCTCGGGAAACAGATAGGTGATGGATTCGAAGTTGTAGTAGCGCAGGAACTTATCGGGGCTGAGCGCGGTCATGATCACGAAGATCAGCACCGTCATGATCAGCAATTGAACGATGTTGTTGTCCCGATTGACCAGGGAGCGCAGATCGAGGCCGGCTTTGGGTTCGGTCTTCATGGCTTTGCTCTCCCTCAGGCGCCGCGGCGGCGGTCGCGCCAAGCGGTGATCGCCGTGGCGATGACGATGACGATCCCGACCACCACCCTTTGCCAGGTGGTATCGACCTTGAGGATGATCAGGCTGTTCTTGATCATCACCAGCATGAAGACGCCCAGCATGGTGCCGACCACCCCGCCGCGGCCGCCGAAGATGCTGGCCCCGCCCAGAACCACGGCGGCGATCACATCAAGCTCCAGACCAACGAAGTCGCGGGGATTGGCCAGCCAGATCATGCCGCCATGCAGCAAGCCGGCGAAACCGGCCAGGGCGCCGGCCGTGCAGTACACGAAAAAGACGATGGCCCCGGTGTTGAACCCGGCCCGGCTGGCGGCTTCCTTGTCGCCGCCATAGGCATAGATGCCGCGCCCGATCATGGTATGGCGCAAGATCCAGCCGATCAGGATGGCCAGACCGATGTAAACCAGCACCATGGCGGTCAGGCCATAGGTGGTGCCATCGGCGTTGCGCATGCTGATGGCGTCTTGCTTGGCGAAATCGATCAGCGCGCGCGGCATCTTGTCGATATTGATCATGCTGGTGCCAACGACGCCGAGCAGGAAGCCGCGCACCATGCTACCGGTGCCCAGGGTGACGATCAGCGGGATCATGCGGATCTTGTGAACGAAGAAGGCGTTCACCGCGCCAAAGGCCGCCCCCATCAGCGTGGCGACGATCAGCGGCAGGACGACACCGTCATAGCCGAGCAAAATCATGCCCTTGATCGTCAAATACATGGCGGCCACGGCGAAGGCCGGGAACGACACGTCGATGCCGCCCGAGATCATCACCAGCAGCACGCCCAGGGCCATGATGCCGATGATCACATTCGAGCGCAGCAGGCTGAACAGGTTATCAAGATGCCAGAACGCCGGATTGATGAAGCCGATCAGCACCATCGCACCAAGCAGGATGGCGCCGATGACGACCTCGGATCTTTGGAAGATGGCCATCGTCCCCTCCCCTCAGGTGAAGCTTTTGAGCAAGTCGTTGATCGACTGCTCGCTGACCGTGGCGGTCGGCAGGTCGTCGACGAAGCGACCGCGGTGCATAAGGACGATGCGGTTGGTGTTTTGCACCAGTTCCAAAACGTCATCGGAGATCATCAACACCGCCAGACCATGGGCGCTGGCCAGCTCGCGGATCTTGCGGTGGATCTCGGCCTTCGAGCCGACATCGACGCCGACCGTCGGCCCGTTGAGGATCAGAACCTTGGCATCGGTCAGCAGCCAGCGCGCCAACACGACGCGTTGGGCATTGCCGCCCGACAGTTGGCCCACGGGTTTCTCGCCCGTCGGCGTGGCGATCTGCATCGCCTTGATCATGCCCGCACTTTGCATCGCCGCCTTGGCGCGGTCGATCACCCCCCTGGGGGCGAGGCGTTCATAAGACGTGGCCAGGATATTGCGGTCGATCGACTGGGTCAGGAACAGGCCTTCGGTCAGCCGATCCTCGGGCACATAGGTGATACCCTCGGCGATGGCGTCTTGCACCGAGCGCGGGGCGATCTGGGCGCCATCGACCAGGACTTGCCCGGCGGCCGGCGGCATCATGCCAAACAGGCTGAGCGCGAATTCCGTCCGTCCCGAGCCAAGCAGCCCCGACAGCCCGACGATCTCGCCCGGGCGGATGGCCAGGGACAGGTCTTCAAAAGCGCCGGGGAGACTAAGGCCGCGCACCTCCAGCCGGGGCACAGCCTCGGGCGATCCGGCCCAGGCGTAGCCCTCGCTGAGAATATCAAGGCCGGTCATATGGCGGGTGACGGCGCTTTCATCAAAGGCGCTGGTCGGGCCGTCGATGACGGTGCGGCCATTACGGATGACGGTCAACCGCTCGCTGATTTCCAGCATCTCGCGCATCTTGTGGCTGACGAACAGCACGGCGATGCCCTGGGCCTGGATATCCTTGACGATGCGGAACAGGGCGTCGACCTCGCGGCCAGTCAGGGCCGTCGTCGGTTCGTCCATGATCAGCAGCTTGGCGTCCGACATCAGGGCGCGGGCGATGGCGACGATCTGGCGGCTCGAGGTCGGTAGCCGTTCGACATCGACCTCCAGGTCGATATCGACGCCCAGCCGGTCGAGGGCCTGACGGCCGATGGCGCGGATGCGCTTCCAGTCGGCCAGCTTGCGCTTTTGCTGAAGCTCGCCGCACAGCGCCAGATTCTCGGCGACCGTCAGATTGCCAAACAGCGAAAAGTCCTGGTAGATGACCTGGATATTGCGGCGGACCGCCTCGATCGGGGTCAGCGCCCGCACCGGCGCGCCGTTGATCAGGATCTCGCCGCCGTCGGGCTGGTAAACCCCGGCCATCACCTTGATGACGGTGGATTTTCCCGAGCCGTTCTCGCCGGCCAGACAATGAATCTCGCCCTTGTTGATGGTCAAGGACAAGGCGTCAAGCGCGCACACCCCGGAAAACCGCTTGGTGATGGCGCGCAGTTCGATAAAGGCTTCGGGCATCTGGGACCACTCTGTCTGACGACATCCGGCGGGGGAGGAAAGCCGGGGCGAGAGCCTTGCCGATGGCAAAGCGCTCCCGCCCCGGGGCCGAAAGCGAAGGAGCAGGGGCTGCGGACTTAGAAGTTGTAGTCTTCCATGTTGTCCTTGGTCACGCCGACCCAGCCCGCGCCATAGAGCAGCTTGTCCTTGCCCGCCACCGGGGCGGTCAGGCTGGTGTAGCCGGGCAGGCCCAGATTGAGGCCGGCCTTGATCTGATCGGCCTTGCCGTCAAGGGCCATCACCGCGACGATGTTCATCGCATAGGCGGCCACCGCCGGATCCCAGAACTGGATGTACTGGATATCGCCCTTGGACAAATATTCGCCCGCGACCGAAACCAGACCGGTGCCAGCGAAGAACAGCTTGTCCTTCAGGCCGCGTTCCGAAATCAGGCGACCGGCGCCGGCCGAGGTCGGCATCGGACCACCAAGGATGCCCTTGATATCGGGATAGGTGGTCAGCACTTCCTTGAGCTTGTTGTAGTCGGTATTGGCGTCGTCATAGGTCTCGAGCCGGCCGGTCGCCTGCTCCATCTTGGGGAAATGGGCCTTCTGATAGGCGATGGCGCCGTCGATCCATTCGTTCTGAGACTTCGAGGTCAGGCTGCCGACCGTCGTCACATACTTGCCTTCGCCCTTCATATAGGTGCCCAGCACTTCCATCAGCTTGGCGCCATAGGCGAGGTTGTCGAAGGCTTCGAGCACGAAATCCGCGTTGGTGATGTTCGAGGCCTCGTGGGCGATGACGACGATGCCGCGATCGCGCGCCTTCTTGAGCACGGGCTCCAGGGCCTCGACCGAGAAGGGCACGACGCAGATGGCGTCGACGCCCTGGGCGATCAGGTTCTCGACCAGTTGCACCTGGGCGGCGGCGTCGGCCTGACTGGGCCCGACCATCCAGGTGTCATGGCCGGTATCGGCGCCGAACTGCTTGGCGCCTTCGCGCATGCGGTCAAACCAGGCGATGCCATCGACCTTGACCACGGTGGCGATGGAATAGCTTTTGCCAACGTCTTTGGCGGAAAAGCCCTTGGGCACCTGCGAGACATCGACCGGCGCATCGGCGGCCAGGGCCGGACCGGCGACAAGCGACGCCGCGAGCACCAGGGACGATAGGAACTTCTTCATCTTGGACCTCCTGAACAGTCTTTCGGGAAACGCCTTCGTTTTTTTGTTTTTTTGGCGAAGGGCGCCACGCGACCCAGCCCCCCGATCCGCCGTGTCGCGCTTGCCGGTCCCCGGAAAGCGCGACCCGATCGGAGGGGCCGGGGGTTAGTAGCCCCCCTTCGCGCCGGTCGACGCCGCGTCGGCTTCGGCCACGATGGCGATGCTGGCGCTGGCTCCGATCCTCGATGCCCCGGCGGCGATCATGCGCAGCGCGTCATCGCGCGTGCGCACGCCACCCGAGGCCTTCACCCCCAGCGCCGAGCCGACGGTCCGGCGCATCAGGGCCACATCCTTCGCCGTGGCCCCGCCACCGGCGAAGCCGGTCGAGGTCTTGACGAAATCGGCCCCGGCCTCGGCGCTGAGCCGGCAAGCCAGAGCCTTTTGCTCATCGTCGAGCAAACAGGCCTCGATGATGACCTTGAGCAGGGCCTTGCCGCAAGCGGCCTTGACCGCGGCGATATCGTCCCGCACCGCCTCGGCCCGCCCGTCCTTCAGGGCGCCGATATCGATGACCATATCCACCTCGGTCGCCCCATGGGCCACCACCCAGGCGGCTTCCGCAACCTTCACGGCGGTGGGACTGGCGCCGAAGGGAAAGCCGATCACCGAGCAAACGCCAACGCCGGTTCCGGCCAGCTTGGCCGCGACCAGGGGGATCTGGATGGGATTGACGCAAACCGACTTGAAACCATGGGTCACCGCCTCGTCGCACCAAGCGGCGATCTCGGCCGCCCCGGCGTCGGGACGCAGCAGGGTGTGGTCGATATAAGCCGCAAGTTCCGCCGCTCCCAGGTTCGGTAGCGTGTTGGTCGGTTCGGTCATCCCTGCATCTCCTGCACGATCGCCGCACAAATTGCACGATCATGTTAATATCATAACATCGCGTGTTCGAAGTGTTTCATGTTGACGCTTCCGGCGTCAAGGTGAAATCATTGGCTCTCACCTTAAAGACCAACCAATTCCCTTTTCTTCCCAGGAACCAAACAACGCTGCACTGCGGGATGTTATAGTGCGATGCACAAAGCAGAGAGCGCGGCCAAAATCGATGATTGCGGTTTTTGGCGATTTCGCCGCTCTCCTCTTATGAGTCTAGATCCACCAAGGGTGATCTGGCACGGAAGGCGATGCGAACCATGAGTTATCGACGGGTGGAACGTCTGGCGATGCTGGCAACGGCCCTGGAGGCCGGCGGCTCTTTACGCCTGAAGGAAGCCGCGAAGATGCTGGGCGTTTCGGAAATGACCGTGCGCCGCGATATCGCCACCGGGGATGGCAGCCTGACCTATCTGGGCGGCTATATCGTCGCCGGCCAGGAGACGCCGGGGGGGATGGGCTATCTTTTCGCCACCGAACTGGCCTCCCATACCGAAAAGAAGCGCGACGCCTGCACCCTTGCCGCCTCGCTGATCGAACCGGGCGACACGGTGTTTCTCGACTGCGGCACCACCATGCCCCATCTGGCCAGCCGCATTCCCACCGACCTGCGCCTGACGGTGGTCTGCTACGCCATCAATGTCGCCGAGATCCTGTGCAAGAAGCCCAATTTGAAAGTTGTGCTGCTGGGCGGCATCTACCACCCCTCCAGCGCCACCTTTTCCAGCGAGGAGGCCCTGGGCACCCTGGCCAATATCGGCATCAACAAGGCCTTCATCTCGGCCGGCGGGCTGCATGCCGACCGCGGGGTCAGTTGCTCGAACTTCCACGAGGTGCCGATCAAGCGCGCCGCCATGCAAAACGCCGTGCGCCGCATCGTCGTTCTCGATTCAACCAAATTCGGCCGGGTCAAACCGGCCTTCATCGGCCAGATCGACGATTTCGACACCGTGGTCAGCGACGCCGCCGTCCCCGCCCCCTGGCGCGAAACCCTTCCCCCCGGCGTCCGCCTGCTGATGCCCGCGCCCTGAGGGGCGGGGCGCGGAGAACCGGGGCGCCGGGCGCGATCTCCCCTGTCTGGGGAAGGCCAGCCCCGAATATAATGCCCGACGAACCACTGCGAGGAAGAGGTCATGATGGCCCCCTTTTCGGCTTACGGATGGACAAATCCCGCTCTCGCCGCCACCGCTGGACAAGAACCATGACCACAGTCATCGGCTTCGACGCGGACGACACGCTTTGGCATAACGAAACCCATTTCCAGGAGATGCAGCGCGCCTTGGCCGCCATCATCAGCGGCCATACCGGCGAAACCACCCCGATCGACGACCCTCTGATGGCGGTGGAACGGCGCAACCTGAAAAAATATGGCTATGGAGCCAAGGGGTTCGCCCTGTCGATGATCGAAACCGCCCTGGAGTTGACCGATCAGCGGGTTTCCGGCGCCGAGATCGCCCGCATCATCGCCATGGTCCACCGCTTTCTGGACGGCGACATCCATATCCTTGATGGCGCGGTCGAAACCTTGACGCGCCTGCGCCATAACCATCGGCTGATCCTAATCACCAAGGGTGACGAGATCGAACAACAGGAAAAACTGGCCAAATCCAAGCTGCGGTCTTTCTTCGACACGGTCTATGTCGTTCTTGAGAAAGACCCCGACACCTATCGTTCGATCCTGGGGCGCGAGGCGATCGACCCCGGCCACTTCGTCATGGTCGGCAATTCGCTGCGCTCGGATATCCACCCCGTGCTGGCGATCGGCGGCCGGGCCATCCTCATTCCCTATGAGGTGACCTGGAAGCACGAAATGGTCGAGCTGCCAGCGGACGCGCCGAAAGCCTTCGCCACCTTGAACTCGCTCCGCGAGCTGCCGGCCTTCCTGGAAAACGGCGAGAACCGCCGCTAGCCCCCCCGATCCCCCACCCGCGCGGCGGCCGCCCAGGGAAAAGGGATTTTAAAAGGGGTCCGCCCCCTTTTCCTTCTTCTTTTTCCTTCATGTCCCGGCGTGCTCCCGGTGAAAAGCCGGTTCCCGAACCGTCGATCCTCGTTTAAACTGCCCCTACCGCGTGAGTCGTAACCTCAAAAACCACCCAAAAACCCCCTAGGTTACGACTCAAGCCAACTGTTTGAAATCGTTTAGAAAATGTGAAAACCTTCTGCTTAAGAAGGGTCATTTCGCCCCCAAAAAACACCCCGCCCGCCGAGGTTACGACAAACCACCTTGTAACCACTTGAATAATAAAGCCTTTTAGAACCGGCTCTCGCAGCCTATGCCCCGCCACCGAGGGGACTGAAACGCGCCGGTGAAGTTGGCGCCGGTGCAATCGGCGCTCCTCTCGCAGCCTATGCCCCGCCACCGAGGGGACTGAAACACGCTGGCACTATACGGTGCGTGGTCCGAGAGCTCCGACTCGCAGCCTATGCCCCGCCACCGAGGGGACTGAAACGTCCTCATCGAAGTCCTCATCCTCGACCGGGGCACCCCCTCGCAGCCTATGCCCCGCCACCGAGGGGACTGAAACTCGAGGGATCCCATATCCAAAGCGCCGAACGAGTTGAACTCGCAGCCTATGCCCCGCCACCGAGGGGACTGAAACAAGCGTTGTCTGTCGGCAGGGCGCCGAGGACGGCACCTCGCAGCCTATGCCCCGCCACCGAGGGGACTGAAACAAGCACTTTCGTAAGGTTCACTGGGGTTACGGCGGCAATCTCGCAGCCTATGCCCCGCCACCGAGGGGACTGAAACGCTTCGATCGCACGGATCCGATCCTTCAATCCAGTCCGGCTCGCAGCCTATGCCCCGCCACCGAGGGGACTGAAACCACATGGCGTGAACCTTGCGCGCCAGCGGATTGGCCGCCTCGCAGCCTATGCCCCGCCACCGAGGGGACTGAAACCCGTCCTGGAAGAAGACAACCCATTGCGAGGGGGTCTCATCTCGCAGCCTATGCCCCGCCACCGAGGGGACTGAAACTCGAGCGGCGGGAATTGGCCCTCTTGGATGGGGGATTTTTCCACTCGCAGCCTATGCCCCGCCACCGAGGGGACTGAAACTTGTTCTTGTCTTCATCCGAGGGTTTGTTTGTCTTCTCGCAGCCCATGCCCCGCCATCGAGGGGACTGAAACAGGGTGGTGAGGAATTCATAGCGGCTGTGCGTGGCCTTCTCGCAGCCCATGCCCCGCCATCGAGGGGACTGAAACCAACAGAAACGGTATCAGCCATGGTAACTACTCCCACCTCGCAGCCCATGCCCCGCCATCGAGGGGACTGAAACATGGCTAATGAATGTATTGAACGTTTATTATCCAACAACTCGCAGCCCATGCCCCGCCATCGAGGGGACTGAAACTCGGAGGTAACGCCATTGTCGGCGCCGTCGTCTTCGGCTCGCAGCCCATGCCCCGCCATCGAGGGGACTGAAACCTCCCAAGCCGCCACCAGGGCGGCTTTGGCGCGGGCGGCTCGCAGCCCATGCCCCGCCATCGAGGGGACTGAAACCCCGGGGGGTGTCGCGGTCTTAGTATTCCAGGATCCGCGCCTCGCAGCCCATGCCCCGCCATCGAGGGGACTGAAACGGTGTCGGCGACCATGCGCTGATCATTGCCGGTCGGAATCTCGCAGCCCATGCCCCGCCATCGAGGGGACTGAAACGAGGGAGAGCCCACCGTACTGAAAAGCGAGGTGGCGCATCCTCGCAGCCCATGCCCCGCCATCGAGGGGACTGAAACTCGGCGGGCAACTCGAAGCAAAGGGCGCGGGTGGTGGTTCTCGCAGCCCATGCCCCGCCATCGAGGGGACTGAAACTACTCTTCGCCTCCTTCGGGCTCACGGCTCGCGCCGCGACTCGCGCTAAAAAGGGGTCTGACCCCTTTTATCCTTTTTCTTTTATCCTCTTTTATCCCCTTAGGCACCGCGACCGATCAGAAAGGCGTTGCGCCGGGGCGCAACGCCTTGAGGGATCGCAAGATAATCCCCGCAGATCTTGGCGCCCGGGGGAAGCGCGGCCGGTCAGGCGCTTCGGCGCAGGCTGACCAGACCGAGGGTGGCATAGGCGAGGATGGTGGAGCCCGCCAGACCGATGCCCCAAATCAGCCCGACCAGCAACCAATCCACCGGCCCCCCGGCATCGGAGAAGCCCGATACGGTAACCCGGGCGGCCAGGACCAGGGCCAGGACGCCCCCGGCAAGGCCGATGAGTTCCGAGCGGACCAGCCGGCGGCTGTTGATCTTTCCCTCCTTGAGAAAAACGAACAAGGCGCCGCCCAGCCCAAGCAGGGCGAGGGCCAGCAGGATCCACAACACAGGTCCCAGCATTTCCTGGAAAACCTGAAAAAACACGATGGGATCGAATTTTTCCATGGGTCGGGTCCTCACCCTTAGAAGTGGCCGCGCAGCATGGTTAGATAGGTCGGCTTCAAAGCCATGGTCTTCATCACCCAGGTGATCCACAACTCCTCCAAAGGAGCGACCAGACCGGGGAAAGACGGGGCGAGATTGTCGTCGTAATCGAATTCCACCAGCATCGCTCGCCCCAACTTGGTGATCAGCGGGCAGGAGGTATAGCCATTATAGACGCTGGTCGAGGTCTTGCCCTGGATGTCGGCCGCCAGATGGTCGGCCATCACCGGCACCTGCCATTTGATGCTGGCGGCGGTCTTGCCCTTGGGAACGCCGGCCACATCACCGACGCCAAAGATATTGGGATAGCGCCGATGCCGCAGGCTGGCCTTGTCGACCTCCATCCAGCCATCGGCGGCGAAAATGCCGCTTTGCCAGGGCAAGGGGCTGTTGCGAACCGAGGGCGCGGCCCGCATCGGCGGGATCACGTTGATGAAATCATAGGCGATCTCGGCCGACCCGCCCGGCGTGGCGTAAGAGGCCACTTTCCGCCCAAGATCGATGCCCGTCATCACATGGTCATAGCGAACCGCGACGTCGCGCTCGCGAAACAGCATCCGCACCTTTTCCGAAACGATGGGAACGCTAAACAGCCCCTTGTTCTGGGCGGCGTAGATCAACTCGGCCTTTCCCCGCGTGCCCCGGCGCCGCAGCCGGTCCTCGGTGATGAAGGTGTATTTCAGGGGGGCGCCGGCGCATTTCATTTCGGTGATCGGCCGGCCGAACAGCCCGACGCCGCCCTCGTCGACAAAGGCGGCCATCGCCTTCCAGGTGGCGGTCGCCGCTTCGGGACCGGCATAAAGGCTGCCCAGCCCGTCCTGGCCGATGCGCTCGACCTCCATGCCGGCGATCGCCGCGTAATCCAGATGCAGGCCGGTGGCGACGATCAGATAATCATAGGCGATGGTCCGCCCGCTATCGGTGATCACCTTGTTGGCGTCGGGAACGAACTCGGCCACCCGCTCCTCGATCCAGTCGCAGCCCGCCGGCAGATACTCGGCGGTGGTCGAGGTCACGTAATCGGCCGATTTGATGCCGCCGGCCACCAGGGTGAAGCCCGGTTGGTAACAGTGGACCTTGCGGCGATCGACCAGGGTGATGGAGGCCCCCTCCAGCATCTGCGACAGCCGCGCCGCGCTCGCCAACCCCGCCGCCCCGGCGCCGGCGATGACGATCCGCGCTTTTGTCGGAAGCTTCGGACTCGCCCGGGCGGCGGGCGCCGCTCCCAGCCCCCCCAGGGCCACGACCGTGGTTCCGCCAAGCCCGCCTAGAAAGCGCCGTCGGCTGACGTCTCGCCTGTCATCGGTGTCACTCATCGTACCTCCCGGGATCATGCCGCTGCTTTGGCGGCCTTTGTTTTTTCTGAGATTACGGACCGCTGATGCTCACCCTCCCCGCGCGACTCCAGCCCATGACGCTCCCCCGCGCCGCGCTTGGGGCGCGGCCGCCGCAAGCGGCCTGACGGGGGGCGGCGTAACGGGGGACGGCGTCAAAGGTCATGGGAGGTCCCTTTTCTGCGGACAATACAGATCGACCAGGGTGTTGATCAGCACCAGGACTTTGGGGTTGGCGACCGAGTAATAAATCCGCTTCCCCTCGCGCCGGCTGGCGATCAATCCTTCGGAGCGCAAAACGCCAAGCTGTTGGGACAGCGTCGGCTGATGAATCCCCAGCGCCTCTTCCAGGGCGCTTACCGACATCTCGCCATTGCACAACTGACAAAGCAGCAACAGCCGGTTCTGATTGGCCAGGGCGAACAAGGTCGCCGTCGCTTCCGCGGCGGCCGTTCGCATGGCATCGACACTAAGGGTGGAATTTTCCGCAACCATGCGACCTCCGATATATCATCATTATATTGACTAATATAACTTACCGCAATAGGGTCGGTGCCACGGTCGTCGTCGTGACCGCCGATCGCCCCTTCAAAGCGGAGCATTGCCTGTGGAGCAGATGAGCATTCTCGTCATTGGCGGCGTGGCCGCCGGCGCGTCCTTTGCCGCGCGGGCCCGGCGCCTGTCGGAAACGGCGCGGATCACCGTCCTTGAACGCGGCCCGGACGTGTCGTTCGCCAATTGCGGCCTCCCCTATCACATCGGCGGCGAAATCCCCGATCGCGGCGCGCTGGCGGTGCAATCGGCCGCCTCGCTGAAGGGTCTGCTCAATCTCGACGTCCGCGTCCAGACCGAAGCGGTGGCGATCGATCCCAAGGGCAAGCGGGTCGAGGTGCGCGACCTCGCCAGCGGACAAAGCGCCTGGCTGCCTTACGATAAGCTGATGCTGGCCCCCGGCGCCTCGCCCCTGCGCCCGCCCCTGCCCGGCATCGACGATCCCCGCATCTTCACCTTGCGCAATTTGCAAGACATGGACCGCATCATCGCCGCCACCGCCCCGGGCCAGCGCGCCGTGGTCATCGGCGCCGGGTTCATCGGGCTGGAGATGGCCGAGCAGTTGCACCGCAAGGGGCTTGGCGTCGATCTCGTCGAACTGCAAAGCCAAGTCCTGCCGCCCCTCGACCCGCCGATGGCCGCCCTGGTCGAAAGCGAACTGCGGCGCCATGACATCGGGCTGCATCTGGGCGACGCCATCGCCCGCTTCGAAAGCCTGGGCGCCCGACTGCGCTGCCATCTCGCCTCCGACAAGACCTTGGATGCCGACATCGTCATCTTGTCGATCGGCGTCAAACCCGAAAGCGATCTCGCCCGCGCCGCCGGTCTGGAGCTTGGCGCCAAGGGCCATATCGTCGTCGATTCCTTCCAGCGCACCTCCGACCCCGACATCTATGCCGCCGGCGACGGGGTGGAAACGGTCGACCGGATCTTGGGGGGCAAAACCGCGGTGCCGATGGGCGGCCCGGCCAATCGCCAGGGACGGGTGGCCGCCGATCATATCTTCCTCGCCGACAAGGCCCGCCCCTATCCCGGTTCGGTCGGAACGGGGATCGTCCGCGCCTTCGACGCGGTGGTCGGCATCACCGGCTGGAGCGAGAAGCGCCTTGCCGCCGCCGGCCACCCTTATGAAACGGTGACGGTCAACGACAGCCATCACGCCTCCTATTACCCCGGCGCCAAGCCGATGACCCTGAAAATCCTCTGGGAGCCCGACAGCGGCCGCCTGCTTGGCGCCCAGGTCAGCGGCAGCGAGGGGGTCGACAAACGGCTCGACATCTTGTCGACGGCGATCATCGCCGGCATGACCGTCGAGGATCTGTGCCACCTTGAACTGGCCTATGCGCCGCCCTTCGGTTCGGCCAAGGATCTGGTCAATCTCGCCGGCTTCGCCGCCTGCAACCGCCGCGACGGACTGGTCTCCCACACCACCGAGCTGCCGACGGACCCGCAGGTGCAGGTGATCGACGTGCGGGGCAAGCCGCTTGCCGAGGCCTATCCGGCGCCGGGGACGACGATCAACATTCCCTTCCCGACCCTGCGCGCCCACCTCGACACCCTGGACAAGACACGGCCGGTGGTGACCCTCTGCGCCTTTGGCAAGATGAGCTATTTCGCCGCCCGGGTCCTTAGCCAGCATGGCTTCACGGTGAAAAGTTTCAGCGGCGGCCTCAAGGCCAATGTCGATCCGCGCACCCCGGGCAAGTTGCCCGGCGCCTGAGGGCGGGCGGTTCCGGGAAAACCGCCTAGCCGACTGTTCTGTAAGGGACGGTTCCATCGAACCGTCCCGCCGATGGAGATCGCCGATGGCTCGTTTCGCCCTGCCTTGTCTGGCCTTGATGGGCGTGGCGCTGGTTCACCCGCCCGCCCGCGCCGAGGACCCGGCCGCTTCGCTGAAAACCGAGGCGGCCGGGCTGGTGAAAACCTATTCCACAACCTTGCTGACCGCCTTGCAAGACGCCCTGGATAGTGGCGGCCCAGTGCTGGCGATCGAGGCCTGCCACACCCAGGCCGGACCGATCGCCGCCGACCTCGCCGCCCACAGCGGCTGGTCGATCAAACGAACCAGCCTGAAGCTTCGCAACCCCGCCTCGGCCCCCGACGCCTTCGAGCGCGAGACGCTGGCCGCCTTCGAAGATCGCCTGGGCAAGGGCGAGGCCATCGCCGATCTGACGCGGACGGCGATCGTCAAAGGCCCCGATGGCCGCGAGACCTTTCGCTTCGCCAAGGCCATTCCGCTTGGCCAAGCCTGCACGACCTGCCACGGCGTGGCCCTGACGCCCGAGGTCACGGCGAAACTTCACGACCTTTACCCCGAGGATCAGGCCGTGGGCTTCAAGCCCGGCGACTTACGCGGCATCTTCTCCCTCAGCCGACCGATGTAACGGCCCCCGGAGGAGCGCGGCGGCGGGAAAGCGGCGGGCCCGCCGGGGTCAGGCGAACGAGGCGTCGCCGCCGGTTTCGCGCGCCACCGCCCGGGCGGTCTCGAACAAGGCCTCGCGGTCGGCCCGATCCCCGGTCCGTCCCAGATTGGTCACCGTCGTCATCACGCAGACGAGTTCTTGCTGGGCGTCGAAAACCGGCACGGCCTGACCGGTGATTTCCGGCAGAAGATGGCCGGTCAACTCGGCGCCCCGGGTTTGCCGGATCCGCGCCAGGGTTTCCGAAGACGGCGGGGTGCCGCGAAAGTAATCGGGCTGAAGACGCCGGGCCACGTCGATATGGTTGGGCGTCAGGAAGGCCTGAAACACCAGCCCGCAGGCGGTGTTGTCAAGCGGCAGAATATCCCCCAGGGCTAAAGAACTGATCGAGAAATAGGCGCTGCGATACCAGCGTACCAGCGTCGGCCCGCGTTCGGTCCAGATGGCGACCCCGGCGCTGGCGGCGATGCGGTTGGCCAAAGCTTTCATATGCCGGGCGGCGATCTCGACGGCGTCGGTCCGCTTAAGGGCGGCGATCCCGACACTCAGCGCCAGCGGTCCCAGATCATAAAAGCCGCTAACGCTGTCTTGCTTGGCCAAGCCCTCCTTAACCAGACTTTGCACATAGCGATGGGCGGTGGAGCCGCCGGTTCCGGCGCGCCGCGCCAGGGTGCCAAGGGCGAGCGGCTCCTCGGCATTGGCCAAAATGGTCAGAAAACGCGCGGCGATCGAGACCGATTGGATGGTCGCCGAGCGCTTCCCGTCGGAAGACCCTTCACCGTCGGGAGGGGAATTGGACATGGAAAACGAACCCTTCGCCTAACGATCCCGATTGCCGGAAAGCCGGAGGACCCGGCCCTATATCGCCCGGGCAGCGCTGTCAATCCACTCCGGTATTCCCCCCAGGGCGAAGCCCGCCCTCCCCCGGCCCCGCCGTCTCGTTGCCGAAATATCACAACCCCCACGAAATTTGCGCCAATTCCATAATACGGGATGACTTCCACATTTCGATACGGATTATGCGATCAGTTCTTATTTGCAAGGGAGTCGGCAATCCATGCGGGCAGACAGGGTTTTGGGACGGTTTTTCGGCGCGGGTCTGGCATCGCTGTCCACCGCCATCGCAACCTCAGCCCTGGCGCAGGGTGCGGCCTTGGCGCCGGACGCGGCCCTGGCGCAGGACGCAACCCTGGCGCCGGGCGCGACCCTGGCGCAGGGCGCGGCCGATCCGACGCAGAGGTCGATTGTTCTTCCGCAAATGGTGGTGAGCGGGGAAAAGATCGAACGCCCGTTGGAGGATACGGCGAGTTCCGTCGCCATCCTCCCGGCCGAGGATCTGGAAGACAAAAGCGGCGCCGCGAGCGTGGCCGACGCCATCGCCGACGTGCCCAACGTTCTTTATACCGGAACCGTGGGCGCCCCCATCATCCGGGGCCAGGACACCCAAGGTCCCAACTTCGGCTCCACCGCCTTTTTCGGCGGCACCATCCCGCGCGCCACCGTCAATCTCGACGGCCATTATCAGAATTATTACGAATATGTTTTCGGAACGACATCGATCTGGGATGTCGAAAGCGTCGAGGTCTTCCGGGGCCCGCAGACCACCTCGCAGGGCGCCAACGCCATCGCCGGCGCCATCATCGTCAATACCAAGGATCCGACTTTCGAGCCCGAAGCCTCCTATCTGGCGGAAATCGGCTCCTATTCCCGGCGGCGAACCGCCCTGGCGCTGTCGGGGCCGATCATCGCGGATCAATTGGCCGCGCGCATGGCGATCGATTATTCGGGGCGCGACACCTTCGTCGAGTATGTCAATTCGAACTTCGACACAGGCGACGCCGACCTCGATTTTCGCTCGCTGACCGCGCGGGGCAAGCTGTTGTGGGAGCCCGAGGCGCTGCCCGATCTGACGGCCAAGCTGACCTATGCCTTCGGATCGGCCAACCGTCCCACCTGGGAAAGCGCCTCCAGGCCCTATGACGAGCTCGACAACGCGACGCTCTCCATGCCGAGTTGGGAACAGCGGACCCATACCGGCATCGCCGACCTGTCCTATGCTTTCGCCAATGATATCACGCTGTTCAACCAGACCCAGTATTCCGACACCCACGTCGACCGGGTGACCGAACCCGCCAACAATGGTTCGGCCGTCATCGACCAGAACACCGTGTCGAACGAACTGCGCCTGACCCTGGGCGACACCGAGTCCACCCTTAGCGGCATGACCGGGCTTTATCTGGCCCGTACCCGTTCGAAAGACACCTTGCACATTCGCGGCCTGTCCCGCTTCGACGACGAAAAACAACATGCCGGGCTGTTTTCCGAGATGGCCTATCGGCTGACCGATCGCTGGACGCTGACGGGCGGCCTGCGCTACCAGCGCGATCACATCCTGCGCAGCGGCACCTCGAGCTACGCCCGCACCGCGCTTGATTACGACGAGAGCTTCGATGCCTGGCTGCCCAAGGTCTCGCTCGCCTATGACGTAACCCCCGAGGTCACGGTCGGCGCCCTGGTCAACCGCGGCTATAATCCGGGCGGCGTCAATCTCAGCTTCGCGAGTTCCAAATACGTCACCTTCGAGCCCGAGACGGTGTGGAATTACGAAGTGTTCAGCCGGGCCAAGCTGCTCGACGATCGCCTGATCCTGACGGGCAACCTGTTTTACAGCCGGCATTCGGACTCCCAGCGGCTGCTTCCCGATTATCTCAATGGCGTGCAATACGGCAGCGTCGTGGTCAATGCCGACAAGGCCCAATCCTATGGTCTGGAACTCGCCGTCGATTACAAGATGCGCGACGATCTGCGGGTCCGGGCCGGGGCGGGCTTGCTGAAAACCCGGATCGGCTCTTTCTCCAATGCCGAGGGAACCAGCTATGAGGGAAATGAATTCGGCCGCGCCCCAAGCTACACGCTAAGCCTGGGCATGGACTGGGATATCACGCCCAAAGTCCGGCTGTCTGGCGAGGTCAAACACACCGATGGCTATTATTCCACCGACGAGAACATCTCCGCCTATGCGGTCGAAAACTACACGGTCGCCAATGCCCGTATCGGCTACGCGCCCCGGGAATACCTGGAGGTGTATGTTTTCGCCAACAACATCTTCGACAAGCGGGCGCCGGCCTATCTTTATGATGACCGCTCCGCCGGCGGCATCGTCGCCAATATGATCGAGCCCCGCACGGTCGGCATCGGCGTCAAGGGCACCTTCTAAGCCCTCGCCAAGCCCTTGGCCATCGCGCCGAGGCCAAAACCGGTCGCCGTCGGCCCCAGGCCGGCGCGACCGGTGGCGCCGAAGATTTACTCCAGTCGCAAGGACCCACCACCATGGCCGTGACGATGGCGCTTGGTTTGACGCTCGCTCTGGCGGGGTGTTTAAGCCTTTATCTGACATCCCCCCACCAACGCTTGACCGCGCGCCCCTGTCCCGCCCGGCCCCTGCGGGCGGCCGGCGGCCTGCTGCTGGGCCTTGGCCTGATCGTTCTTGGGCAGACCATGCAGATGGTGGCGGCCGTCTTCACCCTGGGCAGTTGGATCATGCTGTGCTTCGTGGCGCTGCCCTACCTCGGCCTGCTCGTCGCCTCCTCCCCCCGGCCGGCTGCGGACCGGAGCCCGGGTGAGGGTGACAAGGCTGACACGGAGCTGCGCCATGACATCGCCTAAGCATCCCCCCATCCGGCGCGACTGGCTGTCGAAAATCCTGGCGGGCACGCTTCTTGGATTCACCCTGGCGCTGGGATGCAGCGGCCTGCTGGTGCTGGCGCTGCCCCAGCTTCCCCTGCCCGTCAAAGCCCAATTGGCCATGTGGGTGGTCATGCCGCTGTGGCTGGGAGTGCTCAGCGGCTGCTTCGCCTTCCGCGACGGCCGGCGCGCCTGGCTGTGGCTGGGCGGGGCCACCGCCCTGGTTCTTGACCTGCTGGTCGTGGCCCGCCTTTCGTGATCGACAAGGATATTGCCTGATGCCCCCCGACATCCTGCGCATCTACAAGACCGTTCACACCTGGACCGGCATCCTGACGGGCATGGCGTTGTTCATCGCCTTTTATGCCGGCGCGATCACGGTCTTCAAGGAACCGCTCGCCCGCTGGGCTTCCCCGCCGATGACGACGCCCGTCGCCCCGTCCCTGGACGACGCGCTTCCTTTGATTATCAGCACCTTGCGGGCCTCGCCGGAAGCGGCCCGGGAGTTTTCGCTGCATCTGAGAGAGGCCGAGCACCTGCCGGGGCGGTTGGAGTGGCAAAGCCCGGCCGAGGGGGCAGAGAGTCACCGCCACGATACCCTGGGGATGGAGCATTTCGTCGCCCATCCGGGGGAGGACGGCGCGGCGCGGATCGAGGCGGTCGCCCCCTCGAAGCTGGCGGAATTCATCGATGTTCTGCACCGGGTGGTCGGACTGCCCTTCGATAGCGATACCGCCCGCTGGATCATGGGCGTGATCGCCTGCCTCTATGCCCTGGCCCTGGTGTCGGGGGTGGTTTTGCTGGTGCCGACCCTGGTCAAAGATCTTTTCGCCCTGCGTCCGGGGCGCAATCTGAAGCGCCTGTGGCGCGACGCCCATAACGTCGTCGGGCTTTTCAGCCTGCCCTTTCACCTTGTCATGGCCCTGACCGCGACCGTTTTCGCCTTCCATGACGATCTTTACAGCCTGCAAGACACCGTGATCCACGACGGGCGGTTGGCCTCCGTCTGGCAAGCGCCCTCCCCCGCTCCGCCGCAGCCGGGGGAGGCGCGCGATCCGGGCGCCCTGCTGCCCCCGGCCGATCTGCTGGCCCGCGTCCGCGCCCTCTCGCCGACCTTCACGCCGATCCGCCTGCACTACACCCAGGCGACCGGCCCGCGCGCCATGGTGCGCGTCTGGGGTCAGGACGCCACGGCCCTGGTGTCGCGGCCGGCCGGCGGGTTCGTCGCGATCGATCCCTATAGCGGCCGGATCGTCAATGCCGACTATCTGCCCGGCCACCAAAGCCCGGCCCTGACCACCATCGGCAGCTTTTTCGCCCTGCATTTCGCCACCTATGGCGGCCTTCCGGTGAAATGGATGTATTTTCTGCTGGGGCTTGCCGGCGCCTGGCTGTTCTACAGCGGCAACCTGCTGTGGATCGAAAGCCGTCGCAAGACCCAGCGGCGGGGAGAGGCCACCCCGCCCCGGCAGCGCCGCGACACCACGGTGATGGCGGCGCTCAGCGTTGGCGTGTGCCTGGGCTGCCTCTCGGGCCTGTCGCTGACCATCGTCGCCGGAAAATGGCTTCATGGGGTGGTCAGCGATCTCACCACTTGGCACCAACTCGTCTATTACGCCGTCTTCTTCGCCAGCATCGGCTGGGCTTTCTTGCGCGGAGCGGCCAGGGCCTCCGTCGATCTGCTCTGGCTGGCGACCCTGGCGACGGCGGCCATTCCGTTGACGAGCGGACTGTCCTGGCTGATCCCCCCCTTGCCGCTTTGGGGCCATACGAGCGCCGCCAGTTTAGGCGTGGACGCGACGGCCGGCCTGGGCGCCCTCTGCTTCGCCCTGATGGCGCGCGCCACAAGCCGGCGCCTGCGGTCGGGCCAAGCCGACAGCCTATGGGTGATCCAAGACGGCGAGAGCGGCGGGACCGCAAGCCCGATCAAGCCCTTGCGGCCGTAACATCCGGGAGGACGCGGAGAGCCCGGCGATCGGTTCTCCGCTCGCCGCCGGAGAGTCTTGAGATCAAAGCACTTTGCCTAAGTCGCCCGATAGGGCTCGAACAGGCTTCGCCGCTCATCGACGATCAGGCCTTTCCCCAGCGGCGGGAAGGCTCTTTGCGGGCAAGCCGGACGTTCGCAGACCTTGCAGCCGGCGCCGATCGGCGTGGCGGTGCTGGCGTCGCTGAGATTCAACCCTCGGGCATAGACCAGCCGATCGGCGTGGCGGAGATCGCACCCCAAGCCGATGGCGAAGGTCTTGCCCGGAACGCCAAAGCCGCCCCGATTGTGGCAGACGGTGCGCGCCACCCACAGATAGGTGCGCCCGTCGGGCATCTGGGCGATCTGGGTCAAGACGCGGCCGGGGCTGGCGAAGGCGGCGTAGACATTCCACAAGGGGCAGGTTCCCCCGACGCGGGAGAAATGAAAATCCGTGGCCGATTGCCGCTTGGAGATATTGCCGGCCCGGTCGACGCGGATAAAGAAGAACGGGACGCCGCGCGCCCCGGAGCGTTGCAGGGTCGAGAGCCGGTGGCAGATGGTCTCGACGCCGACCCCGAACATTTCGCCCAACAAATCGACGTCATAGCGCAAGCGTTCGGCGGCGCTCAGGAATTCGCCATAGGGCAAGATCAGGGCGCCCGCGTAGTAATTGGCAAGACCGATCCGCGCCAGGGCGCGGGCCTCGGCGCTGGCCAGACGGGGCGAGCCGACCAGGGCGTCCAATAGGGCGGAGTGATCGAGAAAGGCCAGTTGGGTCGCCATCTGAAACGCCCTTTGGCCGGCTTCCAAGGCGCGCGACAGATAGAGCACCCGTTGATCGCCATCAAAGCGACGATGCTCGTTGCCCGCCATGTCATCGCGGCCCTGGATGACGACGCGGATGCCGTGACGATCGCGCAAAAGACGTTCCAGGCTGATGTCCATGGCGCCGATACCGAGGTCGGCATCGAGAAAAAGCCGCTCGGCGGCCTCGTCGAGTTCGGCCACGTGGTTATGGCGGTCGTAAAAGAAGTCGCGGACCTCCTCATAGGGCATGGGGGGCGGCGCCACCCCCAGACTCTCGGCGGGAACCCCCAAGCTGGCGGCCATGGCCTCCAGGCGCTCGGTGGCGCCCCGGGCCCGCCGATGCAGGGTTATCAAGGCATGGCCGATCATCGGCATATCGGCGGCCAAGCCCTTGATTTCAGACAGCGTAATGGTATCGCCCGTTCCCGACTCGCTTAGGGTCTCGCGCAGATCGGCGATCAGGCGCGCTTCCTCGTCTTCCGAGAACAACTGCACATCGACGCCGAAGGCGGCGTTGATCCGCAGCAGCACCGGCACGGTGAGGGGCCGTTGGTTGCGCTCCATCTGATTGAGATAACTGGGGGAAATCTCAAGCGTCCTGGCCAGGGCCGCCTGAGTGAGACCGCGCTCCTCGCGCAGGCGCTGCAACCGCATCCCCATAAACGCCTTCCGCATGCCCCCTCCTTCGCAAACTTCGCAAAATACCTATTAAGCCTTCACAAAACTCAACATATTCATTGCGTTAAGATAAAGGCTGCCCTGAGCATATTTGCAAATTACAACCAGAGACGGCAAGCCCGGAAAAGGCGGGCGGAGTCCGGCTCACCCCGCCCCCCTTCTCCGTCCCGCTCTCCATACCCTTCGCGACTTCACCGCAAAGCCTCCGCAAACCTTTGCACGTTCAGCCATTTCCCCTGCCCGGGGCGCCGCCGATAGTGCCGGTCGGATTGTTCAAACTGAGGCGGCGGGAAAAAATGGGGCAAAAGATCAAGCGGCTGATGGTCGCCAATCGTTCGGAGATCGCGATCCGCGTTTTTCGGGCGGCGGCGGAACTCGGGATCCGAACCGTCGCCCTCTATGCCGAAGAGGACCGGCTGTCGCTGCACCGTTTCAAGGCGGACGAGGCTTACCGCGTGGGGGCCGGCAAAGGGCCGCTTCAGGCTTATCTGGCGATCGATGACATCATCGACATCGCCACGCGCGAAAAGATCGACGCCATCCATCCCGGATACGGTTTTTTGTCGGAAGACCCGGCCTTCGCCGAAGCCTGCGCCGCGGCGGGCATTCGGTTCATCGGCCCGACGCCCGAAACCCTGCGCCAACTCGGCAACAAGGTCGCGGCCCGCAATTTGGCCCGATCGCTCGGCGTGCCGGTGATGCCGGCGACGGGTCCCCTGCCCACGGATCCGGGGGTGATCCACCGTCTCGCCAAGGATATCGGCTATCCGGTGATGCTGAAGGCCTCCTGGGGCGGTGGCGGCCGGGGCATGCGCCCGATCGACAGCGAGGAGCACCTGCTTGACGCGGTCACCACATCCCGGCGCGAGGCGGCGGCGGCCTTCGGAAAGGATGAGGTCTATCTTGAAAAGCTCGTCCGCGCCGCCCGCCATGTCGAGGTGCAACTGCTCGGCGACAGCCATGGCACGCTTGTTCACCTGTTTGAACGCGACTGTTCCATCCAACGCCGCCATCAGAAGGTCATCGAGCGCGCCCCCGCCCCCTATCTGGATAGCGAGACCCGGAGGCGGCTGACCGACGCGGCGTTAAAGATCGGCCGCGCCACCGGCTATGTCGGGGCCGGAACCGTCGAGTTCCTGATGGACGTGGCGACCAACGACTTCTTCTTCATCGAGGTCAATCCCCGCATTCAGGTCGAGCATACCGTGACCGAGGTCGTGACCGGCCTCGATCTGGTGAAAGCCCAGATCCGCATCGCCGAGGGCGGGCATATCGGCCAAACCGCCGAAACGGGAATTCCGGCGCAAGAGGCGATTTGCCTCAATGGCCACGCCATGCAATGCCGGATCACCACGGAAGATCCCGAGCGTGGCTTCGTTCCCGACTACGGCCGGATCTCCGCCTATCGCGGCGCCTCCGGCTTCGGCATCCGGGTGGATGGCGGAACGGCCTATTCGGGCGCCGTGGTCACACCGTTCTACGACGCCATGCTGGAAAAGGTGACGGCCTGGGCCCCGACGCCCGATGAGGTCATCGCCCGGATGGAACGGGTTCTGCGGGAATACCGCATTCGCGGCATCGCCACCAATCTGCCCTTCCTGGAAGCGATCTTGGCCCATCCCGACTTCCGGGCAACGCGCTACACCACGCGCTTCATCGACGAAACGCCGGCGTTGTTCAACAGCCCGCGACGCCGCGATCGCGCCACCAAGCTTCTGACCTATATCGCCGATATCACGGTCAATGGCCATCCGGAGATGGCCGGGCGGCCGCCCCGCGCCGTGGCGCGGATCCCCGAACCGCCCCGTTTGGGAACGACGCGGCGGGAGGGGACGAAACAAGGCCTCGATCGGCTGGGAGCGGACGGCTTCGCCCGCTGGATGCGCGCGCAGGATCGGGTTCTCATCACCGATACCACCCTGCGCGACGCCCATCAGTCTCTGCTGGCCACCCGCTTGCGCAGTTACGACATCGTGCGGGCGGCCGAGGCTTACGCCACCGGCTTGCCCGACTTGCTGTCGCTGGAATGCTGGGGCGGCGCCACCTTCGATGTCGCCCTGCGCTTCCTTTCCGAAGATCCCTGGGAACGGCTGGCGGCGATCCGGGAGCGCGTGCCCAATATCCTGCTTCAGATGCTGCTGCGCGGCGCGAATGGCGTGGGCTACACGAATTATCCCGATAACGTCGTCCGCTTTTTCGTCGCCCGGGCGGCGGAGGGGGGGATCGATCTTTTTCGTATCTTCGACTGCCTCAACTGGATCGACAACATGCGCGTCGCCATCGACGCCGTGTGCGAGGCCGGCAAGATCGCCGAAGGCGCCATCTGCTATACCGGCGACATCCTCGACCCCGACCGGGCCAAATATTCGCTGCGCTATTACGTCGATCTCGCCCAGCAGCTCGATGCCGCCGGCTGCCATGTGATCGCCATCAAGGATATGGCCGGGCTTTTGAGCCCGAAAGCGGCGAAAGTCCTGGTAAGGGTTCTGCGCAACGTCACCGACCGCCCCCTTCACCTCCATACCCACGACACCTCGGGCACCGCCGCCGCGACCCTCATCGCCGCCATCGACGCCGGGGTCGACGCCGTCGATCTGGCCATGGACGCCCTGTCGGGCACCACCTCCCAACCCTGTCTCGGCTCCGTGGTCGCGGCGATCGGCAAAAGCGACCGCGACAGCGGCCTCGATGCCGAGGCGATCCGTCGGATGAGCCTGTATTGGGAAGACGTCCGCGCCCTTTATGGCGCCTTTGAAAGCGACCTGCGCGCCGGAGCCTCGGAAGTCTATCTCCACGAGATGCCGGGCGGCCAGTTCACCAATCTGAAAGAGCAGGCCCGGGCGCTGGGCTTGGCCAACCGCTGGCACGACGTGGCGGCGGCTTACCGACAGGCCAATGATCTGTTTGGCGATATCGTCAAGGTCACGCCCTCGTCCAAGGTCGTTGGCGACATGGCGCTGATGATGGTGTCGCAGGGGCTTACTCCCGAAGACGTGCTCAATCCCGACCGCGACATCGCCTTTCCGGCCTCGGTCGTCGACATGCTCAAGGGAGACCTGGGGCAGCCTTATGGCGGCTGGCCCGAAGCCCTGCGCAAAAAGGTCCTCAAAGGCCAAGCCCCCTTGACCGTCCGCCCCGGCGCCTTGCTGGGAACGGCCGATCTGGGGGCCCTGCGCGCCAAAACCGCGGCCGAGATCGGCCGTCCGGTCGATAACCGCGATCTCGCCTCGGCGCTGATGTACCCCAAGGTCTTCGCCGATTTCGCCCGCGCCACCGAGACCTGGGGCCCGGTGGCCGTCCTGCCCACGCCCACCTTCTTTGGCGGCATGAAAGTCGGCGAAGAAATCGTCGTCGAGATCGAACCGGGCAAATCCCTGATCATCGTGCTTCAGGCGATTGGCGCCGCCGAGCCGGACGGCAAGGTCAAGCTGTTCTTCGAGTTGAACGGCCAGCCCCGGGTGATCCGCGTCGCCGACCGCAGCCGGGTGGCCGCTCCCCCCCGCCCCAAAGCCATCGAGGGCGACGATCGGCAGGTCGCCGCGCCAATGGCCGGGGCCGTCTCCTCGATCCTCGCCCACAAGGGACAGGCCGTCGCGGCGGGCGATCCCCTGCTGACCCTGGAGGCGATGAAGATGGAAACGACCCTTCACGCCCCCCGCGACGGAATCGTCGCCGATCTGCTGGTCCAGGTTCAAGAAACCGTGGAAAGCAAAGACCTTCTGCTTCTGCTTCAGTAATTCCCCGGCAAAAAACCGGAACTTCGCAATCTTCGCAGATTCGCAGAACGGCCTCTTCAAGACTTCACGGTTTCAGCCCTGTCCCACGCATCGCCCCTTGCCGATGATGCGACACTGCCTTCGCGGCCCTTTGGTTGCCCACTTCAAAAAAAACGGAAGTCCAGGACATGAAGCTTCACGACGTTCGCACCTATAAATCCGCCGAACCGCTACCGCGCGAAAATCAATTGGCGTGGAAACTCGCCGCCGTCGCCACGGATCGGGTGCCCGTTCCCCCCGACGTCACCGAGATGATCGGCAACCGCATCCTCGACAACGCCGCGGTCGCCGCCGCCTCTCTCGCCCGCGGCCCGGTCCGTTCGGCCCGCGCCCAGGCCCTGGGTCATCGGTCGGAGCGGGGGGCGCCGATCTTCGGCTTGGCCGAAGGCGGAAAGGTCAGCCCGGAATGGGCCGCCTGGGCCAACGGCGTGGCGGTGCGCGAGCTGGATTTTCACGACACCTTCCTGGCCGCCGAATACAGCCATCCCGGCGACAACATCCCGCCGATCCTTGCCGTGGCGCAATCCCTGGGATGCGACGGCGCGGCGCTGGTGCGCGGTCTGGCCGCCGGCTACGAGATCCAGGTCGATCTGGTCAAAGGCATCTGCCTGCACGAGCACAAGATCGATCATATCGCCCATCTCGGGCCAAGCGCCGCCGGTGGCATCGGCGCCCTGCTGGGGCTGTCCACCGAAGTCACCTATCAGGCCATCGGGCAGGCCCTTCACACCACGACGACGACCCGCCAATCCCGCAAGGGCGAGATTTCGAGCTGGAAGGCCTATGCCCCCGCCTTCGCCGGGAAAATGGCGATCGAGGCGGTCGACCGCGCCATGCGGGGCGAAGGCGCGCCCGCGCCGGCTTACGAGGGCGAGGACGGCTTCATCGCTTGGCTGCTGTCGGGCCCCGGCCATGTCTACCAGGTGCCGCTGCCCGAGCCCGGCGAGGCCAAGCGGGCGATCCTCGACACCTACACCAAGGAATATTCGGCAGAATATCAAAGCCAGGCCCTGATCGATCTGGCCAAGCGCATGGGGCCGAAAGTCGGCGACCTCTCGCAGGTCGAGCGGATCGTCATCCAGACCAGCCATCACACCCATTACGTGATCGGCACCGGCGCCAATGATCCCCAGAAGCTCGATCCCCGCGCCAGCCGGGAAACCCTTGACCACTCGATCATGTACATCTTCGCCGTCGCCCTGCAGGACGGCGGCTGGCATCACGTCAAAAGCTATGCCCCCGAGCGGGCGGGACGGCCCGACACCATCGACCTCTGGCACAAGATCACGACCGAGGAAGACCCCGCCTGGACCGCCCGCTACCACGCCAAGGGCGCCGACAAGGCGTTTGGCGGCAAGGTGATCATCACCTTGAAGGGGGGGCGCCAGATCGTCGACGAACTGGCCGTGGCCGATGCCCACCCCGCCGGAACCCGACCCTTCGCCCGCCCCGACTACATTGGAAAATTCCGCACCCTGGCCGAGGGCGTCATCGCCCCCGCCGAGCAGGACCGTTTTATCGCCCTGGTCGAGAGACTGCCCGAGCTGACCGCGGACGAGGTCGCCCACCTGAGCTTCGTCGTCTCGCCTGACACCCTGGGGCCGGCCACGCCGCCCGGCATTTTCTAAAAAGGGGACCGTCCGATGACCGAAACCACATTCAAGCCCAAGAAGTCCGTGGCGCTTTCGGGTATCGCCGCCGGCAATACGGCGCTGTGCACCGTGGGCCGGAGCGGCAATGACCTCCATTACCGGGGCTATAACATCCTCGATATCGCGGAGACCTGCGAATTCGAGGAGATCGCCCACCTGTTGATCCACGGCGGCCTGCCGACCGCCGCCCAATACGCCTCCTATAAAGCCAAGCTCAAGGTGTCGCGCGGCCTGCCGCGCTCGGTGAAGGAGGCCTTGGAGACGATCCCGGCCGCCGCCCATCCCATGGATGTGATGCGCTCGGGCGTCTCGGCGCTTGGCTGCGCCCTGCCCGAGGCCTACGACCACCATCCGGTCGACGCGCGCGACATCGCCGACCGCCTGATCGCCTCTTTGGGATCGATGCTGCTGTATTGGTACCACTATGCCCACCACGGCCGCCGGATCGAGGTGGAAACCGATGAGGACAGCATCGGCGGCCATTTCCTGCGCCTGCTCCACGGCAAGCCCCCCAGCGACGACTTCGTGCAGGCCATGCACACCTCGCTGATTCTCTATGCCGAACACGAGTTCAACGCCTCGACCTTCACCGCGCGGGTGATCGCCGGCACCGGCTCGGATATGTACAGCTGCATCTCCGGCGCCATCGGCGCCCTACGCGGGCCAAAGCACGGCGGCGCCAACGAGGTCGCCTTTGGCATCCAGAAACGCTACGCCTCGTTACAGCATGCCGAAGAGGACATCCGCCGCCGGGTCGAGGCCAAGGAAGTCGTCATCGGTTTTGGTCACCCGGTCTACACCACGGCCGATCCGCGCAACGCCGTGATCAAACGGGTCGCCAAGGGATTGGCCGACGAGGTGCGCTCCCATCTGCAATATGACGTGGCCGAGCGCATCGAACAGGTGATGTGGGATACCAAGGCGATGTTTCCCAACCTCGATTGGTACAGCGCCGTCTCCTATCACCTGATGGGCGTCCCCACCTCGATGTTCACGCCCTTGTTCGTCATCGCCCGCACCTGCGGCTGGGCCGCCCACGTTATCGAACAGCGCCAGGACAACAAGATCATCCGCCCCTCGGCCAATTACACCGGCCCGGAAAACCTCGCCTTCGTGCCCATGTCGGCCAGAAGCGACCATGTTTCGATGTGAGGAACACAGATGCCCTATCTGATTGCCGACACCTTGCCAAAGGAAAGCGCGGGCACCCGCTTCCGGGCGCTTTTGAACCGCCCGGAGATCCTCAGACTTCCCGGCGCCCATAACGGACATGCCGCCTTGCAGGCCCGCGCGGCGGGCTTCGAGGGGGTGTATCTTTCGGGCGCGGCGATGAGCGCCTCCATGGGGCTGCCCGATCTCGGCATCCTCACCATCGAAGACGTCGCCTTCTTCATCCGCCAGATCGTCCGCTCCGCCGGCTTGCCGCTGCTGGTCGATGGCGATACCGGCTATGGCGAAGCGCTCAACGTCATGCACATGGTCCGCACCTTTGAAGAGGCCGGCGCCGGGGCGGTCCACCTGGAGGACCAACTCCTTCCCAAGAAATGCGGGCACCTCAACGACAAGAAACTGGCCAAAGCCGACGACATGGCGGCCAAAGTGGCGGCGGCCAGGAAAGCCGCCCGCGACATCGTGATCATCGCCCGCACCGACGCGGCCGCCAGCGAGGGGCTGGAGGGCGCGATCGCCCGCGCCAGATTATACGTGGAAGCCGGCGCCGACGCGATTTTCCCCGAGGCGCTCAATACGCAAGAGATGTTCCGGGCCTTCGCCGAGCGGATGCCCGGCGTTCCCCTGTTGGCCAATATGACCGAATTCGGCAAGACGCCCTTTTTCACCGCCACCGAATTCGCCGAGATGGGCTATGCCATGGTCATCTGGCCGGTCTCTTCCCTGCGCGTCGCCAACAAGGCGCAGGCCGAGCTTTACGCCGCCATCGCCCGGGATGGGGGGGCCCACCGCATGGTCGAGCGCATGCAGACCCGTGCGGAGCTTTACGCCACCATCGGCCTGCATGATTACGAGGCGCTCGACGCCTCAATCGTCCAGACGCTGATCCCGCAAGGCTCTCCCCACCGCTGATCCCGTCCATCCTCCGGTCCGGCCATCCCGTTCCCCAACAGGGGCGGGCATGGCCGGCCGTCCTCCCCGGCCCCTCCCCGCCCCGGCATCGGCATCGGCGCGATGCCAGCGGAGGGCCCGCCGCGCCCGGAGGGCCCTATCCCCGGCGGTCAGATCCCCGGGATAGCGCGCGCCCGATCCGCTCAGGGACCGGCCCGGTCTCTCACCCTCCCCGCCCCTCCGCGGATCTTGCTTCCGCCTCTCGGGAAGAGCGCTCACGCCCCCGGCCTTGACCGATCCTCTCCCGCGCCAAGCCGGCCTCGCCGCCCTCGTTCGGCGGGCCACAGCCCCCCCGACGATCACCGATTGAATACTTGAGCGAGCATTCAGACAGCCCGTCAACCCATAAAGGGCGCGGCGGCGGTCAACTGCCCATTGACGTTCAGACGAGACTCTTAGTATATATATTCTTGTCTAGGTATCTAGCCTTAGATTCGCATTCTGGCTTGATTTTGGTTTTGCGAATCAATCCAAAAGTCCATACTTGGCCGATCCTTCGAAAAGAATCTTCGGAAAAGCGATTGATCGCAGAGCCTGCCGAAAGGGAGCGGGTAAGGAGACTTTTCCATGAGATCGCAAATAACAACGTCCCATACTTAGAATAAAAACTTACCGTATGGCAACTATTCATTGAATTAATGCTATTGAATATCGATTCTCTAAGACATCCCGGAAATGAAATGAAGGGGAATGCTATGGCTCTTGTCAAAAAAAATCAAGTTGGCGGAGCCGCATCCGCTAAAACGGCCACCACCGATGATGTCAGTGGTGGCGGCCGGCTTCTCGCCGAGGCGCAAAAGCGCAAGGCGCGAACCTTTGCCCGCCAGCAAAAAGCGGCCGAGCGTGTCGCCGCCGCCACCTCGCAGCTTGCCAGCGGCCTGGCCGAGGCCGCCTCGGCCGCCGAGGAATTGAGGAAGGCCTCCGAACAGATCGCCTCGGGCGCCGAGGAGGCGGCCGGGGCCGCCCAGCAATCGATGAAGGCGGTCGGCCACGGCGCCGGACTGATCATCAAGGGCAAGGAAAGCGCCGATTCCGCCCTGATCAAGACCGAAGCCCTTCAAACGATGATCTTCTCGATCTCGGCGCAGATCGGCAATTCGATCCAGGCGATCGGCCGGGCGGCCGAGCGTCAAACCAATTCGGTTCGCATGGTCGAGGAGCTGGAAAGCCAAGCGGCCGCCATCTCGGAGGTGGTCAAGGCCGTCGCCCGCATCGCCGACCAGACCAACCTGCTGGCGCTCAATGCCGCGATCGAGGCGGCCCGGGCCGGGCAGCACGGCAAGGGCTTCGCCGTGGTCGCCGACGAGGTGCGTACCCTGGCTGAAACCTCGGAAAAAAGCGCCCGGGAAATCCAGGACCTGATCACCCAGATCCAGACCGACGTCAAGGCGATCGCCGAGGGTATCACCGCCTCGGCCGCCACCGCCCGCAGGGAGGTGGAGAAAGGCGCGCAGATCAGCGTTCAGTTGGAGCGCATTCGCACGGACATGGTCGCCGTCTCGGCCGGCTGCCGGGACATCGTCAAGGCCAATGAGGAATCGACCGCCGCCGTCAAGGAGGTGCAGAAAGGCTCCGAACTGATCGCGGCGGCCGCCGAGGAGCAAAGCGCCGCCTGTCAGGAAACGCTTAAGACCATCGACCAGCAAACCGCCGCCCTCGCGCAATCGGAACAAGCCTCGCAGGAACTGTCCGAACTGGCCGACGAACTGAAGAATTCCACGGACATCTCAAAGAGCAGCGAAGAGGTCGCCTCGGCGGCCGAGGAACTGTCCTCGGCGGTCGAGGAAATCAACCGCGCCGCCACCCAGATCCAGGTCGCCCTCGACCAGATCCAGAAGGGCGCCCAGCAGCAGGCGGCGGCGACCCAGCAAGCCTCGGCGGCGATCGCCCAGATCGAACGCGGCGCCCAGGTCTCGGCCAATCGGGCGACGACCACGGTGGAAAAAAGCGAGACGACCGCCCAACTGCTCCTTTCCGCCAGCGAGTTGATCAATGAAATGATCGCCGGCGTCTTGGACTCGGTCGAGGCCGGCAAGCGCAGCCGCGAGCAGATGACCGCCCTGGAACAGGTCAGCCGTCGGATCGACAAGATCGTCGACGCCATCACCACCGTATCGATCCAGACCAATATGCTGGCGGTCAACGGGTCGGTCGAAGCCGCGCGGGCGGGTGAATTCGGCAAGGGCTTCGCCGTGGTTTCCACCGATATCCGCAATCTTGCCCGCGATTCGGCCGAGAACGCCGACCGTATCAAGGACACCATCAAGTCGATTCAGGACCAGATCGGCTCGGTCCGTCGCGACCTCGACGAAATATCGGCCGCCGCCACCCTTGAGGGGGAAAAGAACAAGGCCATCACCGTGGATCTGGAAACCATTTCCCGCGACATCGATCAGGTGCTGATCGGCGGCCGGGAAATCCTGGCCAGCTCGGACGAGATCGTCCAGGTGGTCAAGGAGGTGCAGACCGGCGTCGAACAGATCGCGGCGGCCGCCCAGCAGACCACCCGCGCCACCCTCGAAGCCGGAAACGCGGCGCGAGAGCAGTCGCAGGGCGCCGAGGAACTGGCCGCCGCCATCGAGGAGATCGCCTCGCTCGCCGACGAATTGCAGGCTGGCGCCTGATCCCCGCCCTTGAGGTGTAAGGAGGACCTAATGTCCGAAATCACGCAGGCGGCGCTGGACTCGGGCCCGGATCCGTCGCAGGTCACCGGTGGCGCGGCGGCCGGCGCCCTCCAAGCCGGAAACGCCCGCCAATTCGTCATCTTCCATGTCGATAACGACTTGTTCGCCGTGCCTTTGTCGGAAGTTCAAGAGATCATCCGCATGCCCGATGTGGTGTGCGTGCCCCTCAGCCCGGCGGCGCTGGAGGGATTGGCCAACCTGCGGGGATCGGTCTTGCCGGTCATTCGACTGCGCCATGTCTTCGGCATGGCCCCGGTTGTCCATGACGACGCGACCCGGGTCGTGGTGCTTGATCAGGGGCGGCCGGTGGGACTGGTGGTCGACCGGGTGGCCAATGTCGTCTCGGTCGAGGCCGATCATATCGAGCCGTCGGGGGCGATCGGCGGCACGGTCGACACCGACTTGCTGACCGGCATGATCAAGGGCGATGGCGACCGGGCGATGGTGATGATTCTCGACGCCGCCAAAGTGGTGGCGCGCGAGTTCCAGGCGATTGGCTCCGCCCCCCTGGCGCCGTCCCTGGGCGAGGCCGGGCGCGCCGAGGATGGCCGCGTCCAGGCCGCGACCGACGGCGATGACGAAAGCCAACTGGTCAGTTTCGAGGTGGCCGGCCAGGAATACGCCCTGCCGATCGAGCGGGTGCAGGAGATCGTCCAGATCCCCGGCCTGATCACCGACGTCCCCAACACCCCGGCCCATGTCTTGGGGGTGATGACGCTGCGCAACCGGCTGCTGCCGCTGGTCGGCCTGCGCGAGATGTTCGGCCTGCCCACGCTCGCCCTAACCGAGACCAACAAGATCGTCGTGGTCTCGCTCGAGGGGGGCGCAGGGGGAAGCGGACGCTCGGTCGGCGTGGTGATGGACAGCGTCAAGGAGGTCCTGCGGGTCGGCCACGCCCTGATCGATCCGATGCCGGCGCTGCTCGCCCGCACGGGAAACCTGGGCGAAATCGAAGCCATCTGCCGGCTGCAGGGCGGCAACCGGCTGGTGTCGATCCTGTCGGCCGACGCGATGTTCAACAGCGACGAAATTCGCGCCGTGGCGGCGAATGCGCTGGGAGAGGAGGACGCGGTGGCCGACGAAGAGACCCCTGGATACCTTGGCACGACCGATGACGAGGAGCAGTTCGTCGCCTTCCGGTTGATGAACGAGGAATATGGCGTGCCGATCGATTCGGTTCAGGAAATCGTCCGGGTGCCCGAGGAACTGACCCGGGTGCCCAAAACCCCCGACTTCATCGAAGGCGTGGTCAACCTGCGCGGCGTGGTGCTGCCGGTGGTCGATCAACGCCGCCGCTTCGGCCTGCCGGGGATGGAGCGCAACGACCGCCAGCGGATCATGGTCTACACCATCCGGGGGGTGCGGACCGGCTTCATCGTTGATTCGGTGTCCGAGGTGATCCGCATCCCGGCCTCGTTGATCGGCCCGGCTCCGGTTCTATCGGACGAGCAACAGCGCCTGATCCGTCGGGTGGCCAATATCGAGAAACAAAAACGGATGATCCTGCTGCTCGATGTCGAACAGTTGCTCGATGGAAAGGAATTGGCCGTCGTCGGCTCGGTGATCCCCTAAATCAGGACCGCTTTGGCGAAGATTTCTTTAAAGCCGAGATTCTGATCTGCATTGACTGGGTTACAGCGGGAAAATCGCCGACACCGGCTATTTTTCCGCTCGCCCCTCCAGACCCGGCTTTCATAAAGGCCCGCGGACATGACCAAAGTTCTGATTGTCGATGACTCGGCGCTCATGCGGCGTCATCTGAAGGAAATCCTCGAAGTCCACGGCGGCTTCGAGGTGATGGTGGCGCGCAATGGCATCGAGGCGCTGGCCGGCCTGGAAAGCTTCGACCCCGATGTCATCACCCTTGATATCAACATGCCCGAGATGGATGGCCTGACCTGCCTGTCGCGGATCATGGCGACCAAGCCAAAACCGGTGGTGATGGTGTCGTCTTTGACCGAAACCGGCGCCGAGGTCACCCTCGAGGCCCTGGCCTTGGGGGCGGTCGATTTCATCCACAAACCCGATGGCACCATTTCCCTCAATGTCTCGCGCATCGAGCGCGAAATCCTCGACAAGGTCACCGCCGCCGCCAAGGCCCGTATTCGCCGCTCGCTCGGATTGTCGAGCCGCTTGCGCACGGCCAGCGACCGCGGCGCCGCCAAGCGGACCCGTCCCGCCGACTCCTCCCCCCTCCCCACCCTGTCCCTCACCGAGATCGGCGTGGTGCTGATCGGGGTTTCAACCGGTGGACCGGGAACCCTGGAAGAGGTTCTGCCCGGTCTGTCCGCCGGCTTTCCCTGGCCGGTGGTGGTGGCCCAGCACATGCCAGGCAGCTTCACCCCGGTGTTCGCCCGCCGCCTCAATGACCTATGTCCGTTGACGGTGATCGAGGCCTCGGCGCAGATGCCGCTGGAACCCGGGGTGATCTACATCGCCAAGGGCGACGCCGACGTGGTGATCGGCCATCGCGCCACCCGTTTTGTCGTCAATCCGATGCCCGCCGGCCCCCATTATCTGTGGCATCCCAGCGTCACCCGCCTTGTCGAGAGCGCGCTGCGCGCCCTGCCGCCCGAGCGCATCATCGGCGTGTTGTTGACCGGCATGGGAGATGACGGCGCCGAGGCGATGGCCGAGGTGAAGCGGCGCGGCGGGCGCACCATCGCCCAGGACGAAGCCAGCTCCGTCATCTTTGGCATGCCCGGAGAGCTGGTCAAACGCGGCGGCGCCAATCTGGTGCTGCCGGCCAGCCGCATCGCCGGTCAGCTCAATGCGTGGATGTCACGAACCAAGGAGACGGTCTATGGGACTGGTCAGAGCTGAAACAGCGCGCGACGGCTCGTCCGGGCCCGCCGATAACCGCCACCTCACTGATTTGCTCAGCGATTTGGCGGCGCCGGCCCCGGGCACCCGTCGGGCCGCGGCGCGGGATCTCGCCGACCATCCCGAGGCGGCGATGGCCCTGTGCGAGCGCCTGGAGGTCGAGACGGCGCCCAGCGTGCGGGCGATGATTTTCACCGCCCTGATCAAGCTCCAGACCCCGGCCGTCGCCAGACGGCTCGCCCGTTTTCTTCGCAGCGACGACGCCCAACTCCGCAACGCCGCCATCGAAGCGCTTCAGGAGATGCCCGCCGCCATCGCTCCGCATCTTCAAGAGCTGCTGACCGATGACGATAGCGACATCCGGATCTTCGCCGTCACCATCCTGGGAACGCTGCGCTTGACCTGCGCGCCGGACTGGCTGGTCGAGGTGATCCGCCGCGAGTCCCATATCAACGTCTGCTCCGCCGCCGTCGATGCCCTGGCGGAAATCGGCGGTCCCGAGGCCATCGAGGATCTGGAAGCCTTGCTGGACCGCTTCCCCGGAGACTCGTTTATGAAATTCGCGATTGAAACAACGATCCGCCGGATACGGGGCCAATGACCGTTATTCGCCCCCCAACCCCTGGGAAGGGGACATTGGCCATTTCCGATGAGGAATACACGAAATTTTGTGACTTTTTCTATCGCAAAACAGGGATAAGTTTTCAATTAAGCAAAAAATATTATGTTGAAAGAAGGATAATAGACCGAGCGATAAAAACAGGATCTTGCGACTTCAGAGAATATTTTACATTTCTCCGCTTCGATATGTCCGGAGAAGAGATGCAGGTCCTGGTTAATTCCATGACGGTTAACGAGACCTATTTCTTTCGCGAAGATTATCAATTCAACGCTCTGGTCGCCAATATCCTGCCGGCGATCATCAAAACCAAACGTCGGTCGATGCCGATCCGCATCTGGTCGGTGCCCTGTTCGTCTGGCGAGGAGCCCTATTCCATCGCCATCACGATCCTCGAAAAATGGGATCAGGCCGATAATTGGGACATTGAGATCCACGCCTCGGACATCGATAGCAAGATTTTGGCCGAAGCGCGGGCGGGGATATTCGGGGCCCGTTCGCTCGCGCGGGTCCCTCCTGCGATTTTATTGAAGTATTTCACCCCACGCTCCGAGGGTTCTTATCAGATCTGCGAAGGATTGCGCGGATCGATCGATTTTTCCCTGGTCAACATTATCGACACCAAGCAAACAAAAAACATAACCGGGATCGATGTTATATTTTGTCGCAATCTTCTTATATATTTTGACGACATAACCCGACGAGAAACGGTCGAGATGTTCTATCAGAACATGGCTCCCGGCGGATTTGTCTGCCTAGGACACTCCGAAAGCATGAGCCGGATGACGTCTTTATTCATCCCGCGCAAGTTCGGCGACACCATTGTTTATCAAAAACCCCAGGAATGAGCGCCATGTCCCCTCTCTCCGCTCCCTGCGTCACGCCGCGCGTCCTGGTGATCGATGACAGCATAACCATGCGGTTGTTTTACCGGTCGGTGCTGGAGGCCGCCGGCTTCGAAGTCGAAGAGGCGATCAACGGGGTCGAAGGCTACGAGAAGGTTTTGTCGAACGATTTCGACTTGCTGATCGTCGATATCAACATGCCGAAGATGGACGGCTATTCGATGCTGCGCGCCATCCGCCGCGACAGCGCCGTTTTGGGGGTGCCCGCTCTCACCATCAGCATGGAATCGGGCGACGCCGACGCCCTCAAGGCCTTCGAGGCCGGGGCGAATTATTATCTGGTCAAGCCGGTCGCTCCGGCGATGCTGACCGAGGTCGCTCAATTGCTGGCGGGGGTCGGTCGATGAGCACGCCGCTGCTGCTCCGCTTCCTCTCCGAGGCCCGCGACCTGTTGCAGACCGCCGCCAGCGGCTTGCTGGCGCTCGAAAAGACGCCGGGCGACGACGCCGCCCTCAACGAGGTGTTTCGCTCGGTTCACACCTTGAAGGGATCGGTCGGGCTGTTCGACTACCCGGCCTTCACCAAACTGGTTCATGCCGGCGAAGATGTTCTGAGCGCGGTGCGCGCCGGACAGGTGGCGCTGACCTCCGAACTGGTCGATCTGCTGCTCGATACCCTCGATCAGGTCGGAGCCTGGGTCGATGCGATCGAGCGCTCCGGGCTCCTGCCCGATGGCGCCGAGGGCCTCTCTCTCGCCCTGACCACCAGCCTGCGGGCGACCCTGCCCCGGGAACACGGCGCCGAGCCGACCTCCGCGCCCGAGCCGACGGAAGCACCGGTCTCCATCGATCACCTCGCCCTCCTGCCGGAGGCGGATCGGCTGGCCGCGTTCCGGGCGGCCCTCTGCGGAGCCCCCTTGCTGTCTTTGGACTACGCTCCCGCCGAGGATTGCTTTTTCAGCGGTGAGGACCCGGTCAATCTGTTCCGCCAGATACCAGACCTGTTCTCTCTGGTGATCGAGCCGCGAACCCCCTGGCAAAGCGTCGAAACGGTCGATCCCTATTGCTGCCTGCTGCGCCTGCGGGCTCTCTGCGGCGGGAACAAGACCGCGATCGAGCAGCTTTTTCGCTATGTCATCGAACAGGTGACGGTCCATACGGTGCCGGCCCATCTGCTGGTGATCCCCCAAGGGGAGCGCAATGACGGCCCGGTCTACGGCGATTTCGTCGAGGAGGCCTCGACCCATCTCGCCAAGGCCGACTGGCCGGCTTTGCGCCGGGCGGTCGGCGCCTTGCTAGACCTCACCGCCCGCCCGTTGTTCGTCGCCTCGGCCCTGAGGTGGCTCGACGCGGTCTTGTCGGTCCCGACGCCCGATCCGGGGTGGGTCGAGGCACTGATCGCGGCGGTCGCCCACGGCAACGCGGTGGTCTTGCCGCCGGCCGGCACGGGCGCGGCCTCCGCCCGCTCCAGCGCCGCCCTGTCGGCCACCATCCTGTCGATCCTTGACGGCCAGCGGGTGATCCTCGAGATGCCCCGGGACGAGGGGCTCCCCGGTCGTCTGGCCTCGGTGGCGCGCACGGTCGACAATGTTCTGCGCGCCGCTGGCCATGACACCGCGCCGTGGACCGGGGCGACGGCGGCGGCGGGCCAAAGCGGGTCGGCCGCGCCGATGCTGGCCTTTCTCGCCGCCCTTTTCGAGACCTCCGAAACGACGAACGAAACGGCGAGCGAAACGGCGAGCGAAACGGTGGGCGCCCCGCCTCCCGAGGGGGGGGAGGCGCTCGGCCCGGTCCTCGCCGACCAGCGGCCGGCCAACCGCGTGCTGAAAGTTGATCAGGCCAAGATCGACACCCTGATGGCCTTGATCGGCGAATTGGTGGTGTCGAAGAACAGCCTGCCGTTCCTGGCGCGGCGGGCCGAGGAAGTCCATGGTTCACGCGAGATGGGGCGCGAGATCAAGGACACCTTCGCCGTGGTCGACCGCTTGGCCCAGGAGATGCAGGCCGCCATCATGGCCGTCCGCATGCTGCCGGTCTCGGAGGTCTTCGAACGCTTCCCCCGGCTGGTGCGCGACATCGCCCGCAAGCTGGGCAAGCACATCGACTTGGTGATCGAGGGGGAGGATACCGCCGCCGACAAGACGATCGTCGAGATGCTGGGAGACCCGTTGCTCCACATCATCCGCAATTCCCTTGATCACGGCATTGAATCGCCGGAGGAGCGCGAGGCCGCCGGCAAGCCGCCGACGGCCCGCGTCCTGGTCAAGGCGTTCCACGACAGTGATCAGGTGGTGATCGAGGTTTCCGACGATGGCCGCGGCATCGACCCGGTCAAGATCCGCGCCGCGGCGGTCGCCAAGGGCGTGATCGAGGCCGAGCGAGCCGCCCGGCTGAGCGACCAGGAGGCGGTCAATCTGGTGTTCCTTCCCGGCTTCTCAACCGCCGGCCAGGTCTCCGACCTGTCGGGGCGCGGCGTCGGCATGGACGTGGTGGTCTCCACGATGGACAAGGCCAACGGCGTGGTCAGCCTGTCCTCGACCCCGGGCCTCGGCACCACCGTCCGCCTGTCGCTGCCGCTGAGCATGGCGGTGACCCGGGTGATGATGGTCGAGGCCGGCGGCGGCATGCTGTTTGGCATCCCCATGGACCATATCGCCCAAACGGTGCGGATCCCGCGCAAGGCGGTCCGCCGGATCAAGCAGTCGGAAGCCTTCGTCCTGCGCGACGCCATCGTGCCACTGGTGCGGCTCGACACCCTGCTCGGCCTCGCCCCCCCTGTCTGGTTCGGCGATGAGTCGCAAGAGGACGCGGTCTTGGTCGTGCGGGTCGGCAATGCCCTGACCGGTTTGGTCGTCGACCATTTCCGCGAGGGAATGGATATCATTTTGAAGCCCTTCGATGGCATCCTGGCCGGCCTTCCCGGGTATTCGGGCACCGCGCTGCTCGGCGATGGCCGGGTCTTGCTGGTGCTCAATCTGAAGGAGCTGTTTTGAGATGCCGATCCGGACCAGCAAGACCACCATCACGATCGAAGGCGCCTGCACCGTCGAGGACGCCCTGCCTCTGCTCGAAGCGTTGCAGGCGACCCCCAAGGCCAAGGTGGCGCTGAAAACCTGCACCCATCTGCACAGCGCCGCCTTGCAGGTGTTGCTGGCGCTGCGACCGCCCCTCCTCTCGCTGCCCGAGGAGCCCTTCCTCGCCCGCTGGATTGCGCCGGCGCTGAAAGCGGACGGGCGATGACCGCCCCCTTCGTCCTCTCCGTTTCCAACCGCAAGGGGGGCAGCGGCAAGAGCACCACGGTGGTCAACCTCGCCGCCGAATGGGCGGCCCGGCATCGGCGCGTCCTGGTCGTCGACCTCGATACCCAGGGCCATGCCGGGTTGGGGCTGGGGATCAGCGTGGCCAAAGGCGCCCCGACCGCCCACCATATCTTCCGCGACCCGACCTTCGATCTGTCAACGGCGGTGGTGGAAAGCGCCTGGGCCGGCCTCGCCTGCGCCCCGGCCGATCCCCTGTTCCAGGCCGAAGGTCCTCACGGCCTCGACGTCCTGGCCCGGCAGCTCCGGCGCCCGGCAATCGCCGAGGCCTTCGATGTGGTCATCCTTGATACGCCGCCCTCGCTCGATTTCCTCTTGATGAACGCCCTGGCCGCCGCCGATGGCGTGGTGATCCCGATGCTGCCGCACGCGCTGTCGGCCGAGGGGGTCAAGCAATTGACCCGGCTGCTCTACCGCATCGCCACCACCGCCAATCCCGGCCTGAGATTGGTCGGCCTGCTGCCGGTGACCCTCAATTCCCGCATCAACCATCACCAGTCCGTCCTCGATGAGGTAACCCGCCAGTTCGGTCCGGAGCGGGTTCTGCGCGGCATCCGCACCGACATCGCCCTGGCCGAAGCGTTCGCCGCCGGAAAGCCGGCCCGGGTTCACGCGCCGCGATCGCGCGGCGCGATGGATTATTTCCTCCTTGCCGACGAACTTCCCCAGCTGTGGCCGGGATCGTTGGCCGCTTCATAAGAAAAGGGTTTCAAATGACGAGCACGATATTCCTGGTCGATGATTCGGCCACCGTCCTCATGAGCATGGAGACGATCCTGCGCCGGGCCGGGTTCACCATCGCCCAGGCCAGCAGCGGCGAGGATGCCCTCGCCCAGTTGGAAAAGGGACTGAAGCCGGCCTTGATCATCACCGATATCCATATGCCGGGCATGAACGGCATCGATCTGATCCGCAAGGTCCGCACCATGGCCGGCTTCCAGTTCATTCCGATTCTGGTGGTGACCACCGAATCCCAGCAATCGAAGCGCGATGAGGCGCGCGCGGCCAAGGCCACCGGCTGGCTGGTCAAACCGGTTCAGCCGGACGATCTGTTGAAGGTGGTCAAGCAGATCCTTCCCAACGGTTGAAAGCGCCAGACATGGATCAGTCCAAGCCGCCGCGCGAAGGTTCGCCGTCCACGCCGTTCCCCAGGATCGCCCTGGCGGCCGGGTGCGTCGCGGCCTTGGCGACCGCGGTGGCCGGCCCGTTCGGACCGCTGTGCGCCGGGATCGCCGCGGCCGCCGCCTTTTTCTACGCTCACCGTCACTCGGCGCAGCAGCAGGCCCGCCTCCATCAGCGCAAACAGGCGCGCGTCGCCGAAGAAGTGCTCCAGTACCGCACCTTTACCAAGGTATTGCGCGATCAGGGGCTGCGCATCTCGGACATGACCGAAAAGGCGGCCCTGACCCTGGGGTCCGGCCTGCAGGAGATGGACGCCGGGGTGAGCGCGGCCCTCGCCGGGATCGAGGGCGGGGCCGACCCCGTCCAGCTTCGCGATGAGGTCGCCGCCATCGCCCGCCCGCTCGTTCCGATGCTGGGCACGCTGCAATTCCAGGATGTGACCCGCCAGCAATTAATGTTTCTATCGCGGCTTTCGATCCTGCTCGACCGGCATGTGGAGGACATGGCGGAGGTGCTGGGCGATCGCCGATCGGTCGACCACGCCCCCCGCTTCAAAGACCTCTTCGACCAAGCCCTCGAAGACACGGTGATGACCTCGCAACGCAACGACCATCACGGCGCGAGTGGAGTGGATGTGGTCGAGGCCAGCGGTCCGGCGGTCGAGTTGTTCACCGACGGAGCGCCGCCATGAGCGCGATCCTGATTGTCGATGACGTTCCGGTGGTCCGCCTTGTCCTCGCCCGGATCCTCAAAAAGGCCGGCCATAGTGTGTACGAGGCGGGAAGCGGCGTCGAGGCCTTGGATATCGTCGCCCACCGCCCGATCGAGGTGCTGTTGACCGACTTGTGGATGCCGGAAGGCGACGGGATCGCCTTGCTGGGCCGGATCAAATCCGGCCATCCCCGCATCGCCCGCATCGCGATGAGCGGGGGAACCCCCCACACCAGCCTGGGGGCCTCGCTGGCCGCCGCCGGCGCGGTCGAGGGGGTGATCGTTCTGACCAAGCCGATCGAGAAGGCCGACCTGCTTGACGCGATCGAGCGGTCGCTGGCCGAGGCCGGGCGATGAGCGAAGGGATCGGCGGTGGCAGAGACCGTGAAAACCAACCGCGCAGGCGTTCATCGCCTCGCCAAAAGAAAGACCCCGCGGGTATGGAGGAAGCGATGACAAAGACTCCGGGCGGATCCAGCGGATCGACCGCGTCCCGTCGCCGAGAGCACCCGCCGTTAAACGGGGATCCTGTCACGCGGACCCATTCCAGAATCGATCCCGTGAAGCGGCGACGTCGCGGACAACCGGGGAGGCGTTTTCCGCTCGCCGCCCTCGTCGGACCGGCCCTGGTCATCGTCGCGGTTTTGCTGGGCGAGGGGCTGGTTTTCCTGCTGCCCTCGCTGAACGGTCCTCCCCCCTTGCTTCTTCGTCTGATGGTCGCGCTGTCGGTGGCGACGGTGCTGTTCGTCGCCGCCTCTCGAAAGCGACGGCCCGCCGCGCCAGCCTCCCCCGCCGCGCCAAGCGGCCCCGATCATCCGCCGGCGACGGTGGAGGCGCCGCCCGCCGCGTTCGACGCCCTGAACTATGGACGATGCCTTTCCGACACGATGGCGGGCTTCGCCGATTTTTCCGAGAGGATGAAAAAAGAAACCACCGCAATCATCCATGACACCGACCGGAACGCCGTTGACCTGATGACGCATTTACGCGAGGTCGAAAACGGCCTTGAAGCGCTCCTTGAGTTCATCACCGCGACCGGGTCGAACGAGCGGGTTGTCCAGATCATCGATCGAACCGAGAGCCAGCTTGTGCGGAGCCAGACGCTGATCGCCGATTTCTCCCGCGACCGCGAAGAGGACACGATCAAGGTCAAGGCCGGCATGGGCGACATCGGACAGGTGGTGTCCGAACTCAGCAAGACCGTTCAAACCATCCGCGGCATCGCCCGCCAAACCCGCATGCTGGCCTTGAACGCCACCATCGAGGCGGTCCGCGCCGGCGAGGCCGGTCGCGGCTTCGCCATCGTCGCCGCCGAGGTCAAGGACCTGTCTCTGCGATCGGATCAGGCGGCGATCGCCATCGGCGAGGGGATTTCCCGGCTGGAAACAGCGGTGCAAACCAGCCTCGACACCATCGTCGGCGAACGCATCGCCAAGGAGGAAAGCGGTTTCGCCGTCATGTCCGAAGCGGTCACGGAGCTGACCGAAAATCTGCAGACCCTGATCAGCCAGCAACACGACACCCTGACCAAGGTGCGCTATGAAAACGAGCGATTGGCCACGCCGATCTTGCAGATGATCGGCTCGATCCAGTTCCAGGACGTGGTGAAGCGGCGCATGGAGGCCCTGGTGACCTGTTTTGGCCATATCTCCGACGCCATCGCCTCCTCGGCCACCGAGATATCCGATCCATCGATCTCCAGCCTTGACGAAATGAACAGGCGATCCCGGCGCCAGATGGATGAAATGGTCAGCTTCGCCATCGATCAGCTGGAAAACAGCCACGACGAACACACCGCGAAATCGGCAAAAACCCCGTCGTTGATCGAGCTTTTCTGAAGAACCGAGAGCGACCGGACAAGACAGTCCTGATGAGGGTGTCGATGCCCTCGGCGGCTTTTACCTGTCCGCCACAGCGGCGCGGCCGTCGCTCGCGTAGCTGTGGCGCTGTCACAGGAAATAAAGGCCCTAACGGGCGCACCACATTTCAAAAGTCTCGGGCTTACCTTCGCTGGCCAGCGCTTCAAGGTAGCGAGGCGTCCATATGGTTTTGAGGAATGCCTCCATCGTGGTCGGCAGTACCGGCCGCACGTCATCGCCGCCCTGAAACCTGACCACGCCGTGATTCAATGCGTCAGCCGATCGGCTATCGTCCAGCCAATGTTCCGGCGTACCGAACCGGGCGAGATACTCGTTTTCGATCTCCTTTCGGCCTCGGTCGATGAAACGGTATTCGACGGGCTTGCCGATCTCGCGACCGATCATCGCGGCCAGTTCGTTCATCGTAAGATCTTCGGAGCCCGTTTCCCGGATCACGCGATGGTCGCCGGTCGGATTGGTCAGTTCCTTGGCGGCCAGCCCGGCGATATCGTCGGTTGCGACCCAAGGCATCTTCAGGTCCGGCTCGTAAAACCAGGCGAGGCGTCCATACTTCGCGACCGAAGCCGTCCACGCCAGCGTGTTCTCCATGAACCAGGCGGCACGAAGGTGCACCATGTCGATGTCGTTCAGTTCATTGAGCCTTTGGTCGAGATGATGGAACAACTCGAAGTGGCCAGTTTTCCCGTCCACGTCCGACCCCATCGCCGACAGGCTGACGGCCAGCTTGACCGGGGAGCCGCGCAGCGCGTCCACGAAGCGCTGCGCGACCGCCGGATAATGGCCTTCGATGTTGTTCCAATCGGTCTTTACCATCAGGAAGGCGGCTTCGACATCCTGGAAGAAGGTGTCGAGCGCCCCGGCCCCCGTATCAAAGCTGCCAAGGAATGGTTCGGCGCCGGCCTCCACCAGCGCCTCAAGGGCGGCCCCGCCTCTCGACAGAGCCTTCACCTGATGACCCGCGCCGAGGAGGGTTCGAGTAAGCTTTGAGCCGATCCTTCCGGTCGCGCCGACAACAGCAATCCGCATGACAATCTCCAATGTCGTTATGATCGATCGCCAACGGTAGCGGATTGTGGCTTCGGCGCATTTGGATATAATGCCTAATGATCTCTAAATTGGGCCAATCCAAAAAGAGCGTCCGTCCCTGCAGCTCCGACTTCGATCCGGATCACTGGGACGGCCCGGCGGTCGCGCTGCATGTCGACTTCAGCGACTACGAAGCCGAAGTGCCACACCATCGGCATCGGCAAGGACAACTCATTATGGCCTTGCATGGGGCGGTGACGTGTACGGCTGCCAACGGTCTTTGGATCGTGCCGCCAGGCTCCGCGGTCTGGATCCCCGGGGGCGTTTCACACAGCAATCAGGTCACCGCCAACGCTCGGCTGTCCTACCTGTTCGTCGAACCCGAAGCCGCGCTGCTGCCGCAGGACTGCTGTACGCTCTCCGTCTCGCCGATGCTTCGTGAAATGATTCTGCGTCTCGCCGACGCATCGGGCCACGATGAGCCGAAGGACCATCGTGGCCGCCTTGTGCGGGTCATGCTGGACGAACTCGCGTTGATGCCAACAGGGGGGCTTAAGCTACCCGTCTCCCATCATCCCAAGATTGCGATGATCGCGTCCGCCTTGGCGGCCCAGCCGGGAGATCGTCGCACCTTGATGGAGTGGGCAAGCCACGTCGCCATGAGCGAGAGATCCTTGAAGCGGTTGATGATCCAAGAAACCGGACTGAGCTTTGGTCGGTGGAGACGGCAACTCCATCTGATCGTCGCGTTACGCGAACTGGCCAGCGGCGCTTCGGTGCAAAGTGTTTCGCTCTCCCTGGGATATGAGTCCGCCACGGCATTCATTGTGATGTTCAAAAAGGCGCTAGGAACAACACCGGCCCGATATCTTCCCAATCGCAGTCCCGATCAGGAAGGTCTGGGTGACGGCTGAAACAGGATCGATCCTGCCGATAAGGTCTGGCGGGAGCGATTTCAGAAACTCGGCTAGACAGCGAGAAACGGGCCGGCTTGGGGCAGACAAAGCAGCCGCATGCAGGCGCGCGGATGGGGGGGCCGGGGCGAGACCCTTCGCCGTCACGCCCCCTTCTCCCGGGCCAGGGCCATGGGGGCGGCGGCCACGCCAAGCGATCCCGCCGCCCCCTCCCCTTCCCGATCAGACGAGGGCGAGCGATAGCCCATGGAGAGCAAGGCGACCAGCACCGCGACGGCGGCGCCCAAGATCACCACGCCCCCATAGCCGATCCTCTGTGCCAAGGCGGCGGCGAGCGACATCGCCCCCATGGCGAACCCCATGTTCAGGCTGTATTGGAAGGTATAGTCGGTGGCCGGTCGCCGGGGCGAAGCGTGGTCCATCATCAACGTAGCCAGAACCGTGGCGGCCGGGTTGTAGCAAAGGAAGTAGAGGATAACCGCCAGGGTCGCGACACCGTCGCCAAAGCCCCAGACCGCCGGCACCAAGATCACGGCGATTCCCGGCACCTGGAAGAATGCGGCGCCGACCAGGACCGCGCGGCGCGAGAAGCGATGGAGAAGGCTCCCCGTCACAAAGGCCGCGACGATACCGGCGATCGAACCGAACACGTTGACCATCAGACCGATCCGATCCATGCCCCAACCGCGATCGACGAGAACGGGAATGGTCACCGCATAGGCCAAGCCACACCCGATGGGATTGAGCATGAGGAGCATCAGCCAGTACCGCCCGCCGGCCCGCGTCCAGAACCCGGCGACGCATCGAAACAGCGTGGCGCCCTCGGCCCGCACGATGGCCCGCGCCGGTTCGTCGTACCACAGCACCTGAAGAAAGGAGACCGACGTGCCCGCGGCAAGGAGGAGCAGGCTGCCCTGCCAGCCCAGCCAAGGATACGTCAGAAGCACCACGCCCCCGCCAAGCATGTTGCCCAGCAAACCACCGGCGATCTGAATGCCATTTCCCATCCCCCGCTGATCGGGCGACAACAGCCGACAGGCGAGACCATCGACGGCGATGTCCTGGGAGGCGGACAGGAAGGCGATCAGGGCCCCCAGAAGGTAGATGATCGGGAAATCCCCGATCACGTCCAAAAAGCCCATGGCGAGCAGCACCAGCGCCAGACCGCCCTGCATGAGCAACAACCACACACGGTAGTGGCCGTACCGGCCGAACCGAATCTTGTCGATCATCGGCGCCCACAGGACCTTGAAGGGCCAGACCATGCCCAGCATGTAGACCATGCCCACTTGGTCCAGGGTCGCCCCCTGGTCGCGCATGATCGCGACCAGGGCGACGACCAGGAATCCCAGGCCAAGAAACTGGGTCGTGTAGAGGCTGCCCAGCAACAGCCAGGTGGAACGCGGCATGTGTGTCATGGAAATGACCCTTCAAGCCCCCGGACGCCGAGGACGACGATCAGAACGTGGCGCTAAAACCGAGACCAAAGGCGCGGCCGGGCGCCGGAGCGCCGTATTTCGTCGCCGAGGCGACATCGTAAAATCCATACAGATCATAGTGGTCACCCACCAGATTCCGGCCCCAGACGTATAGTTCGACACCGCTCTGGGCGATTCCGATGCGCGTATCGACCTTGTGGTAGGCATCAAGGTCGTAGTGGTTCTGCACGTCCGCCGGCCGCTCACCGACATACGTGTAGTCGAGACGGGCGTTCAATTCCGGGGAGGGCAGGAAGCCGATTCTCGGCAGGGACTTGTTGAAAATCGCCGACACCTTGCCCGACCATTCCGGCACGTCGGGCACATGGTTGCCCGCCTTGACGGCGCCGCCTTGCGTCGCGTTCACGTCATCCTGGATGACCGCGCTGATGTAACTCACGCCCCCCTCCAGGGTCAGGGCGTCGGCCACCCGCCAACTCGCCGCCAGTTCGCCGCCCACGCTGCGCGTGTCGGCGTTCAGGACGAAGGAGGACACGCCCTTGCTATCGATCATGTAATTATCCTGAACCTTCGTCACGAAGGCCGAGGCGTCCAACCGCAGCCGTTTGTTCAGGAACTCCGATTTCATGCCGACCTCTCCGGAATAGATGCTCCCGGCCTTGTACTCGGCGTCTCCCGCGGTCTCGGCATAGTCCTGGTATCCGCCGGGATTGTACCCTCGCGAGAACGTCGCGTAGATATTCGCCTCGGGAGTCACGGCATAGCTCACGCCCAGGCGGCCCGTGGTGAAATTGTCGCTCAAGTCCCCACTGTCCTGGACGCTCACGCCCCTGGCGGTATAGGTCGCATCGTAGGTCTTAAGATCCAAGGTATGGCGAACCCCCGCCGTCACCTTCAAATCCTCGATGACGGGAACCGTCACCTCGCCATACACGCCATAGCGCTGGGTCGTGAAGTCCCGGTACTGGGAGGTGCCGGGATAAACGATACCCGAGGCTCCCCCGACGCGGGGATGATCGTAGCCGCGCTCCGAATAAAGCGCGCTCGCCCCGGCGACCCAGAACAAATTCGCTCCGGGCAGAGACGAGACCCGCAGGTCCTGGGTAAAAACATTCTCCGATACTTCCTGATCCCGCCAATACTCCGACGGCACGCCCATCATCGACTGATAAACCATCCGATCAAAGAAAACGGGAGAGATATTATACGTATCGGAATAGGAGGTGACAGACGTGATCTGACTGTTCTCGAATTCGTGATTAACCTCCAGGGAGTACCGCTTCATATTTTTTTTGCTATAGTCGTACACACCGGGGGTGAGATCGATTTCCGGGTCGTCGCCATAGGGCTTCAGAACGATGTTCTCGCCCATGTGGCGACTGTGATCGTATTCGACGGAAAACAACGCGGATGTTTCCGGTTGGATATCCCAAAGCAGACTGCCCCGGACCCCCAGGAAATCCGGCTCGGACAGGGGCTCGCCGGTCTGCCGGTTGGTAATCGGATAATCATAGGCGGACTGTTGAACGGCCAACCGCCCGCTGAACTGCTCGGACAAGGGGCCGCCGACGGCCGCGGCCATCCGATGCTGATGATCCTCGCCGTACTCGCCTTGAACATAGCCCTCCACATGGCGGGTCGGCTTGCGGGTGGTCAGATTGATCGCGCCGGCGCCGCCCAGGCCGCCGAAGAGTGTTCCTTGCGGCCCCTTGAGCACCTCGACCTGTTCCAGGTCGAGAATTCCCAGGGAGAGGTTACGCGGATTAACCGGACTGCCGTCCAAGTTCACCACGACCGAAGCATCATCCATGCTCAGCGGATAGAGGGCGCCGACACCGCGAATGGAGATGGACGACACATTGGCCCCGCCCGAGGTGTTGACGCTCACCCCGGGGGTGCTGCGCAGCACTTCCTCAAGGCTGTAATTTCCCTTCTGTTCGATCTCCTTGCCGTCCAGGACCGTGACCGAGAAGGGAATGTCCTTGGGATCCTCCTCGATTCGCCGCGCGGTGACCGTCATCGTCGGCAAGGCGATCGCCCGCCCTTGCGTTCCAACCAAGTCCTCCGAAGCCGAACCGCCTTGGTTTTGCTGCGCCTTGGCCTCCGACGCCAGACCAGCCTGCAGGGACACCCCCAGGGAAAGCGCCATGGCGACCATCCCGGTCGTCCGGGGTTTGCGATAAAGGGGATGGGGTTCGGCATGGCCGTCGGAGCGACCGGAAGACACAGGGTAACAAGAGGGCATGTTTACTCTCCGATTGGTGCGAAGGATTGGAATCCGAGAACCGTGCCGATCAGATCGATCCCCTTTCGAAGGCGCCGCCGTCCGGGAAACCCCGCCGGCCTCCCCCTTCGACGGTGTCGGACCGCCGGGCACGGAGACCGAGCCACCCCGGCAAGCCCGGTGGCTGAGCCGATATCCATAGGGACTGGAGGACCACGCGGCGGGCAGCGGTCCGTCCACCCCGACCAAAAGTCGGACCACCGCCGCCCCATCCGTTCCATGAGCCCGCACGCTCCCTTGTTCGGCCCTGCTCCGTCCTCGCCCGCCAAAACACGACCGATCGCCGCAACGTGATAGTGAGTATCATTATTACTTTTGGGACAGACCGCCCCCCGCTTCGGTATAAAAAAACACCCCCATCGGGAGCTTCTGAAGGCGGGGGGCGTGCCGGGGGACTCACCAAGGGCGACCAGCCGCGCTCTCCCCATGCAGAGGAGAGGGCGCGTCGGGAACTGACGGGAAAACCGGGAAGAAAGCCCATGGACATCCCCATGGGAGGGCCGTCGGGACCGCGGAGGAAGGCCTGGAGCAGGCTCGTCCGGCGCCGATCCTCGCGGCGGCAAAACCCTATGCGACGTATTTTTTACGTTCGTTCCGGGGCAGATCGCCGAACTGTTTGCGATAGGCCGTGCTGAAATGGCTCAGATTACTGTAGCCCAGCGTCAGGGCCGTTTCGGTCACGCTATGCGTACGCAAAAGAGCGCAGGCACGCTCCATGCGGTGCCGTTGAAACAGGGCGTAGATGCTGGTTCCGAACAGGGTCTTAAACCCCTGTTTGAGCTTGAGCTGGTTCAATCCTATCTCGCGGGCCAATTCGGCGATGGTGGGCGGCGCGCTCAGATCGAGCAAAAGACGGTCGCGCGCGGCGAGCAACCGTTGTCGTTCGCGCGGGGACAGGGTTGGCTTGAGGGCCCCCCCCCTGGTGCCGCAAAAGTGCGCCCCGAGGAATTTCAGGGCCGCCGCATAGAGAAACAGCCGCTCGGAGTGCTCTTCCTCCAACTGGCTGGCGAGCTCCGCGGCGGCTCCCACGGTTCGGTGCCCCGCATGCAGCGCCCGCATGATGAAACCGTTTTCCACCTCCGGCCGGATTTGGTCGAAATCATCGCCGACGAGGTCGGCGAGAACGTCCGGCGCCACCATCAGATCGATATGGCGGTAGGTGGGACCATAGCGGGCCGAGAAGTCCTCGCCGGGAGCGAAGACGACATAGCCCTCGCCCACGGCGGGAGCCGCTAGGTGATTGCGGATGACCGCTTCCGATGCTCCGCGCAGGAGACAGCAGAAGTGGATGTTCTCGCTGGTATTGCGCAAAGTCGCCCGGATCTCGTCGCGCCCATTCCCGCCATACAACGTGACCGCCAGTCCCGGACGGAGATCGAAACAGCGGGACCGCAGTCCCGAGAGTGTCCCCACCGCTTCGCGCTCGTCCTCGCAAAGACCCAACATCCGCGTCGTCGCCTCGCCCGTGGGGTGTCCACTCGATGGGCGTATCCTCTCCATCCCCACCCCTCCCTAAAACGACAGAAGAAACCCACTGAACAAGGGGCAGTCTATATGAAACTAAGTCTTATTTTCAATACACAGCCCGCGCACGGCTGAAATGCGCCCGACAAGCGCCCCTCCCTCGCCCCCTCCCTCCAGGATGGCGATCGTCATGCGATCTCCTCCTTCGCCATCAGGCGCCACCCTTGCGCCCGATGACGATCGTGCCAAAACCGCGCGTACTCCGCGTTCCGCGCCAGCAGCCCGTCATGTGTGCCGACGTCGATGATGCGACCGCCCCGGAGGAATAGGATCTGATCGGCGGCGACGATCGTTCGCGGCCTGTGGGCGACGACCAAAAGCGTCGACCGCGCCTTGAGGCCGCGCATCGTTTGCTCGATAAAGCGTTCATTCGCCGGATCGAGCGCCGCCGTGGCTTCATCGAGCAGCACGATGGGCGCGTTCTTCAGAACGGCCCGCGCCACCGAAACCCGCTGGCGCTCGCCTCCCGACAACAGGGCGCCGCCCTCGCCCACCGGGGTGTTCCACCCCTCCGGCAGGCGCGCGACGATATCCTCCACCCCGGCGAGACGGGCCGCCTCGCGAACCTCCTCGGCGGTGGCGTCCGGCCGCCCAACGCGGATATTCGCCTCCAAGGTATCGTTGAACAGATAGACATCCTGCATGACCGGGGAGAGTTGGCCCATGAGCGTTGTCCCGTCCAGCTCACGAACGTCGCGGCCGCCGACCCGCACGCTTCCCCCATCCACGTCGAAGAAGCGCATGATCAGGCGGATAATGGTCGTCTTGCCCGATCCGGAGTCCCCGATGATCGCCGTCATCGTCCGGGGATCGACGCGGAAGGAGACATCGCGCAGCACCGGCGCCCCCGGCCGGTAGCCAAACGCCACCTGATCGAATTCAATGCGACCGGGTTCCGTCAAAGGCGCCGGCTGTATCGGCTCGGGCAACCCCTTTTCGGCGAAGAGGGCCGCCAGCCGCCGCAGGTCGTTATTGGCCATGCGCAGCAAACCGCTCCGCGCCGCGGCTTCGGCCAGGGGACCGGCCAAACGGGCGGCCAGCGCCAGCAGGGCGACCAAAGCGACCGCGTCCAGGGTCCCGCCCAGGACCAGCAGGACGCCAACGGAGATCAGCGTGACGAAGGCGACCTGAACGGAGAGGCCACCAACCAGGAGACGGGGAAACGTCGTGCTCAGAACCGATCCATTGGCGCGCCGCTGGGCCTCGATGGCGTCCTCCAGCGGCTGGTAGCCGGCGTCCGTCGTCCGGCCGAAGGCCCGCAGCACGGGTTGGGCCCGGGCGAACTCCACGACCCGGGCGCTGGCGGTGGCGCCGGCGGCGTCCACCGCCTCCTCCGTCCGCCCGATCCAGGTGGACGACCAACGGTGGGCCCAATAGATGAACGGCGCCCAAACCGCCACCGCCAAGCCCAGGCGCCAGTCGGTCAGCGCGATGACCACGGCAAGGGTCGCCGGCGTCAGCACCCCGGTAACCACCGGGGTCAGAAAATGGGCGAAGACATTGGTGACCATGGTCGTGCCATCGGTCGCGCTTTGGGACAGGCGACCGATCTTTTCGGACGAGAACCAGCCCAGCGGGAGCGAGGCCACGTGGTCCCCCAAGCGCTCGTGCACGGTGGTGAGGACCACCAGGGCGAGGGAAAACCCCTTCATCGCTTGCTGGTAGCGGGCGACGCAAGCCATCAGCACAGCCCCGGCCATGCCTAGCAACCAAACCGAGGCGCCGGTTCCGTCACCGGTCAGCAAGGCCGCCAGAACCGGCGCCAGGAAGGCGATGGCCACCCCCTCCAAGACCGCGTAAGCCACCAGCCAAGCCAAGTAAAGACGCAATGCGCCGGCATGCCGTGGCCCCAGGATCGTCGCCAAGTCCCTGATCATCGCATCACCTCCGCCGCGCCCTGGAAACCGGCGGCCGCCCGCCGGGCAGAGCCCGCCGGAGGCTCCCTGCCCCAAGGTTCGGCCTCCCCCGTCGCCTCCTTCCACAGGCGGGCATAGAGACCGCCCGCCCTCACCAAATGGTCATGGGTTCCGACCTCGCTCACCCGGCCGTCGTCCACCACGACGATTTGATCGACCGCCGTGATGGTCGCCAGCCGATGGGCGATCACCAGGACGGTCCGCCCCCGGGCCACCGTCGACAGGGCCTCTTGAACCCGCGCCTCGGAGTCCGGATCGGCGTGGGCCGTCGCCTCGTCGAGGATCAGCACCGGCGTGTCGGCGAGCAGGGCGCGGGCGATGGAGATCCGCTGCGCCTCCCCTCCCGAGAAGACGGCATCCTCGTCGAGCACCGAGTCATACTGTCGCGGCAGGGCCATGACGCGATCGTGGATGCGGGCGGCGCGGGCGGCGGCGACCACCGCGTCGAAGCTGGCGTCGGGGCGTCCCAAACGGATGTTGTCGGCCACCGTTCCATGCAGCAGTTGCACGTCTTGCAAAACGAACCCCACATGCCGGTAAAGGACATCGGGGGCGATCTCGCGCACATCCACGCCACCGACCCGCAGGCTTCCGGCGGTCACGTCGTGGAAGCGGGGCACCAGTTTGGCCAAGGTCGACTTGCCCGCCCCGGACGGCCCCACCAGGGCGGTCACGGTTCCGGGTCGGCAGGTCAGGGTCACATCGCGCAGCACCGGGCGGTCCGCGGCGTAACCGAAGGACACATGATCGAAGCTCACCGTGCCGCCTTCGGGCCGGCGCGGCCGGTCGGCCACCGGCAGGTCCTGGGCGTCGAGCAGGTCCAGTATGCGTCCGGCGGCGGCGACCGCCTTGCGGTGCGCCGTCAGGCCCTGAGTCAGGGTCAACAGGGTTTGGGGCAACACCACCGCGACCAGAGCCTCGGCCAGGACATCGATGGGCGCGACCCAGCCCCGGGAGATGAACCAAGCGCCCCCGGACAGGCTGACGAGCAAGATCACCGGCGCCGACACGGCCATGGAGGTCAAGGCCTCCAGCCGCAGCAGCGGGCGGACCCAGGCGGTATAGCGGTCGCTGAACGCGGTGACGGCTTGGCGGTATCCCTCGTGGGCCTTCCCCACCCGTCCGAAGGCCTTGACCACGGCGATCCCCTGAACGAATTCGACGATAGCCGCGTTCACCCGGGCGAAGGTCGTGTCCAGTTCGGTCATCTTGTCAGCGAAGCCGCGCATCATCCAGGCATAGGCGATCAGGTAGACCGGCAGCGTGGCGACCGCCAGCAGCCCAAGCCGCCAGTCCAACCAGATCACATAGGCCAGCCCGCCGATCGGCAGGACGATCGCCGCGGCCAAGTCCACATCGTGGTGGGCCACCAGATGGTGGAGATCCTTGAGATCCCCCTGGACCGCCTTGCGGATCAATCCGGAAGTCTTATCAGAATACCATCCCAGGGGCACGCGGCCGAGTTTCCGAACAAGAGCCCGACGCAGCGTGGCTTGCAGCCGGTGGTCGGCGATATGAGTCACCCACAGCGCCGCCCCGGTAAGGACCCAAGACAGGATCAGACCCAGGATCACGGCCGCCACGACGGCGACGATGCCCAGGCTGTCAACGGGTCCGCCGGCGAGCAGGATCCGCCCCAGTTCGGCAAGTCCGATGAAGGGCACCAGCGTCCCGAGGGCGCCCAGACCGCCCAGACAGACCCCCACGCCGATCAGCCTGCGCACCGGGTGACGCAGTCGGGCGAGTTCGGCTGTTCCCGGCATGGTCATGCCTTGCCCCACCAGAGGGCGCCCGAAGGGGCGATCAGGGTCCGCACGGGGGATGGATCAACGGCGCCGAAGTGGTTCCCCGGTACGTCACCCTCCCGGAAATAGCCGACCGGCCCCCGGAATTCACCGACCCGATGGAGACCGGAAATCCGCTCCCTAGCCCGTTTTTCGAAAGTCCTCACCAGAATCGCGGCGCTCATAGGGGCATGCCTCCAGTCAACCCATGAAGCGAGACGGCTGAAGACCCAGCCGCCCCCGCCAGACCCTCCCCTCCATCGGCCTTCATCCCTGGCCCCCGGAGTTTGAGAGTGCGTCGGATTATCGCTTAAAATCCCGAGCGGACTTTACAAGCGGTCGCGCGCACCGGCTCCCCGCAGCGGCATTGTCTTTAACCTATTCGGAATTTTTCGAGATCTCCGAGCCGAAGCCTCGTCGTTTTGCGCGAAAGCTGTCCCGATAAAAGCGGCAACGATGGGCGACCGCTTTCCCCAGCCGAAGAGGCGGCGGGCCGCGACGCGCTATCCCGCGCCGAGCGGCCGTTTGACGACCTTCTTTTGGTGCACCTACCCCATAATCGCACGGCCGTGGTCATGGATCGTTTACCACCGGGATCGCCAGCCAATGTGCTGATCCTTTCTCCGGAGGAAACGAATTTTTATGGCGCCGCCCCCCTGATCCAGGCTTTGAATCACGCCATTCCCGGTGGCTGGTTCGGCGGCGCCCTCCCCTCCCAGGGCTTTTGGGGCTACCCGGCCCCCCTTGACGCAACACGGATTTTCGCGGCTTTGGGCAAAACCAACCACGAGCGCTTCGCCAAAGGCGATCCGCCCCTATAATCTCTGGCGACCTGGGGGAGCCCCACCGATGGAACGAAGCGAAACGATAGGGCACGCGCCGACGGCAAAAGGCGCGACACCCCTCCCTGCGACGATAGCCACCCCTCCCGCTGTCCATGGCTTCATCCTGGACGGCCCGGCGCTTGCCCCCGCCCTATGCCTGCGCTTGGCCGGCGCCCTGCGTCGGGCGGTGATGGCGCGGGTGCGCGATACCCTGGGGCTAGGCCCCCAGGATGGCCTGCCCGCCTTTTTCTGTGGTCATCAGAGCGATGGCGCCCCGGTGCGGCCGGGGCACCATGACCACCTGTTTTTCCTGGCCGATCCCGGCCCGCCGGCGCGGGTGCTGATCGTTCCCCCCAGCCATGCCGAACATCGCCCGCCGTCGCCCGAGGAATGCGGCCATCGCGAAACCCTGGTCAAGGCCCTGGCCGGAATGACCCACCTGATCGCCGGGGCCGATGGCGTTTTCACCCTCCACACCCAGGATCGGCCGTCGCCTGCCGACCCCGTGCTCGGATCCGGCCTTTATTGGCGATCGGCGACAGCCTTTCATCCGCCCCGCCACCCCAAGCGCGGCGATGATCCCCAAGCCTTCCTAACCGCCTTGATCGCCAAGGAGTGCTTGGCCCGCGCCCTGCCCCTCCCCGCCATCAAGATCATCTCGCTGCGCCGCGGCGCCCGCGATGGTCTGGCCGCCCTGGCCCATTTGACCTTCCCCAAGCCGGTAAGCGGACCGATCCTGCTTGGCCGGGACGCCCACCGGGGGGGCGGTGTCTTCCTCCTTGGGGCGGTGCGGCGGCCCCTGGCCGAAGAGGGCCTCCCCTCGCGCGAGGGGTCCGCTGACTCAAACGACTCGCGGAGCGCTCGCAATGAACCAATCATTTGATTTTCCCGTTCTTTTTGACACCGCCCCTCGAATGGCCGGCTTGAGGACAGCCCTTTTCAAGCCATTTTTTTCGACCCCTCGCAAATCACCCCCTATCCCCCCGCCCCCATTATGCTATTTTAGGGGGCCGTCTCCCGAGGCAGTAATGCCTCGGCCTCATTGAAACAGGTGTTACAGGAGTCTCAACGACTGGGGTTGTGGGGTCTCCCGAGGCAGTAATGCCTCGGCCTCATTGAAACTTCGTATTCCCATAGATCTTACCCGTGGTCGTAAGGGTCTCCCGAGGCAGTAATGCCTCGGCCTCATTGAAACCGGACGGGCAGCTTCAGATACTTCAGGGCACTCTCGTACCCGTCTCCCGAGGCAGTAATGCCTCGGCCTCATTGAAACACCGCGATTTCTTTCGCCTCTTCGAGCGAGGCGACGGGGTCTCCCTAGGCAGTAATGCCTCAGCCTCATTGAAACTCCTCTGACCCGCGCCGCTGTCTCCGCCTTGCCGAGATTAAAGGGGTTAAACCCCTTTTTATCTCTTTGATGCCTCGGCTGATTGAAGCAGCGCTGCCACAGCCGGGAAGATCGGAACTGGTTACGCCGTTAAAAGCTCTCCTTTCCGGGATTTTTTACTCATGGGGGGTTCTCTCTAAAAGCGGCGTCCCCATTTGCTTCAAGGTATCCAGATCCCTGTCTGCCTTTAACCCCACCAGATCGGTTTTGGAGAGACGCCCCGATGGCCCCCTCCGACACACCGCCTTCTGCGGAAGATCTCCCCTCCCAGGGCGAATTGGCCCTGTTCGCCCCACCGGCGACCGCCGAGGATGCCCTGGTGCCCGCCAGCATGGTCAACGCCTGGATCTATTGTCCCCGGCTGGCTGTTTTGGAATGGGGGCGTGGCGAAAAGGCCCGCAGTGTGGATCTCATCGCCGGCCTGCGCGCCCATCAAGCCACGGAAAGCGGCCCGACTCCCGCCCTCCCCGATCCCATGGTCCTGCGAGAAGACCAAAGCCTGAAAACCCGCAAATTATCGCTGTCTTCGGAGCGCCTTGGGCTGACGGCCGAGCTTGATCTTCTCGATGTCGAAGAGGGGGTGGTGATCCCGGTCGAGATCAAGGTCGGCAAACGCCCCTCCGTCGACGAGGGGGCTTATCTGCCCGAACGCGCCCAGGTTTGCGCCCAGGCCCTTTTGCTCCGCGAGGCGGGCTACACCTGCCTTGAAGGAGCGCTGTGGTTCGCCGAAAGCCGCGAGCGTGTAACGGTGGATCTGACCGAGGCGTTGGTCACCGCCACCCTGGTCGCCACATCGGATCTGCGCTTGACCGTGGCCAGCGGCCGGCTGCCACCGCCTTTGGATCATTCGGCCAAATGCCCCCGCTGTTCGCTTTTGCCGATCTGCCTGCCCGATGAAATCGCTTGGTTCCGCAAGGGATCGATCGCGCGCACCCCTCCGCCCCCGGCTTCTCCGGCCTTGCCGCTTTACGGACAGACCCCCGGGGCCCGCATCGGCAAGAAAGACAGAGGAGGCTCCGTCTGTTTGGACAGAATGGCGGCTTGGTTAAGCTCTCGCCCGGTTCCTTGTTACGCCGCCATCGGGATGCTCAACACCGCCTCCGGGGCATCCCACCCATCCGTCGCGCGACATGCCGATGGCGGGGCCAGTGCGCGATCTTTCCGTCTTCCGACCGCCTTCAGACGGCCTGTTCGTCGCTCTCTCCCGTGCTACGCCGCCCGATGACCCTGCCCGCACGCTGGCGCGTCCTAGCGAGCTACCGGAAAGAAACAGCGGTCAGGCGGGGAACGGGGTACGGCCGCTCCGGCTTCGGCCGGGGCCGGCTCAGTTTCAGCCGCACCCGCTTGTTCAGCCCGGCCCGGCGCGTTGTCGTCAAGGCGCGCGTCGTCCGTCACCAGGACCGGTCATAGGCGAGATAGCGGGTGATATACTCCTCGAAGGTCCAAAGGTTGTCGTACCAACGATAGCGCATCTCGGGATGCCAGAAGGCCAGACCGGCGGCCTCGGCGACATAGGGGTGGATGGGGACCTGCAGCGGTCCCATCGGCGGCAAATCCGCCGCCATCGCCTGAAGCCGCCCTTGCCCCCGCCGCGGCTCGCCGCCCAGGAAAGCCTGGGCCGCCCCATAAAGGCGGGAGGCGAGAACGCCCAGGCCATCGGGGGTGATATGGCCGCTCGTCCAGAAAAAATGACGGCGGCGGACGACGTCGAGCACATAATCGCCGATGGCGACGTCGCAGGCTTGGTCACGCCGGAGGATCCGCTGCTCTTCTTGGGCGAGTTTGCCGGCCATATCGGGCATGGCGACCATCGAGCGATGCAGATACTCCTTGAAGGCGGCCCCGCCGCTCAGGCCGGTTCCCGCCATTTTCTGCACAAGGCGATCGCCATAGGGATAACGCCCCCACAGGTAGCCTTCTTCCGAAGTTACGCGGGGATCTTTGGTCTCAAAAGGCCAGAATCCCCGGAAAATGAAGCTGGGAAAGATCAGACGGGGGCAGGACGGCGGCATCAAGGCGCGCAGCGCCCGCCGTATCGGCAGCAGGTCGTCCTCCTTGGAGTCGAATTGCTCCAGATACAGCACGCACCGCCGCAGGTCTTCGGGCTGGGGCAGCCGCAGGGGCTGATGGGGCGCGCTATAGCTCATCAGGCAGACATATTGATAGCGGTCGTCGGCGGCCGCCAGCAGCGGCGCCATGCACAGGATTTGACAATTGCCGTATAAAACGACCTGGGGGGCCTCGGCGGCGAGGGAGCCAAAAACGAAGGGGGTCACGGATGACGACCTTCCTTGATAGGGGCGGCTGCGGCCGTTTTCGCCTCGTCGCTAACGGCCAAGGGCATGCAGACCCAGGCGCGTCAGGGCATCATCAAGGGCCCGCTGGGTGTCGAGCATGACGCTTTGGGCATTGGCCCTGGCCGCGTCCGAAAGCGCCTGCCAAAGCGTGATGTCGAAATAAAGCCGGCGGAGCGCCTGGCTCCACTGGTCGGGCGGCGCCTCGAGATCGAGCACCAGTCCGCCGGCGCCGACGGTGGCGGGCAAGGCCCCCCGTGTGCTGGCGAGGATGGGCAGGCCGTTGATCTGGGCTTCGATGACCGTGCGGCCATAGGCTTCTTCCCAAACGCTTGGCATCAGCACGAAGCGGGCCTCGGCGTAGAGAGCGCGCATATCGGCGGTCGCCGGCCGCCACTCGATATTCGGGCAGCGGCGGAAGCGCTGGTCCAGCCAGTCGCGCCAGGACTCTCCGGCGGCCCAGCCCTCGACGGCGAGAAACGGCACATCGGGATTGGCCAGGGCCAGGTCGAGCAAACGCTCCAGCCCCTTTTCCGGGACCGGGTTGACGAACAGCACGCGATCGCCGGTGGACGGCGCCAGATAGCGCTTGGCATCGATGACCGGCGGCAGAATACGGCAGTCGATCCCGAACACCGCCCGCCATCGTTGGGCGGTGAACAGCGAATTGGCGAAGTATAAAAGGGCCGGATGCACCGGCAGAACGCCGCCGATCCGATGGAATTCCACATTATGCAGATAAACCGCCGTGGGAATGGCCGTTTCCAGGGCGGAGGCCAAAAGCGCCGCCAGCAGGTGGCTGCTCTGCACCAGGATAACCGAGGGGTCGAGCAAGCCCGCCACCAAAGGCAGGGCGGCGACCGGATCGGCCGCCCGGATCACCCGATACCCAAGCTCGCGGTCATGGGTGATCCCGCCCGGAGCCCCCGGCGCACCGCCCCCGCAGAGCACGATAACCTCGACCCCTTTGTCGAGAAGCGCCAGACAAAGCTCGTCGGTGGTGCTTTGCAAGCCTCCGCGCGTTTGCGGATGATGCGGATAGGACGAACACAGAAGAATGCGCATGGAGGGCGCCACCCCCCCCTAGGAGGTGGCGACCGGGGGCGTCGTCCGCACGGCGTTGATGGGCGGGGCGCTATCGACATCGGCGACGGCATCGGGCCGGCTGGAGCCCATGGCGGCGCCAACCAGGGCGGAATTGGGGTTGCTCAGACGATCCTGCGCTAGGCCGGAGGTCGGCACACCCTGGCCAGCCGGCCGGTCGCTGGTGGCGATCAGCGGCGCTTGCGGCGCCGAGGGCGCCGAGGGGGGCGCCGCTGACGCAGGGGCACCGCCCCCCTGCCCCGTCGTCCCCTCGAAGCGGCTGGTCAGGCTGGAAAGCTGCTGGGGGGGGGCGCTTTGGGGCGATCCCACGCCGTTTTGGGAACTCGTCACCGAGAATCCAGGGCGCAGCACGGTTTGGGTGGCGCCGCTTTGGTCGGTCACCCGCATCTGCTGGCCGAAGAGGAAGGTCGCCGAGGTGCTTTGCCCACGGCTTTCAACGATGCTGATGCCGCCGAGAATACCAACCGTGCCGCCAGCCGTGCGGACTTCCGTCTCGTTGGACTTGCTGTTCATTCCCCCGACGACGCGCAAGCTGCCCTCGTGCAGGGTCATGGCGATCTTGCCGCTGCGCGTGGACGGATCATGGGAAAAACTGTCAAGGGTCAGGCTGGACCCCGGGCCGAGGGTCACCGAGGATTGGTCGAGAAACAAAATGTGAATGATGCCGTTGGGACCGGTGCGCAGGGTCTCCCCGGCTTGAACGCCATCACCCAGAACCACCGCCGTCGTATTGGTCGGCGCGCCGCTCACCCCCCGGGTCGACGATACCGCGCCGGTGACCACCCCGACCTTGGGACCTTCGGCGGCCACCGCCGGATGGGTGGCGGCGGTGGTCAGGGCGACCGCGGCGAAAAGCCAGTCTTTGGAATCTGCCGGCGTCATCTGTTTTGCTCCACCCGGTTCCGGCTTCCACCGGAAAGCGCCGTTTCGTCAGAAATTGAAAACGAAACTGCTCGAGGCCATAAAGTTATTATAAGAGTAGTTCGGCAGATTAGAGTCCGTTGTGGTGTATTCCACGCCCAACAAGAAAGAAACCGCCTGGGTAATCGGCACGGCCTGACTGGCCCCCACCCGCCATTCCACATCCTTGCGGGTTCTGGCGGGATCGACCACGGGATCGGGGCCCTGGTAGGCGCGCCAAACCGGGCCGCCATAGACGCTGGAGGTCCAGAACCCCTCGTCCCAGCCAAGCGGATTGCGGTAGCTCAGGCCATAGCTCACCCGGGCTTCAACCCCCTGATAGTCGAAATAGGGCCGATCGGCGTTATGGTCGCGCAAGGTGAGATTGAGCGAAACGATGTTGAGCGGCGCCACTTCCTGCACGGCGTTCAGTTGCAGATACTGCTCATAGCCGCTTTGACCGCCCGATTCCGAGATATCGGCCCGCTCTTCAAAAAACGTGCGGCGGATATCATAGGTCGCGCCCACAAGGGTGGCGCCGCCATTGAACGCATAGGCGATATCCAGACCGCCCCCCGCTGAGGCCATGTACTGATTGCCGCTGAGCAGCAGTTCGGAGGCGCCGATATAAGGCCGCAAGGTCAGATCGGGCACATCGGCCGGCGACGGCTTGAAACGGATGCCGGTGGTGGCGTTGAGCGCCACCAGATCCTGCGGGTCGTTCTTCACGCTGTCGCTGTCATAGCCTTCGGCATTGCCGTAGTGATTGGCAAACAACGCGCCGGTGGTCACCACGGTGGCGCTGTTCTGGGTTTCAAGATCCCATTCATGGTTGGCCCCGGCGTTGAGGAAAACGTCGAAGTCGCCGTTGCGGCGCGATTGCTCCGGGATCGCCACCCGGGTTCCGCCATAACTCAGGCTTCCGGCCGATGAGGCGGCCGTCGGATTGGTTTGTCCGCGCAGGCCGATCGAGACGGCGCCGCTCAGCTTGCCCCCCGGGGCGTTGCGCCGCTTCACGTCGCGCAGAAGCTTCTCGGCGTCGTCGCGCACCTGCCCGGACACCCGGGGATCGGCCAGGGCCGTGGTCAGGTAGCTTTCCGCCATGCCATAAGAGCCGACGCGGTAGTAAAGAATACCCAGTTCCACCCGGATGGAGGGATCGGCCGCCGGATCAAGCAGAAGCCGCTCCAGGGCGGCGATGGCGCCTTCGAAATTGCCGCCTTCGACCAGAAGACCGGCGTAGGTCCGTCCGATCTGCAGGTTGGCCGGATTGCCCAGCACGGCGCCAAAGGCCTGATCGATCTGCGCGTCGATATTGGCCCTCGGTGCCTCCTGCGCCAAAACGGGCGCCACCCCCAGGAAGAGGCCACCCACCAGCGCGCTGGACATGAGACGAAGACGCGGCATCACCGAGGTACTCCCCTACCGACGGTCCGCCATCCCGCTTTCCATCAGCCGGTCCATGACGCGTCTGGATTTACCCTTGTTGGAAGATTAGTTTATCCGAGATACTCCGCTTCGGAGTCAAGGTGATAACGCGATTGGAGAGACCTCCCGCGACTTTGGGAGGCTTTCGTCTTCCCTGGCATTGAGAAATCCCCTCATCCCCCTAGGATTCCGAAGACTTATGCCCGATACGCCCGCATTCACCCTTGTCGCCCACCTTGAAGCCGGTGACTGGGACGCCCTTCGGCGGGCGCTTTCCCAAAAGGAAACCCCCGCGAGCCTTCTCACCCAAACCTTGGCCGAGGGCCGCTGCCCCGAAACCCCTCCCCCGCCGGGCGGAGCGTTTTTGCCAAGCTATTCCCTGAAAAGAAGCCTGGGCGACCCGAGTGCCGTCGTTGCCCGCCTGTGTCAGATCGCCCGCGAGACCCGGGCCGCCGGCAATGACCCGCTGGCGGCGGACCTCTACCGCACGGCCCTGGCCTTCGACCCCAGATGCGCCGAGGCGTCGCTGGCGTTGGCCTGGGACAGCTACGCCCGGGGCGACCGCTGCGGCGCCGTGGACCGGGCCGAACGGGCGGTCCAGGCGACCCCCAACGATGCCGAGGCCGCGACCACGCTCGGCTGGCTGTACTGGGAAGCCGGCCGGGGAGAGGCGGCGACGCGGACGCTGTGTGCGGCGGTTGACCGCCACCCGCGACAGGCGACGGCTTATTGGTATTTGGGGCATATCTGCGCCCGCCAGGGGCGACTGGCCGAGGCCGAGCGCCTGTTGCGCCACGCCCTGGCCCTGGCGGCCGACACCGACGCGCCCAACGGCGAGATCGCCGCCAGCCTGTCTTGGGTGCTGGCTGATCTCGGGCGCCTTGACGAGGCCCTGACCCTCGCCCACGACACCGCCCGACGCGATCCCGCGCCGCGCCACCTCGCCCACCTTGGGCGGCTGCTGACGCAAAAAGGGGAATACGAGGCGGCCCTGGTCCTGCTTGACCGGGCCACGGCGGAGAGGCCCGGTGATTGGGCCGCGACGGCCGACCTCGCCACCGCGCTTAGCCGCACCGGCCGTGGCAGGGAGGCCTTGACCCTGATCGAAACCGCCCTTGCCGCCGCTCCCGACGAGCGCCGGCTGGCCCTGCGACAGGCGACGCTGTTGCGCGACGGCGGCGCCCATCCCCAGGCCGCCCTGATCGCCGCGCAGATCGTCGAGCGCTGGCCGGACTGGGGCGAAGGGTGGTTTCTGCGCGGCCAGATCAAGCGCGACGACGGCCAGGATGAAGAGGCGCTGGACTGCTTCGCCCGGGCGCAGGCATGCGATCCCTCGTTGATCGCCGCCATCTTGGAACGCTCGCGTCTGTTGCTGCGGCTGGGTCGGGCCGAGGCGGCGGCCGGGCTGATGGAGGATCTGTTGCGCGAGGCGCCCGGCCATCCCGCCGCCCGCAAGCACTTGGCCTGGGCCCTGATCGGCCAGCGCAAGGGCGCGATCGCCCGTCCGCAGATCCACATCTTGTTGCAAAGCGCGCCGCGGGCCGCCGAGTTGTGGACGGCCCTGTCAACGGCGCTCCACCAGATGGGCCGGCTGACCACCGCCCGCCTTGCCGCCCGCCGGGCCAGACGCCTCGCGCCAACCGACTGCGACGCCCTGCGCCATGGCGCCGCTTTGGAACTGGAGGCGGGCGATCTTTCGGCGACGTCGGAACTGTGCCACCGGTTGCTGCATCTGGCCCCGACCTTGCCCGCCGCCCACATCATGGCCGGTTTCGCCCATCAAGCCTCGGGCCGGCTGGTCGCGGCCGAGCGCCATGCCGAACAGGCGATCGCCCTGGCCCCCAAGGACGCGGAGGCCTGGAGGTGCCTTGGCCATCTGCGCCATCACCAGAACCGGCTGGCCGAGGCCGAGGAGGCTTTGCACAACGCCCACGCGCTGGCGCCCGGACGCGGGGACGTGCTGGGGCAACTCGCCTGGGTTCTGGTGATGGACGACCGCCTGCCCGAAGCCTTGATCGTCATGCGCAAGGCCTGCGACCTGACGCCCGAGAGCGCCGAGCGGGCGCTGGAACAGGCCGAGATGCTGGCCCTGGCCGGCCGCCCCGCCGAGGCGATCATCGCCGCCACCCGGGCCCGGGATCTCGGTCCCTCGCCGCTGGCCGCCCAAGCCTTGCTGGCCAGGATCCACCTCAGTCGGGGGCATATCGAGGCGGGCGACGGCGATACGGCTTGGGCAGAGGCCGCCCGGTGCGCCGCCACCTTGCTTTACCGCGACCCCAGCCACCTCGCCGCCGCCCATGTCGCCGTACGGCTGGCCGCCGCCGGCCAACCGCGCGCCGCCGATCTGGTGGCGCTGCTGCCAAGCGCCCTGCATCGCCGCGTCCTGCGCGAAGGCCTGGAATGGGTGACCGGCTTTGGCAATGCCCGGGAGGCGACGCGCCTGACCCGGGCGACCCGGGCGGCCTTTCCCGAAGATCGCGACCTGACCATCGCCTGCCTTTATCTGGAAACCATGGCCGGACAGGCGCCCGCCGCCGACACCGCCCGCCAATTGCGGCAGTGGGGCCTGGAGCACGCCCAGTCCTGGGGCCCCCTGCCGCCCCGCCCCCGGCTGGCCGCCACGCCCGGTCGCCCCCTCCACGTCGCCTATCTCGCCTCGCGCTATCACCATGCCCTGCTGAGCGGCATTCTCGCGACGCATGATCGCGCCGTTGTCGTGCCCCATCTCTATACCGATGACGCCGAGGCTCTACCGCCCGATCTGCGCTCGCGGGTCATCGTCCACCCGCTGGGCGGTGTCGATCTGGCGGCGTCCTGTGCCGCCAATGGCATCGATGTCGTCGTCGATACCGTCGGCCTGCACCCCTTTCACGGGCAGGCCGAGGTCCTGCGCTTCCTGCGCCGCCGCCTCGCGCCATCGCAATGGGGCTGGTTTGGCGGTTGGGGGCCGGGAAGCGGCCTTTTCGATGGTCTGATCACCGATACCGTCGCCCTGCCCGCCGCCGCCGACCATCACGACGAGGATATCCTGGCCCTCGCCGGGGGCCAGTGGAGCTGGACGCCGCCCGCCGTCGCCCCGGCCATCGGCCCTTTGCCCTCGGCGCAAACCGGCATCATCACCTTCGGCTGCGCGGTGCGCGGCTTCCGCATCAGCCGAAGCTGCCTGGAAACCTGGGCCGATCTGCTGGCCGGCATGGACAACGCGCGCCTGATGATTCTGGGGCGTCAGGCCCATGACTGGGAATTCCGCGCCGGCTTCTCCCGTCTTCTCCAGGCGTGCGGCATCGCGCCCGAGCGCGTGGTCTATCGCTTTCAGCAAGCTTACGCCGACCATCTGCACAGCTTCGCCGGCATCGACATCGCCCTTGACACCTTCCCGGCCAATGGCGGCCTGTGCCTTGCCGACGCCTTGTGGATGGGCGTGCCGGTGGTCACCTTGGCCGGAACGGGTCTGCTGGCCGAACGCCAGGGGGCCTCGCTTCTCGCCGCGGCGGATTGTGGCGACTGGATCGCCCGCAGCCCCGCCGACTATCTGGCGATCGCCCGCAAGCTGGCCGGCGATCGACAGGACCTGGCCCTGATCCGGCACACCCTGCGCGACCGGCTCGGCGCCTCGCCCTTGCTCGATGCGCGCCGCATCACCAGCCAGTTGGAAGCGGCTTGGTTGAAGGCGCGCGACGCCATGGCCGGGATCACCGCCGCTCCCGATCTCAAAAGCCGCTCTCAGGCGCTTGCCAAGCGGGATCTGGCGGTCTGGCTTGGGCGCGAGCGCTCGCTGACTCTGCCACCTTCGCAAGGCGCCGATGACGCGCCCGATCTCTCGGTGGTCATCGTCCTTTACAATCAGGCGGGGCTTAGTCTGCGAACCCTGATCGCCCTGGCCGATCAGCAGGGGGTTCGCTTCGAGACCATCATCGTCGACAACGCGTCGACGGATGAAACGCCGGCCCTGCTGGCCCGGGTGCGCGGCGCCACCCTTTTGCGCAACGAAGACAACATCGGCTTTCTGCGCGCGGCCAATCAGGGGGCGGCCGTGGCGCGCGGCAAGCACATCGTCTTCTTGAACAATGACGTCTTCCTCCATCGCGACGCCCTCGCCGCCGCCCTGCGCCGCCTGCGCGCGGACCCCTCCATCGGCGTAGTCGGTGGCCGGGTGGTGCTGATCGACGGCAGCCTTCAAGAGGCGGGCTGCATGGTTTTCAACGATGGCTCGACCGCCGGCTATGGGCGTGGCGAGGATCCCAACCTTGCGGAATTCCGCTTCCTGCGCGAGGTCGATTACGTCTCGGGGGCCTTCCTGATGCTGCCCCGGGCCCTGTGGCGGGCGCTTGGCGGCTTCGAGCCAGCCTTGGCGCCAGCCTATTACGAGGATACCGACCTGTGCCTCAGGGTTCATCGCGCCGGCTTCCGGGTGGTCTATGATCCCGCCGTCGTCCTCACCCATGTGGAGGGGGGCAGCACCGTCACCTCGGACGCCGCCGCCGCCATGATCCGCCGCAACCGCGGCGCCTTCCTGGCCCGCCACGCCGAGGCCTTGCGCTCCCGCCCGTCACCGGCGGCCGCGCGGCCCTTGCGCGATCGCTGGGCGCCCGCGCCGGCGCCCCGGGTTCTGGTCATCGACAACGGCGTGCCCCATAGCGCCGGGGGCGCGGGCAATCCCCGGGCCCGCCTGATGATCGAGGCCCTGGCGGGCTGTCATGTCACCTTCTTTCCCATGTGGGTCCGCGAAAGCGACTGGGCGGCCGTTTATCGGACCCTTGGCGCCGAGGTCGAGGTTATGCTCGATCAGCATGCGACCACGCTGGAAGACTTCCTCGACCACCGCCAGGGACTCTATGATGTGCTGGTGGTCAGCCGCCCGCCCAACATGGCGATCGTCAAGGCCATCGGCCGCCGCCGCCCCGACCTGTTGAAGGGGATGAGGCTGGTTTATGACGCCGAGGCGCTGTTCGCCCTGCGTGACATCGCCCAGGCGGCGATCACCGCCCGCCCGCTCCCCCGCACCGAGGCCCGCCGGCGCCTGCGCGACGAACTCGACCTTGCCGCCGGCGCCGATACGGTTCTCGCCGTTTCCCGACGCGAAGCCCGGCTGTTTTCCGCCGGAGGAGCGGCCAAGGTTCATCTCGTCAGCCACGCCCTGCCCGCCCATCCCGCCCCGCCGGGACGGGACGGACGCTCGGGATTCCTGTTCCTGGGCGCCCTGACGCCGGGGAGTCCCAACGAGGATAGCCTTGTTTGGCTGGTCGAGAGCGTTCTGCCGGCTCTGGCCCGACGCCTACCCCGACCGCCGCCGCATCTTAGCATCCTCGGCGAATGCCGCTCCTCGCGCATCGCCGCCCTGGCCGGCGAACAGGTTCGCTTGGTCGGACGGGTGGAAGACCCGGCGCCCTGGTATGATCAGGCGGCGGTCTTCGTCGCCCCGACCCGCTTTGCCGCCGGCATCCCCCTCAAAGTGATCGAGGCCGCCGCCGCCGGGCTGCCGGTGGTGGCGACGCCCTTGCTGGCGCGGCAATTGGGCTGGAGCACCGGGGATTACCTCTTGGCCGCCGGCGATGCCGAGGGCTTCGCCGCCGCCATGGCGGCCCTTTACACGGACGGCGCGCTGTGGCGACGCATCCGCGATGGCGCCCTGGCCCGGGTGAGCACCGAGAACGCCCCCGACCGTTTCCGCGACACGCTGCGCGAGGCCGTTCTGGGGAGGGGGATCGGATGATCGAGCCGCCGCATTTGACCCATCCCTGGCCCTTGCCGCTCCGCCGCCTGCTTATCGAAGGCAGGCGGGCGCTGCGCCTGGGCGACAGGGAGGGCGCGGCGGAGTGCTTCACCCGGGCCCTTCGTCGGCAGGCCAATCTGCCCGAAGCCCATTTGGGGCTGGCCCTCGCCCAAAGGCCGGGCCCGGATTATCTGGACTGGCTGCACCGCCTGCACCGGGTTCTGCGACCGGGACTTTATGTGGAGATCGGCGTTGAAAGCGGGCTTAGCCTGGGCCTAGCCCGCGCCGAGACCCGCTGCCTGGGCATTGATCCCGCCGCGCCCACCGGGCCCTGCCCGGCCCTGCCCGCCAACGCCCGTGTCATCGCCCGCACCAGCCAGGATTTCTTCGCCGATCCCCAGGCGGTGGCCGAACTGCCCGGCCCCATCGATTTCGCCTTCATCGACGGCGATCATCGCTTCGCCAGCGTCTTACATGATTTCATCGCCCTGGAGGCCCATATGGCGGCGGGCGGGGTGATCGCCTTGCACGACACATGGCCCCTTGACCCGCTTACCGCCAGCCGATCGCGGCAAACGGGCTTCTACACCGCCGATGCCTGGAAGATCGTGCCCTGCCTGCGGGCGATCCGGCCCGATCTGCGCCTGCTCACCCTTCCCGCCGCGCCGACCGGCCTAACGCTGATCACCGGGCTCGACCCGGCCTCGAGCGTCCTGGGCGACCGCTTCGAGGCGATCATTGAGGCTTTCGCCGCCTTGCCCTATGCCCCGGCCCTCGCCAGCCGGCTTGCCCTTGTCGCCAACGACCAGGGCGCGCTGGATCAGCTGATGGGCTGGCGAGCGATGGCGGCGGCGAAATGATCCTGGCCATGCCGCGTCGCCCGCCAATGATCGGAGGCTTCGATAAGAAGCCGCAGGTAGTCCGGCGCGGCGGCGTCGCCCGACTGGGCGGGATCGAAGTTCTGCGCGAGGTTGGACAAGACCAGATACAAAAGATTGCCGCCATAGGGCCGAACCGTTTCCACCTCCAGGGCCTCGCCCATGACCCGCAAAATATCGGCCGAGCGCGGAGCCTCGCTGGGATCGAAGGCGATCACCTCGGCAAGGCTGGCGGGGCGAAAACCGCGCCGGCTGAAGCCCGCCGCGTTCATCACCAAAGGATCGGGCAGGCATTGCAGCAGGCGATTGACCTCCAGCACCTGGGCGGCGTCGTATTGCAAGCGATTGGGGCCGATATAGTCGTTCAAGAAGAACCAGCCGCCCGGCACCAGAACCCGGCGAACAACGGCGAAGATCCCTTCCAGGTTTTCGCAGTGATGCAGGGCGCTGCTGCCGACGGCCAGATCGAAGGGGCCCTCGACATCAAGCGCGTTCATGTCGGCTTGGCGGTAGTCGATACCGCTTATGCCAGCTTGGCGCGCCGCGTCCCTGGCCGCGGCGAGCGCTCCGGGCGAAAGATCGACGGCGACAACTTCGCTGACCCAGCCCTGGCTGATCAATTGGCGTTCCAGGCCGCCGGCGCCGCAGGCCAGCACCAAAGCCCGACGCACCGGCAAGGTCTGGTCCTTGGCGACGCGCTGGAAGAACCAACTCAGCGGATCGATCGCCTCGTCGCCGGTGACATGGCGGTTTACCATGCGCCTGATCGCCGGCAGCCGTTCCCATTGCCAACCCGCGGCTTCCCAGGCCATCGGATTGCCCCATACCGCATCGACCCTGCCGCTGATCTGGCTTGGGGAAAGCGCCTCGCCCATTGCCGTGTTCTCCACATTGTCCCGCCCAACCATCCATGCCCCCCGAGGGTGTCATGAAAGGCCGCGATGTCACTTTATCCCTTTCTTGGCTCAGACGCGTCTTCCGCCGATCGCTATTTGAGGCTGATCAAGCGATCCCTGATCAACGACCTTTACCTGGAACTGGAAGCCATTCTTCATTATCTGGTGCTGTGCCGGCGCCGGGGCGAGGAAGCCGACCCGGGAATAATCCGCGATATCGCCGCGCACCGCCCCGATATCGTCGCCCACCTGCGCCAAGCCCGCGACGAGGGCGGCAGGGTGCTGTGGCCGGAGACGGGGGGCCAAGTCTACGACCCCCACAATATTTCCGAACACGTCCACACCATGATCGGCCGCCGGCGCCTGGACCATCTGCACCATTGCCTTGACACCCTGCTGGCCGAGGGCATCCCCGGCGACCTGATCGAAGCCGGTGTCTGGCGCGGCGGGGCGACCATTTTCATGCGGGCCCATCTTGCCGCCCATGGCGTGACCGACCGCGCCGTTTGGGTCGCCGATTCCTTCCGGGGCCTGCCCGAGCCCTCGGTCGAGGAGGATCGGGGCTATGATCTGAGCCAAAGCCTCGAACCCATTCTGGCCATATCCGAGGAGCGGGTGAAAGCCTTGTTCGCCCGCTACGATCTGCTTGATGATCAGGTTCTATTTCTGCCGGGGTGGTTCCGCGAGACCCTGCCGCAAGCGCCCATCGACAAGATCGCCCTGCTGCGCCTGGATGGCGATCTTTACGAATCGACCATGGACGCCCTGCTCGCCCTCTACGACAAGGTGGCGCCCGGAGGCTTCATCATCGTTGACGATTGCGGCGCCATGCCGCCCTGCCGGCGGGCGGTGGAGGATTTCCGGGCCGAACGGGGGATTTCCGCCCCCTTGGAGCGGATCGACTGGACCGGCATGGCGTGGCGCAAGGAGGGGGAGCGCCTCCCCCCGCTCCGGTCGTGCTCCACGGCCCCCTTCACCGAGATCAAACGGCCGTGCCCGCCGATCTCGGCTTGCGCCTTTTATCACACCATGGAAACGCCCGATGGCTTGATGACCGGGCAGTGGGATCTGCGCGACACCACCGACGCCTATCTTGGCGCGGTCGATTTCGCCGGCAAGACCGTGCTCGAGATCGGTCCGGCCAGCGGCTATCTGACCTTCCACATGGAACGGGCCGGGGCCGCCGTCACCGCCGTGGAACCTCCGCTCAAACGCCTGTGGGATATCTTTCCCCATCAGGGCGTCGACCGGGACGCTTGGCGCGCCTCCTTCTTGCAAAGCATCATCCGCATCCGCAATTCCTTTTGGTACATGCACCATCATCAGGGCTCGAAGGCCCGCCTGATCGAAACCGTTCCCGAAGCCATTCCGGCCGAGGTCGGACGCTTTGATATTGGCGTTCTCGCCGCCATCTTGCTTCACACGCGATCGCCGTTTTCCATCCTGGAAAGCGTGGCGGCGCGGGTGGAGGAAACGATCATCGTGACCGATCTTTATGATTGCGCCCTGGGCGAGCTTCCGGTGATGCGCCTGATCCCCGACCCCGAAGGAACGGCGGTGGACACTTGGTGGTCCTTCTCGCCGCGCTTCTTCCTCCAGGCCCTGGCCTGCCTGGGGTTCCCCCGCGCCGAGGTCACCATCCATCACCAACGCGGCCCCGGAGACAGCCTGTTTCCGATGTTCACCGTTGTCGCCCATCGCGACCGGTCCGGGCGATGAGTGTCCCCGCAATCCAGCCAAAGGACTTCCCCAAGCCGATACCCCGGCTTTCCGGCATGTCGTCCTCGTGCAGGGGGCCGACGCCTCAGCGTCCATGTCCTTGCCGCATCATTTCGTTGTGACCCATGCAGCGATGCCAAATTGCCTCAGATCAAATCGTAAGGCGGCCCTGACCGGAGGGGGCCGGATCTGCTGGAATTCGCGCCCCGAGCTTTGCCAAAGTGATTGTGCCGACCGCCGGTAATTGCTCACGGGGACGACGAATCAGGGATAGCCAGCTATGCTGGTTTATGCCGGATGGGGACAAAATTTTTAACGGATGGTGCGCTGATTTTGCGCCAGGGCTTTCCCTCTGGCGCTTCCACGACGCGTCCACGGCGGCCTGGAAGCGGTGGGGTCGACAAAACAAAAAGCCGCTGATTCCGGTCTGGAATCAACGGCTTGATATCTGGTTGCGGGGGCAGGATTTGAACCTGCGGCCTTCAGGTTATGAGCCTGACGAGCTACCGGGCTGCTCCACCCCGCGATAAAGGGAGACGGGCCGTTTGAGCTGACATTGTGAGAGGGATTTTTCTGAACCTGCTGTGGTGTTGTTGTGCCCTTTTAGGGGTCGTTTGGAAGGCCTGGCGGCGACCTACTCTCCCACGCCTTAAGACGCAGTACCATTGGCGCAGGGCTCTTTCACGGCCGAGTTCGGGATGGGATCGGGTGTTTCGAGCCCGCAATGACCACCAGGCCATCGAAACGGCCCCTTTGGGGGTACGGGTAGTGTGTTGTGTGTTGGTTCGTTCTGGCGGTTGGTTCTTCGAAGCTTTGCTGAAGGTGCGCATGGGGCCCAAGGTCTGGGCTGACCGCTGCGCGTGGTCAATCAAGCCGATCGGACGATTAGTACCGGTTAGCTTCACGCATTACTGCGCTTCCACACCCGGCCTATCAACGTGGTGGTCTTCCACGGTCCTGATAGGGATACCTGGTTTTGAGGGAGGCTTCCCGCTTAGATGCTTTCAGCGGTTATCCCGTCCATACTTAGCTACCCAGCGGTGCCACTGGCGTGACAACTGGTACACCAGAGGTATGTCCATCCCGGTCCTCTCGTACTAGGGACAGCTCCTCTCAAGTATCCTACACCCACGGTAGATAGGGACCGAACTGTCTCACGACGTTCTAAACCCAGCTCACGTACCACTTTAATCGGCGAACAGCCGAACCCTTGGGACCTGCTCCAGCCCCAGGATGTGATGAGCCGACATCGAGGTGCCAAACACTGCCGTCGATGTGGACTCTTGGGCAGTATCAGCCTGTTATCCCCAGAGTACCTTTTATCCGTTGAGCGATGGCCCTTCCACGCGGGACCACCGGATCACTATGACCGTCTTTCGACTCTGCTCGAACTGTCGCTCTCGCAGTCAGGCGGGCTTTTGCCATTGCACTCATCAGCCGATTTCCGACCGGCCTGAGCCCACCATCGCGCGCCTCCGTTACTCTTTGGGAGGCGACCGCCCCAGTCAAACTACCCACCACGCAGGGTCCCGGACCCGGATCACGGGCCGCGGTTAGACATCAGGAGACGGAAGGGCGGTATTTCAAGGGTGGCTCCACACAAGCTGGCGCCTATGCTTCAAAGCCTCCCGCCTATCCTACACATCCATCGCCTAATGCCACTGCGAAGTTGTAGTAAAGGTTCATGGGGTCTTTCCGTCTGGCCGTGGGAACTCCGCATCTTCACGGAGAATTCAATTTCGCTGAGTTGGTGTTGGAGACAGCGGGGAAGTCGTTACGCCATTCGTGCAGGTCGGAACTTACCCGACAAGGAATTTCGCTACCTTAGGACCGTTATAGTTACGGCCGCCGTTTACCGGGGCTTCGATTCAAAGCTTGCACCTCTCCTCTTAACCTTCCGGCACCGGGCAGGCGTCAGACCCTATACGTCGTCTTGCGACTTCGCAGAGCCCTGTGTTTTTAGTAAACAGTCGCCACCCCCTGGTCTGTGCCCCCCCATGATGGTTGCCCACCACGAGGGCCCCCTTCTCCCGAAGTTACGGGGGCAATTTGCCTAGTTCCTTCAACACCATTCTCTCAAGCGCCTTGGTATACTCTACCAGCCCACCTGTGTCGGTTTGGGGTACGGTTCATACGTGAGGTTATTTCCCGGCCTTTCCTGCCTGCCCCTCCAATCCGATAAGGAGGAACAACGTCCGAAAGGCGTCACATCTCACGAGTTCAGGAATATTAACCTGATTCCCATCGTCTACGGCTTTCGCCCTCGACTTAGGGGCCGACTCACCCTGCGCGGATTAGCCTTGCGCAGGAACCCTTGGGCTTTCGGCGGGAGTGTTTCTCACACTCCTTGTCGCTACTCATGTCAGCATTCTCGCTTCCGATACCTCCAGCATCCCTTACGAGACACCTTCACAGGCCTACGGAACGCTCCGCTACCACTCTTTCCGAAGAAAGAATCCACAGCTTCGGTGCACGGCTTGAGCCCCGGTACATCTTCGGCGCAGGATAGCTATTAGACCAGTGAGCTGTTACGCTTTCTTTAAAGGATGGCTGCTTCTAAGCCAACCTCCTGGTTGTTATGGCCGTCCCACATCCTTTCCCACTTAGCCGTGACTTGGGGACCTTAGCTGGTGGTCTGGGTTGTTTCCCTCTTGACCCAGGACGTTAGCACCCTGAGTCTGTCTGCCGGACTGTACTCACCGGTATTCGGAGTTTGGTTAGGTTTGGTAGGCCTCGCGGCCCCCTAGCCCATCCAGTGCTCTACCCCCGGTGGTAATCATCCGACGCGCTACCTAAATAGCTTTCGCGGAGAACCAGCTATTTCCGAGTTTGATTGGCCTTTCACCCCTAGCCACAGGTCATCCCCGTCTTTTTCAACAGACGTGGGTTCGGTCCTCCAGTGGGTGTTACTCCACCTTCAACCTGCCCATGGCTAGATCACCCGGTTTCGGGTCTAATCCGACGAACTCGACGCCCTATTAAGACTCGCTTTCGCTGCGCCTACACCTATCGGCTTAAGCTTGCTCGCCAGATTAAGTCGCTGACCCATTATACAAAAGGTACGCCGTCACCTCCGAAAAGGCTCCGACTGCTTGTAGGCATCCGGTTTCAGGATCTGTTTCACTCCCCTCATCGGGGTGCTTTTCACCTTTCCCTCACGGTACTGGTGCACTATCGGTCGTCAAGGAGTACTTAGCCTTGGAGGGTGGTCCCCCCACGTTCAGACAGGATTTCACGTGTCCCGCCCTACTCGAGGATATAAATGCCATCTACCCGTACGGGGCTGTCACCCGCTATGGCCCGACTTTCCAGACGGTTCCGGTTTAGACATAAATACCACTGGGCTGATCCGCGTTCGCTCGCCACTACTAACGGAGTCTCGGTTGATTTCCTTTCCTCCGGCTACTTAGATGTTTCAGTTCGCCGGGTTCGCTTCCGTAGCCTATGGATTCAGCTACGGATACCCCATAAGGGGTGGGTTTCCCCATTCGGATATCCATGGATCAAAGCTTGCTCTCAGCTCCCCATGGCTTTTCGCAGAGTGCCACGTCCTTCATCGCCTCTTGACGCCAAGGCATCCACCAGATGCCCTTCTCTTGCTTGAGAAACCACGCGCAGGGATCAACCCAGGCCCTAAGGCTTGGACGGTCCATGCTCGTACTTTCAGCATATTCGAAGAAAGTTTGTATTTTGCCAGAAGTTTCAGACCCTCTGATCGGGCTCGATGTC